>JBJOID010000227.1:0-3286 GCA_046047315.1 Candidatus Hydrogenedentota bacterium | reverse complement strand
ACGGCGGAAGCGGTGCAGGCGTTCAAGAAGGACCAGTCGCCCGGCAAGCACGAGCGGCTGGTGGACGCGCTGCTGGCCGACAACGAGGCCTACGCCGAGCACTGGATGTCGTTCTGGAACGACCTGCTTCGGAACGACTTCGAGGGCACGGGCTACATCGACGGGGGGCGTTCGCCCATCACCGACTGGCTTTATCAGGCGCTGTTGGAGAACAAGCCCTACGACCAGTTCGTGAAGGAACTGGTGGACCCGCGTCCCTCGTCGGAGGGCTTCATCAAGGGCATCGTGTGGCGCGGTGACAACGCGACCGTGCAGTTGCCCGCGATGCAAGCCTCGTCGAACGTGTCGCAGGTTTTCCTTGGCGTGAACATGAAATGCGCGTCGTGCCATGACAGCTTTATCAACCACTGGAAGCTGGCAGACGCCTTTGGATTGGCCAACGCCTTCAGTCCCGAGCCGATGGGCATGGTGCGCTGCGACGTGCCGACGGGCGAGCCCGCGCCGTACAAGTTTCTCTGGCCCGAGCTGGGCGAGATCGATGGCAGCCTTTCGTTGCGCGAGCGGCAGCGCCGCGTGGCGGAGTTGATCACCACGCCCGCCAACGGCTTTTTCACCCGCACCATCGTGAACCGGCTGTGGGCCGCGCTGTTCGGCCACGGCATCGTGGAGCCGGTGGACGTGATTGAGAATGAGCCATGGCATCCGCAGTTGCTCGATGCACTGGCGCAAGACCTGGTGAACCACGGCTATGATCTCAAGCGCACCCTGCGCGTGCTGATGACCTCGAAGGCGTATCGGTGGCGGGCGGTTACCGCGAACCCCGAGCCGGACGCGCCGTATGTGTTCGCGGGCCCGGCGGTGCGGCGGATGAGCGCCGAGCAATTCTACGATGCGCTCTCGCGGATGACGGGGGTGTGGCAGGAATCGCCCAAGTTCCTCAAGCCTGCCGAGCGCAAGGACGAGAAGCCCTCGGGCCCGGTGCGGGCATGGCGGCTGGCCAGCGACCCGCTGACGCGCGCGCTTGGCCGCACCAACCGCGAGCAGGTGACGACACGGCGGGACAACGCGAGCACGACGCTGCAATTCCTTGAGCTGACCAATGGCGGCACGCTGGCGAAGCGGGTATCGCGGGCGGCGGAAGCGCTGATTGCCGAGGCGGAGGGCCAGCCCCGCCGCATGATTCTTGACCTTTACCGGGGCGGGCTCCAGCGCGCCCACACGCCCGACGAGCTTCAGCTGGCCACCACGCTGGTGGGCGACACGGTGAACCGCGAGGGAGTGGAGGATTTGCTCTGGACGTTGATCATGCTGCCGGAGTTCCAGTTGTTGTATTGATATAATGCCGATTGAGGAATTGAAAAGGTTTATTACAGACGTAACATCCCCCGTCGAGACCTCGGCACCCTCGGTCTCGCCCCCCCTCCAAGGGGGACACAAGGCGTCGAGGCAAAGCACGGTCCCCCTTGGTAGGGGTTGGCATGCGGCGGTGTTCCCGACGCATGCCAGGGGATGTTCTTTCGAACGCGACATGAGACCCGAAAGCGGCTGGTTCCGCCAAATGGAGTGTAGAAAGCGATGTATTTCTCGAATCCAAGCCGACGCGATTTCCTGAAGTCCGCCAGTGCCGCAACGATTGCCGCGCTTGCCGCGAAGTACCCGATGCCGGCGTTCGGGGAGGAGGTGCCGCGCATCGATGCGCGTGCCGACCGGATGATCGTGCTGTGGATGGGCGGCGGCATGGCGGCCACGGAGACCTTTGACCCGAAGGCGTATACCCCCTTCGAGGTGGGACTCGACCCGGCGCGTGTGTTGAGCACCTTCCCATCGATTGACACGGTGGTGGACAACATCAAGCTGAGCGAGGGGCTGCCGGAGATCGCGAAGGTGATGGACCGCGTGACGCTGATCCGCACCTACCAGGCGGCCGATCTTGGTTTCATCCTCCACTCGCGCCACCAGTACATGTGGCACACGGGCTATGCCCCGCCGCTCAGCGTGGCGGCGCCGCATATCGGGGCGATGATTGCGCGCACGCTGGGCCCGCTGAACCCGGACATGCCGGCCTTCATCGACATCGGCCAGCGCTTCGACGTGGGCGAGGGCGAGGAGCTGAAGGCTTTCCACACGGCGGGCTTCCTCGGGTCGGAATTTGGCCCCTTCTTCGTGCCGGATCCCTCGGTGGCGCAGCAGGCGGTGCAGCCGCCGGCGGGCATGTCGCCGTCGCGCTTCCAGAACCGCTACGCCTTTTACCAGAAGATGCTCGACGCTTCGCCGATGCGCGACTACATGGGCGAGCATCACCAGGAATCCTTCACCAAGGCGATGGACAACGCGCACCGTCTGCTCAATTCGCCGGCGTCGCGCGCCTTCGATCTGTCGCTCGAGCCGAAGGAAGTGTACGACCGCTACAACACCGGTCGCTTCGGCCTGGGCTGCCTGCTTGCACGGCGCCTTTGCGAAGCGGGCGCCCGCTTCATCGAGGTGACCACCGAGTACATTCCCTTTGAATACTGGGACACGCACGAGAACGGGCACACGCGGCAGGTGGAATTGAAGCGGATGATCGACGCGCCCATCGCGCAGCTGGTGCTCGACCTGGAGGAGCGCGGCCTGCTCGATCGCACGCTGGTCGTGCTGGCCACCGAATTTAGCCGCGACTGCATCACGGAGGGCAAGCCCGAGAACCCGGTGAAGAACCAGGTGGAAGTGCCGGAGAAGCTGACCGAGCTCAAGCACTACGGTATGCACCGCCACTTCACCGACGCGGGCGCGGTGCTGATGTTCGGCGGCGGCACGAAGAAGGGATTCCTCTACGGCAAGACGGCGGACGAGCGCCCCTGCAAGACCATCGAGAACCCCGTGGACATCATGAGCCTGCACGCCACCATGTACACCGCGATGGGCATTTCCCCGAAGACGAACTACGTGATCGAGGAACGCCCCTTCTACGTCACCAAGGACGGCCTTGGCCAGCCGGTGGACGCGCTCTTCGCCTAGCCGACACGCGGGGATACAGGCGGGTCAGTCTCGAGCGCGTGGTCCATACGCGCCCGTGGCGGCGCGGATGCGAATGCGCAGGGCGTCCCACACCATGCGCGTGGAATCGGCGAGTGGATGCACCCGGGTGTCCGGGGCGTTTTCCCAGTGGACGGGGATCTCCTCGATGCGCAGCCCGAGGCGTCCGGCGATGTAGAGGGCCTCGGCGTCGAAGGCGAATCGCTCGACACTCAGGCGGCTGAAGACGGAGGTGGCCGCGCGGGCGGTGAAGGCCTTGAAGCCGCACTGG
>JBJOID010000226.1:0-17142 GCA_046047315.1 Candidatus Hydrogenedentota bacterium | reverse complement strand
CGGCCTCCCCCATGAACGCCGCCGCCAGCAATGCGAACAACACTACCCCTGTTGAAATGCGCATGGATCCCTCGCCTTCCAGTACCCCTCAGTGAACTTATGGAGTATACCCCAAGCATGGGAAAAGCGACACCCGCCGTCATCGAAACGAGCCAGAGGAAAGTCTTCAGAAACAGGAGGGGTCCCCACACCAAGAGCCAGGGTTGAAGGTTCATTCAACGCTTAAGGTCGAGGCGTTGGAGGGGGCAAGCGTAAAGCGCTCAATGACGAGCCCAGCCACGATCTCAGCTTTGCGTTGAATACCCTCAAGGTTGAGATGACATATATCAGTGAAAAGGGCCGTGTGTTGGTTCAGCGCCTCTGCAACCGGAAGATACTGGGCTCCCGTTTTTGCAGCAATCTCGCGAAGGGTTTCATTGTGAAGGTCCACGAACTCGGCATAACCCCTGAAACCGTTCAAGTGCCGTTCGAACAACCACCGATAGTGACAGTACTCGAAAAATGCGCGTTCGACCATGTTTTCCCGGCTGGGAGACGGACAGGAAAAACTCATCAAGCCCACTTCTACGTCATTCGCCCGAAGCTGAGTTGCGATCTGATGGAGCGGCTCGGTCACGAAGTCTTTCATATCAACTCGAATCTCTGCTCGGCTAGGCATGAGCCACGCGCCAAGCAAACGGCGCAGTAGATGAGAGCGGTAGAGATAAGAACGGCACCATGCGCTAAAGCTGCGCGTCTCGCCGGGGCGCGACCAAATGCTGCATGCCATAGATCGGTAGTCGTTGACGAAATTGTAGTGTAAAACCAAGTCTGGCTCGAGGGAAAGAATGTCGTCAATTGAATCCGCTTCGTTAGCAACGCTGCTTCCATGTCTTCCCGCGTTCACGACCTCTATGTCGTTCCTTCGAAAGTGATCCCGCAGGCGTTCCTGGAGTAAAGCAGGATAGGTGAGTTCATCCGTGGGACCCTCCGCCGTCGTTGATCCGCCGAGACATACGATACGGTAAACTCCCTTGGGCTTGGGAACGGAAACATCACCGCCTCGAAAACCGTAGGTGTTCGTGCCGAATACATAGGTTGGCAACTCATCGGCGGACCACTCGAACCCGTCGGTCACGTGCACGTTCGGTCTGTAGGTACGACCCCATGTTTCCCAAACTGATCGTCGCAAGAAGAACATCCGCCGTTCTTGCTCATGCCCGGTCAGCCTGCGTAGACGAACCTGAAATAGCTCCACCTGTTGCCCAGGACGCGCGAGCGGCTGAGGCCAGAGAATATCCATGGGATATCCCGCTTGGAGTGCATTTTCGAGCGTTTCAACCGGACCGGCCAAAGCGGGATCTTGATACAGATCGCGCAACTGCTCAAGAACCGTTCGATCATCCATCAGATAATCAGCAATCATGCATACTGACAAGTCGGTATCTGGCTTATATGCATCGAGGACGCGCCCTGTGCCGTCGCAAATAATCACGGCTTCGCTTCGGTCGTTTACCCAGCTCTGGCGCTGTGTCTCATTCGAGTCGGCAAACTCGATTGCGCGTTCATCAAAACCAGGCTGGGCGAGAGTTTCTGCAGGGAGCGCCTCACGCAGGGCAGCTGCGTTTGTGTCTGCTCGCTCTTGTTGGCACTTCGCACCGGAGTCCAAGATTCGTGCGGTAGATAGGCGCGCCAAAGCCTCTCCTGCAGCGAAAAGTGCTAATAGCCAAAGCAGCCCCACGCAGCACCAGAATGTTGCGCGAAGCTGGGCGGACTTGCGACCTAACCGAGCAACCGGCGAGTTCTTGTCTTCGGCACCATGCACCGTCACACTGGCTACCTCTAATGATTTGTTCCCCACATACCGTCAGTTCTGCGTCTCGAAGTTAGGAACGTTGCGAATTACGTGAAGCATTCTTTTGCCCGCGCTTCTTGAAAACAACTTCGACGTTATTCTTTGGCGCTTGCTCTGGCTGTCCATCGTAACCCATTACGACACCATCGCGCGCAGCAAGCACCCGGGAATTCAGCAGCTCTGCCGGAATCTCCTTCATGAACCGGGAAGTCGCGGTCAATCGCTCTTTGCCATTGCTCGTTCGTGAAAGGGATTCGAATAGAGTCACATGGCGCTTGCCCCGCGTTAGCGCAACGTAGAACAAACGCCGCTCTTCTTCAATGCTGTTTTGTTCGATTGATTTCTTGTGTGGCATCAGCCCTTCTTCACAGCCGAAAAGAAACACAAAAGGAAACTCCAGCCCCTTCGCGCTATGGATGGTCATCAGGGTGACCCCCTTCTTCAACCGCTCTTCCTTGGTCTGCATGGGGTTGTCACCCGTCAGGTGTGACTCGTCAAGGAAGCCCCGCAAGCTCGGTTCCTTCGCGCGCGCCTCATAGTCCCCCACCGCCTTGAGCACATACTCAATGTTCTCCCAGCGCGACTCGACCTGCGCCTTGTTCTTACAGGTGCGCTCCAACTCACCCCGATAGTCAATCGCGAGAATGAGATCCTCCACAATGGAGCGAAGGTCCTTGCCACCGGCCGCCTGAAACTTCTCGCGGAAGGTCTTGAGTATGGACAGGAACTCACGGATGCCCTGCTCCGTGCGCGTCCATTGCTGGGCGGGAGAGAATCCCATCTCGGGGTCGAGCAATTCCTGCTGGGCCGAAGGAGATTCTTTGCCCGCCTTGAGTATCTCGGCCAGGGCCTGGCCGAGCGAGCAGTTCTTCTCGATGCACAGTTCATGCACGCGGTGAAGCGTGTGGTCGCCTATGCCCCGCCGCGGCATGTTGATCACGCGGAGAAATGCCGCCTCGTCGCGCGGATTGGCAATCACCTTGAGGTAACTGATGACATCGCGCACTTCAGCGCGCTCGAAGAAGTCCTGGCCGCCAATCACCACGTACGAAATTCCCGCCTGCCGCAGGGCAATCTCAAGCAACTGCGATTGCTGGTTCGAGCGGTAGAGAAAGGCGAAGTCGCTCCATTTGGCCCCCGTCTTCTCCTGGATGAGTCTCAGCCAAGCGATGGCCTCCTTGGCTTCCGCGTCTTCATCCGCCACGACAAACCAGTCGATGGCCCTGCCTTTGCCCAGTTCCGACCAGAGCCGCTTCTCACGGCGCGCGGCATTGTTGCCAATCACCGCGTTCGCGGCCCGCAGGATCGTCTCGGTACTGCGGTAGTTCTGGTCCAGCGTGATCACCCTGGCCTTGGGAAAGTGCTTGTCGAAGTCGAGGATGATTCGGGAGTCTGCCCCCCGCCATGCGTAGATCGACTGGTCGTCGTCCCCCACCACGCACAGGTTTTCGTGGTCCTGCACGAGGTATTTCATCAACTCGAACTGCACCTGGTTCGTGTCTTGGTACTCGTCGACGAGAACATAGCGGAACGTGTCTCGGCAATGCTTCCCGATACGCGGATGCTCGCGCCATAGCCGCAGCGTCTGGAGCATCAGGTCGTCGAAGTCCATCGAGTTCGCCGCGCGGAGCGCCGCGTTGTAGCGCTGGAAAACCGTGTGCATGTGCTCGACATAGCGCTCCTCGGTGGCCGTGGCCACGGGACGCTTGAGCTCCGGATCGGGCGATTCGTTGCGGTTCTTGTAGAGGCTGATCTCCGCATGGAAGATGCCCGGACTAAAGCCCTCACGGGTGGGCAGGTCGTCCACCACACGCCGCATCAGCGCGCGTGAGTCTCCTTCCCCCGCAATGCTGAAATTCTTGCGGTAGCCAATGTGCTCGCAATGCTCGCGCAATACGTTCAGGCAATAGGAGTGAAAGGTGCTGATGCGCACCGGCGACGCGGCGCCCTCGCCAATGAGGCCCCGCAGGCGCTCGCGCATTTCGTTGGCAGCCTTGTTCGTGAAGGTTACCGCGAGAATCTGAGACGGCTCGGCCCGGCCCGTCGCGATGAGCTGCCCCACGCGGCAGGTGATCACCCGGGTCTTGCCGCTGCCCGCCCCGGCCAGCACCAGCAGGGGCCCTTCGGTATGCATCACCGCCTCCAATTGACGGGGATTCAACCCGCGCAGGTGCGGCTCTGTGGATAGGTCACGACTCAATTTCGGCGCCCCGGCGGGAAAAGGGGCGGCATTGTAACAATCGATCGCGCCCGCGTCCATTGTGCCTTGCTGAAAGTAGCATGCGGGTTATAAATCTACGCATTCTACGATGGAGCTTTGACCGCTCTTTCACCCCTTTGCTATGCTCCGGGTTTGTCTTTACGGGTAGATTGGAGTCGCCCATGTCCAAGAAAAACCAACTGGTGGAGCCGCGTCTGTTGCGCGGTTTTCAGGATATTCTTCCCGAGGATCTCATCCCCCGGAAGCGCCTGATCGCCCGGATTGAAACCATCTTTGAGCGCTACGGCTTTTCTCCGCTGGACACGCCCGCCCTGGAATACCTTGAAACCTTGCTGGGCACGGGGGGCGAAAACACCAACAAGGAGCTCTTTCGCCTGCAAAGTCCAGAGGAAGAGGAGATAGCCCTGCGATTCGACCTTACCGTCCCCTTTGCGCGGACGCTTGCGCAGTACCCGGACAAGCTGAAGCCGCCGTTTAAGCGGTACGCCATCGGCCCGGTGTGGCGCGCGGACAAGCCAGCCCCCGGGCGCTTCCGTCAGTTCACCCAGTTCGACATCGACGCCGCCGGTTCCGACGTCGTGGCCATCGATGCGGAGATCATCTCGGTAATGAGCCGTGTGATGACCGAGGCCGCACAGGCCCCCGACCACCGAATCCTGATCAACAATCGGAAGCTCATCGATGCGCTCCTCGCGGACTGCGGCATTCACGATATCGCCAAGCAGAAGCACGTGCTGCGTGTCATCGACAAGCTGCAGAAGGTTGGCGAAGACAACATTCGCCGTGAATTGGCGGACGGGCGTGTGGACGATTCCGGTGACCCCATTCCGGGGGTAGGGCTCGATGCGCGCGCCATCGACCGCATCCTCGACTTCATAGCCATCAAAGGCGCAACGCGCGCGGAGACCGTCGCGCACCTCTCGGAACGCATGCCCTACAGCGAATTGACCCAGCAGGCGCTCAAGGAAATGACGGAGCTGGCCGAGGCCCTCGAGGCGCTCGACGTGGACGAGGCGCATGCGGTGTTTGATCCCAGCCTCGCGCGTGGACTCGATTACTACACGGGACCGGTTTTCGAAATGATCATCCCGTCCGCCCCCCAGTTTGGCTCGGTCATGGGGGGAGGACGCTACAACCAGCTGGTGCAGCGATTCATGAATCGTCCCATTGCCTGCACGGGCATGTCCGTCGGGCTCGACCGTCTGCTGGCCGCCTTGACCCACCTCGGCTGCATCGAGCCCGTGCGCACCCCGGTGCAGGTGCTCGTGGTAACCACCGGCAACGTCAAACGCGCGGAGACCCTGCGGGTCGCCACCGAGTTGCGCGGCGCCGGCATTGCGACCGAGACCTTCCTCGCCGCCAAGAACAAGATGCAAATGGGCAACCAGCTCAGCCACGCCGACCACTACGGCATTCCCGTGGCGGTCATTCTCGGCGAGGATGAAATCGACAACGGCACGGTCTCCATCAAGGACCTGCAATACGGCAAGGCCGCCCGCGAGGAAATCGAAGACCGGGACGCCTACCGAGAAGCTGGCAAGACCGGCCAGCAAACCGTTCCCCGAGGGGAGATGGTGGCGACGGTTCGCGAGTTACTGCGCTGAAACCCTGAAGGGAGAGCGAGACCATGACAGCGAGCAAACGTGCCCATAAGAAGAATTCGACGGGAAGCCTGAACCGCCGCGACTTCCTTGCGTTTAGTACCTCTATGGCGATTGCCGCTTCGCCCGCCTTTTCGGTCAATACCCTTGGTGCCAACGAAAAAATCACGCTGGGGCTGATGGGCGTGAGGAACCGCGGTTCAGAACTGCTTTCCATGTTCGTTCAGCAACATGGCGTAGACGTTGCCTACCTCGTTGATCCTGACAGCAAACTCTTTCGTCATGCTTCAGCGAAACTCTCCGAACACCGAGCCGTTGCCCCTGTCTGTGAACAAGATTTCCGGCGCGTGCTGGATCTCCCCGAATTAGACGCACTTGTCGTCGCAACACCCGATCATTGGCATGCACTTGCTTCCATCCGTGCCTGCCAGGCGGGCAAGCATGTCTACGTTGAGAAGCCCGTTTGCCACAATATTTGGGAGGGCCAGCAGATGCTCGCCGCAGAACAGGCCAGTGGCTCCGTTGTGCAGGCAGGACTACAGAATCGCAGTATGCCCTGCATTCGTGCGGCGAAGGAATACATTGAATCAGGGGCTCTTGGAAACGTTCATTTCGTGAGGGTCCTAAACAACAAGGCAAGACCTCCCCTGAGTCCGAATTCTAAGGCGGATTTGCCTGAAGGTGTCAACTACGATCTTTGGCTCGGGCCTGCAGCGGATCGCCCGTATCACCCACATCACTTTCACTACAACTGGCACTGGTTCTGGGAGTACTCGGGCGGCGACATCATGAATGACGCCGTGCACCAGTTCGATATCGTGCGCTATCTCCTTGACCTCGATCTGCCCTCAAAAGTCTACAGCAGCGGCGGTAAGTTCAATTTCGATGATACGCAAGAGACCCCCGACACGCAGACTGTGCTCTATGACTTTCCCGGCTTGACCGTATCCTTGGAGCAGATGCTATGGACGAAGTACATGAAAAAAGATCCGCATGTGGCTTCCCAGACGGTGGACACACCTTGGCCCTTTAACGGAACGCGCATAGAGTTTTATGGAACACGCCAGCAGTTGCTTCTCGCAAGACACGGTGGCGGCTGGGAAGCTTTTGATGGCAACGGGCAGTCTGTTGAAAGGTTCGACTCAAGGCGTGCTGATGAATTGCACGTGGAGAATTTCCTGGAATGCCTGCGTGGTAATGCGAAACCTGCCACCAGTCTGAATGAGGGCTTCAAATCTACACTTCTTTGCCACTATGGCAACATCAGTTATCGCCTTGGTCGTGCCCTGAATATCGATTCGGCCACCCAGTACTTTCATGACGACCACGCTGCCTCAGCCGATCTGCTTGCCAGGCGTGATGGACGCGGTGCCTGGGCCATACCTTGCTTGACAGGAACATGATTTGTCAGACCACTCTTGAAAGACTTCGCACCAACCTGCTCACAAAGTACACTGAAGTAGAAGTTCACGATGCAGAAATCATGGCTCAAGCTTGCCGACGTGCGGCCCGACCGGGTGACGCCCATGGTGCGCCAGTTCATGCAGGCCAAGGCCGAAGCGGGCGATGCGTTGCTCTTTTTTCGCATGGGCGACTTTTACGAGCTGTTCTTCGAGGACGCGCTTGAAGCCGCCGAGCTTCTCGGCATCACGCTCACCTCGCGTGACGGCGACTCGCAGGAGCAGCGCATCCCCATGGCGGGGGTGCCCGTGCGCGCCGTGGATGGCTACGTGGCCAAGGCCATCCAGGCAGGACGCACCATCGCCATCTGCGATCAAGTGGAGGACCCCAAGGAAGCGAAGGGCATCGTCAAGCGCGAGGTGATTCGCACCATCACCCCCGGCACCGTGACCGAGCCCGACCTGCTTGATGATCGCTCCAACAGTTATCTCGCGGCGCTCTCGGTGATGAACGATGATGCGGGACTCGCCTTCGTCGACGTCACCACCGGTGAGTTCCTGGTGGCTCGGGTCGAGGGCAATCTCGAACAAACCCTCGTCGACGAGCTCGTGCGCATGAATCCGCGCGAAGTTCTCTACCCGGAAATGCTGGAGGCTCCGCTCCTTTCCCGACTCAGCGGCTCCTTTCCACACATCACCTTCACGCGCCGCAGCCACAACGAATTCGACCCGCAGAACAGCCGCGACCTGCTGCTGGACCTCTTTGAATTGCAGACCCTGAAGGGGGTCGGTCTGGAGGACGAGCCCGCGGCAGCCGCCTGCGCCGGGGCGGTGCTGTCCTATGTGCGCCAAACCCAGCGCGAAACCGTGCCCCACCTGCAGCTGCCCCGCCGATACAGCCCCTCGGGCTACGTTGTGCTCGATGGGAACACCCAGCGCAACCTCGAGCTCGTCGAGTCGCTCGGGGAAAAATCACGGCGCAGCACCCTGCTCGGCGTGCTCGACCGCACCCTCACCAGCATGGGCGGGCGCAAGATGCGCTTCTGGATTTTGCACCCGCTTCTCGATGCCGCCGCGCTTTGCAACCGCCTCAATGCCGTCGAGGCCATCCACGATGACGCAGGGCTTCGCCTCTCCCTCCGCGATCACCTCAAGGGCATCGCGGACATCGAGCGCCTCATGGGCAGACTCACGGCGAAGTCAGGCAACGCCCGGGACTTGAAGGCGCTCGAGGTATCGCTGGGGCAGGTCCCCAGTCTGCTGGAACTCCTCGCGGGCGTCGATGCCGGCCTGCTCGCGGAATTGCGGAGCGCCCTCGATCCACTCCACGATGTGAGCGAATGGATTGCCAGCGCCATCGTCGATGAACCGCCCCTGGCGCTGAACGAAGGCAACCTGATACGTGACGGCTTCGACCCCGAGCTAGACCGCCTCCGGGGCCTTGTTCGCGGCGGGAAAGACTGGATAGCCGCCATGCAGGCGGGGGAGCGCGCTCGCACCGGCATTGGCAACTTGAAGATCGGCTACAACAAGGTCTTCGGCTATTTCATCGAAGTGTCGAAGGGCAACGCCCATCTAGTCCCCGCCGACTACATCCGCAAGCAGACCCTCGTCAACGCCGAGCGCTACATCACTCCGGCCATGAAGGAGCGCGAGGAGGAAATCCTCAGCGCCGAAGAGCGGCTACAGTCCTTCGAGTACAGCGTATTCGTGAAGCTCCGGGAGCGCGTAGCCGCGCAGGCCGCGCGTATCTACGGCACCGCCGAGGCCCTGTCCACGCTCGATGTCCTGACCTCCCTGGCCGAGGTCGCAGCGGCAAAGAGTTACACCAAGCCCGAGCTCGACACGAGTGGCGCCATCCACATCGAGGATGGCCGTCATCCCGTGGTGGAGCATCTCATGAAATCCAGCGAGTTCGTGCCGAACGATACCCGGCTGGACCCCGATGCCTCCGCGCTGCACATCGTCACCGGCCCCAACATGGCGGGCAAAAGCACGTATCTGCGGCAGGTCGCCCTTATCACCTTGATGGCGCAGATCGGCTCCTTCGTGCCGGCACGCCGCGCCCGCATTGGCTTGGTCGATCGCATCTTCACCCGCGTTGGCGCTTCGGACAACCTGGCCCGGGGCGAGAGCACCTTCATGGTCGAGATGATCGAAACGGCCAACATCCTCAATACCGCGACGGCGCAGAGCCTCCTCGTGCTTGACGAGATAGGGCGCGGCACTTCGACCTTCGATGGCATCAGCATCGCATGGTCGGTGGCAGAACACATCCATGACCACATACGCGCCAAGACGCTTTTCGCCACGCACTACCATGAACTCACGGAGCTTGGCGACAAGCTGGAACGCGCCAAGAACCTCAACGTGGCTGTGCGCGAATGGGGCGAGCGCGTGGTGTTTCTTTACCGTATCGTCGAAGGCGGCGCGGATCACAGTTATGGCATTCAGGTGGCCAAGCTGGCAGGTCTGCCCAACAGCGTGATTCGCCGGGCCCGTGCGATACTGGAATCCCTGGAGGCGGGCAACCCTGCCAGCGCGGGTCTGCCGCAGCAGATGTACCTCTTTGGCCCCGCAGGTCCAGCCGAGCCCTCCGCCGTCGAGAAGGAGCTCTCGCTCGTTGAACCAGACACCCTGAGCCCCCGTGAAGCACATGAGTTCGTGTACCACCTCAAGCACCTCATGAACCGACCCCGGGACGGCAGGTAGCATGGCGGCACCATCAGGGCGACCCGCCTGGCTGGCCAATGCCGCTTTGCTTGGCGTGTCGCTGCTCGTTGCATTTGCCCTCTGCGAATGGATACTCGCGCGTTATGAGCATGCGTTGCTGCTTCGCGCCGGGATCTTCGTGCAACAAGACCCGACCGTGGATGGCGCGGCATGGGATGTGGATCCCGCGAACTTTGAGCGCTTCAAGTGGCAGGACGATGGCAACAGCATCGTCCATGTCAAATCGGACAACCCCCATCTCGTTTATGAATTGCGCCCCGGCGTCAAGCTAAGCGAGGAGATAGAGATCAACAGCCACGGCTTTCGCGATGGCGAGTTTAGCCTCGAGAAGCCCAAGGATGTCTACCGTATCATCGTCATCGGCGATTCCGTAACCTTCGGCTGGCTGCAACGCCAGAACGAGATTTACCCAGAGATTCTCGAACAACGGCTGAACGAGACCGCTCCCACGGGCCGCCGTTATGAGGTCTATAACCTAGGCGTGGGCGGCTACAACGCGGCGCAGGAACTGGAACTGCTGCGCTCGAAAGGCATGGCCTACCATCCCGATCTAATTCTGGTGGGCTATTGTTCCAATGACAACCAGATCGGATACGACGCAGGATTATGGCGGCACTTCACGCGCACCTGGTCGCGCACCTACGACTTCGCCAAGCTTCGGTGGATGCTCTGGCGGGAAAGCCGTGCGGATAAATCGCTGGTGCAACGCAGCTACGAAGGCATGGCTTCCCTGGCTAAAGAAGCAGGGGTCCCGCTGGTGACGGTCGTCTTCCCCGACAAGAACGACGCAGGAGGCATACACGCCGAAACTCAGACGCACTTGTTGGAAGGCCTTGGCATCGACGTCCTGAATCTGCATCCTGCATTCACGGAAGCAGGCATGGACGCCCTGCTTGCCGACATGATTCACCCGACGACGGCCGGGCACGCGCTCGCAGCGGATAAAATCTTGGAGTTCCTCAAGCCCCGCTTGCCTTCGTGACTCCCCTCACCAGGTCATAGGGAACCAGAACATGAAGACCCAGCCCAAGGTCACGGCGGATGTGATAATCCCCGCGCGGTAATCCCCGGCGCTACGGGTGACAATCGCGTGCATCAGCGACCGCATGACCAGCAGAAAAGCCAGAATGCAGAGCATCATCCCGCCGAAAGCCGATGCCGGAACGAGCGCCCGCATGACCACGGCGATGACCACCAGCGGCGTGGCCCGGGTGAGCGCCGCCACCGCGAAACGCTGCCAGCCTCGACGAATGGCCACGCGTTCCAGCGCGGTCACATCGAGCCAGCCCGGCAGCAGCAGGACCAGCGCTGCAATCCCCCAAGCCATGGCCCGGGGCGCATGATCCACACGACTGGTGAAAATGTCGTGGTGCAACAGCAGCGACAAGGGGATGAGGAACAGCAGCGCGAAGAGCAGCCCCAGCATCATCGCCCGTGCCGCTGAGTTCGACACGGGTGGCGTTCCGTAGCCTCGCAATCCCATGGCCCGGCCTGCGACACGGTAAGGATTCAGGCTCCAGCCTCTGGACGTTTCGTGCGCCTTGCGCAGCGTGCTGCTTCCCCGCAGCAGGCGTGTGCCCCCCGCCGCGATCATCAGGCAGGCGCCGCTTCCAAGAAGGACGGCAAGCATCGCCGCCGTGAACCTGCCCCACGGAAAGCTGCGCGTGGGCGCAAAACCCAGCGACTCATCCATCCAAGCCACCATGTCGCGAATGAGCACCGGGTCCCACGTCTCGGCTGCATGGTTGCTGTAAGGACTGATAAGCACCTCGGCCTTGCCGGCCGCGACCTCGCGCGCGCGCTCGGGGGTGAACAACTCCTCAAACTGTCCGGCGGCCACCAGGGTCTTCACTTCGGGAAACTTGCGCGGCAAGGCGCCCATGGATATGAACGCGTCCACGACGGGCTCGCGCGAGAAGGCTTCGCTTCCAGCAAAGCCGCCCATGGAATGCCCAAGGTAGCCCAAGGGAAGCCCCGGATAGGTGGCGCGTGCCCAGTTGCACCAGGCCAGCACTTGGTCCGGGTTGCTTTGCCAATCGAAACTTTCCAGCGAACGCCCATGCCCCCAGAAGTCGAACGCGACCGAGGCATAGCCCTCTGAAGCATAGGCCTTCGCAATCGTGGCGGTGACACCCTGGTTGCATGATACGCCGTGCCCAATAAGCATTACGCCTTTGGGCGGCGTTTCCGGTAGCCAAAGGCTGCCCTGGCATTCACGCTCTTTGGGCCCGGTGATACTCACCGCTTCACGGGTGACCCCGGAAGGCGTCGAATACCACATCAATCCCTGGGCGATGGCGTATATCAGCACACCCGCCACGAGGATGCGCACTGCCTTGTGCTTGCCATGATTCATCCTTCCTCGCCTCCCCAGATGAACAAACGCGCATCGCCCGGTTGCATCCCCAGTTGCAGCCCCTCCATGTCGGGACTGTCGTCCAAAGGGGCAATGATTCGCCCGGTATCCCGGCATATCTCCTGCATCTTGTCGGGATGGGCCGTCACGGTGGGCCAGGCGCTGTAGGCAATATCGTGGTTAAGCAGCAACAACATGTGGCGGCCGTCGTCGCGGGTCAGTAGTCCTGCGACGAAGTCGCCTTCGCTCAGTCGAAGCGGAACCATCTCGGGCGTATTCTCCCCTGCTCCCCCGCGCAGCCGGAAAGCTCCTTCTCCCCGTGCCAGCATCAAGTGCGGTCCCCATGCCTTTAGCACCGCATTGGTTCGCTGGGCGTGACCATAATGGTGGGTCTTCCGCCCCTCCGCTGTGAGTATGGCACCGCCCTTGGGAAACTCGGCGCCGCGCGGAGTCCAGTAGCAGAAATAGAGCACCCCCTTCGCCCCATAAGCGACCGAGGCAAAGGCCTGCCAGCGCACTTGCGCCTCGGTCGGATCGCCGTGCGGGCCAAAGGGCATGGTGTTGAAGAAGTTCCAGAACGGTATCCCCGCGCGCAGGCTGTGTTGACGCATGGTCTCGAGGTCGGCGCAATAAGCCTCCCGGGTATCGTGCTCCCGCGCCATGAAGGGGTAATGATCCATGCACAAAACTTCCGGCCGAACCTCATCGACGAAGCGCCGTACATGCTCGTCGTACGACGAGGTGCCGAGGCGCTCGAGCTCGCAATAGCTCGGGAAGAGATTGATGTACCCGAGTTTTCCGGGGCGGTGCTTTCGCAGCGATGCCACCCGCTCCGCCAAGTGGGGAAAGTCCTTCGCCGAGGGTTCATCCCGGAGGAAATATCCCCACACTTCGTCCCCTTCGGGCAGGGCGTCATCAGGCCGCCCCATGGGTGGTGTCAGCAGTTTTAGGTCCAGCTCGCGGCAGAACCCGCGCAGCCGCGCCTCCAACTCGGGCGTGGATGCGCCAAAGCCGCCTATCATGAGGTTGAATCCAGCTGTGGCCATGTCCCGGTAGTATTCATCCGCGCGTTCGTCCATCGGTGGATCAACGAAGGAGCCAATTACAAAACGGTCCTGACGGAAGCGCGCCTCTTCCGCAAGCGCGCCGCTTGTCAGGGCCAGAACCACGACCCAGCAAACTCCCCTCATCAAGCGTCCCCCTTCACCGCGCATGACTATTCTTTCGCCAGGACAGGAAGCCCCTGCTTTTCATGCAGAAACTTTTGCAAGCGGCCTGGAAAATCCGTGTTGATCAAGTCCACCCCGGCCTCGTAGGCCACGTCCCATGCGCTCACCCGCAAGGGCAGCGCCCAGAAACGAAGCCGCTGTCCATTCGCGCGCGCCTTCTCGACATACCCGCGCAGCTTGGCCGCTTCCTCTTCGGGGAAGAGGCCCACCGATTTCCAGGTAAACTCACTGCCCCAGGATGCGCTGATGAGCGGGTGGGTGTGCGGGTTCGGGTTCCGTTCCAAATCACCAATCCGGCCATCAATCGCCGCCAGCCGGGGCGATTCGGCCAGTATCATGTCGCGTGGAGAGCTGCCGGAGATGATTACGGTCACGGCGCCTTCGGTCGTGGAGTCATTGGTGAAGGAGGTCAGGATATCCTTGTACTCCGCCAAGACCTCGCGCAAACGGCCATAGGTCGCCTCGCCGTCGTCCTTGATGTCAATCAGCAAAGTGATGCTCGGACCATCCTTAAAGACCCGGCCTCCATTCTGGCGGGCGCGTTCTCGCAGCGGATCAAGATACAGGGATTGAAGGCTGCGCTCGGGCTTCAACTCGTGCCGGTCATGCCCGACCAGCAGGGCTCCCTCGACCAGAAAGATGTCGGCCTCAACGCTGCACAAGCCATGATCAAGTGCATCATGCAGGGGGCGCTCCCGGTAGTAGTCGTTGTGTGAGTGTCCCCGCTCCAGCGGTATGACCTCACTTCCAGCCATCGCGCTCAACGATGCAATGACGGATAGGAAAAGAGTTAAGGCTGGTTTCATTGGACGCATCCCTCGTTTAGTCTCGCGGAACTCAAAGCACGACAAGCATACGCATAGGCAGGCAGCCAGAAAAGCTCAACGCAACCAGTCGTTAAAAAGGAATCCGGAAGCCGCACGGGGAGCACGGCTTCCGGGGAGGAATGGGAACCCCATTCCATGGGAGGGGGAGAGGGCTGTCTTTACTCGGCGGCGGGGAGGATCACCGTGTCAATCACGTGAATGACGCCGTTCGAGGCCATCACGTCCGCCTTCACGACGGTCGCGCCGCCCACCTTTACGCCGTCCGTGGCGTCAATCTTCAAGGTCTGCCCCAGCAGGGACTTCGCCTCTTCCAGCTTCACCACCTTGTCCGATTTCACCTTGCCGTCGATCACGTGATGAAGCAGAATCTTCTTCAGCTCCTCGGGCTTCTCGAGCAGCCCTTCAACGGTGCCTGCCGGCAGCTTCGCAAAGGCTTCGTCGGTCGGCGCCAGCACCGTGAACGGGCCGCCCGTCGACAGGGTTTCCGCCAGGCCCGCCGCCTCGGCTGCGGCCAGCAGGGTCTTGAAGCTGCCCGCCTCGCTGGCGACTTCGACGATGTTCTTCTTCTCTTCCTTTCCGGCGAACGCCGGGATCGCCATCATCGCCGCCAGCGCCACTACTGCCACTTTGGTGATGCCCATCTTCTTGATCATGTTCTCTCTCCTTTTTACCTAACCTTCTTGCGGCTTGCCTCAAGTACGCCCTTGATGCGCCGCGCACCTGTGTGAGAGAACGAGCATTCGTCTATGTTTATTCCAACTTCTTAGTAGAAAATTTTTAGACAACCTCTTCCGTACTCACGTGGCGTTGCCAGTGCATGTCAGGTATGATGGACATGCTTGAATGGGAGGCCGCTTAAGATGCAGGCGTATCTGGATTTACTACGCGAAGTCCGCGAATCAGGGACGGTGAAGTCCGACCGCACCGGCACCGGCACCGTGAGCGTATTCGGGCGGCAACTGCGTTTCGACCTTAGCCAGGGTTTTCCGCTGGTCACCACAAAGAAGGTTCACCTCAAGTCGGTCATCCATGAATTGCTCTGGTTTCTTCGTGGTGAAACGAATGTGGCCTACCTGCGCGAACACGGCGTGAGCATTTGGGACGAGTGGGCCGATGAGCATGGCGAATTGGGGCCCGTCTATGGCGCGCAGTGGCGCAGTTGGCCGGCCGCCGATGGCCGCCACATCGACCAGATTCAACGGGTGCTGGAGCAATTGCAGCAGGACCCCGATTCACGCCGCATCATCGTCAGCGCATGGAACGTGGGAGAACTGGAAAAAATGGCGCTGGCCCCTTGCCACGCGCTCTTCCAGTTTTACGTGGCCGAGGGAAGATTGTCCTGCCAGCTCTATCAGCGCAGCGCCGATCTCTTCCTCGGCGTTCCTTTCAATATTGCATCCTATGCCCTGCTGACCATGATGATCGCGCAGGTAACGAGCCTGAAGCCGGGAGATTTTGTGCACACCTTCGGAGATGCGCACATTTACAGCAACCACTTCGAGCAAGTGGACCTGCAGCTTTCCCGCACTCCCTATTCCCTGCCGACGATGCGCTTGAATCCCGAGGTGACAGATCTGTTCGCCTTCCGTTACGAGGACTTTTCACTGGAGAACTACCAATGTCATCCGCGCATCGCCGCGCCCGTGGCGGTCTGACGTGCAGCTTTCCTTGATTGTGGCCGCCGCGGAGAACGGCGTGATTGGTCGCGATGGCGCGCTGCCATGGCGCTTGCCCGACGACTTGAAGCGTTTCAAGCAACTCACGCTGGGGCATCCTATTGTCATGGGACGCAAGACATGGGAGTCGATTGGCCGTCCCCTGCCCGGCCGATTGAACATCGTGGTTACCCGCCAGCACGGCTATGCCGCAGATGGCTGCCGTGTCGTCGCCTCGTTGCAAGACGCCCTTGCGGTTGCTCGCGAGGCAGGCACCGGGCAGGCCTTCGTGATTGGAGGAGCGGACCTCTACAACCTCGCGCTGCCGCTGGCCGATTGCATCCATCTCACGCGTGTGCTTGCGGAGGTAGAGGGCGACACGCGCCTTCCCAATATTCCCTGGCCTGAGTTCGAACGAGTAGATGCAGAGTCCCATGTGGCGGATGAGCGCCACGAGCACGCGTTCGTATTTGAAACATGGCGGCGATGCGGGCACCTTGCCTCTTGAATCGTGGGGACGTTTACGGTTGGCCAACCCCGCCCCTTAAGATTAAATGTGCTAAGGTCAAGGATACTGGCCTCTGGCCGGATGGAGAAGTACACATGTCTAATCCCTGTCAAAAAGCCCCCTTGTCTGGCTGCCTTCTCGTCATCATGGTCTGCTTGGCCGCCGCCAGTTTGTCCCATGCGGCAGCATTCGACAATGCCCTCCTTAATGCAAAGGGACTCCCGGAGGGAGCCTTGGAAGGAGAAGGCGCGCCCGAGGGCAGTCTTGAGGGAATACTCGAGGGCGAAGGCACGAGCGAGGGAGTTGCCGAGGGAGCACCGGAGGGTGAAGGCGCTCTCGACGGTGAAGGACTACTCGAGGGCGAGGGCGCAGCGGAAGGTTTGCTGGAGGGTGAGATCGAAGGCGGTGCTGAGGGCAGCGTGGAGGGTGGTTTTGAAGGCTCCGCCGAGGGCGAGTTCGAAGGCAACATCGAAGGCATGATGGAGGGAGAGGGCGAAGCCGTCGACCCGCTCACCGACGTGATTCACGTGCGGCGGGATGTCGTGTTGCCCGAGGGATTTGAAGCCGACGGCCTGTCCTGGGAGACGGCATTCGCCACCCTGCAAGAGGGGCTCGACACCGCGGCGAACCTTGGCCGCCCGGAAGTCTGGGTGGCGCGGGGAGTCTACCTGTTGGAAAACACCGTGGACGGTACGCTCCGGCTTCAACCCGGCGTGGCGGTCTATGGCGGATTCCGGGGCGATGAAGCTGCTCGCTCGCAGCGGGACCTGCTGCGAAA
>JBJOID010000225.1:0-24355 GCA_046047315.1 Candidatus Hydrogenedentota bacterium | reverse complement strand
CGATTATAGCCCCATGCCTGCATGCTCCAAAAAAGAGGAGTCCTCCCGGCATACAGCCGGAAGGACCCCTGTCTCTACAAAAGCTGTTGGACGCGCTAATGCGTCACCCAGACCTGCGTTTCCTGATAGACCGGCGGCACCCATTGGCGGTGGGTTTCGTAATGGCCATCGATGACCGCGCCGGAGGCGGGGTCGCGGTACTCCGGCACCCACACCTGCTGGGCCACGTAGTGCCCATCCTTCACCAGCATGCGGCGCGTCTCATAATGTCCGGCAGGCACGGGCACGCAGACGGGCGCCGGAGTCGCATATACCGGGGCGCGCTGCTGGGCCTGCGTGGCGGCCAGCATGCCCACCACACCCACCACCGCATTCGTTATCAGGTGGGTGCGCTCCAGCTTGAGGTATTCCTCCTCGCGCTTGCGCTGGCTCTCGCGGTAGTCGTAGCGGTAGCGTGCGCGGCCCAGCTCATTCAGCACATCACCCAAGTCGCCCCGGCCATAGTTGCCGCCATAGCCGGAGTTGCCCGAGGCAGCGCGCAGGGCGTCGAGCAGCGGAGCGCCTGTGCCCTGTTGCGAGGGGCGGTAGCCCCCGCCGCGCGAAGTTCCGCCACGGGCAGGGGAGAACGAAGATGCGCGCGCGGTCCCGGGTTGGGATGTCCGCAGGGTGCGGCTCACCTGCGCGGGCCCCTTGCCTCCTCCACGCTCGAAGGAAGGCGGTCCGGCGTAAGCGGCCGGCGCCAGCAAGGCGGCCATCGCCGCGATGCTTATCGATATTCGGGTTATCTGCTTCATCTTCACATCTCCCAAGTTGAGTCCGCTGATTTAGACGCGGGAGCAGCCCGGGATATTCACGGCCTGACGAAAGTTTTTTCGTAAAGAAATTATTGGCTGCTAAGTGGATGTTGTCTCGGGGGTTAGTCTATGTCGATATTAAGGTTCAAGCACCAACCTTCGGGAAAGGCTGTGGTATGATTCGCCTAGGCTGGGTCGATTTGAACCCGGCATAAGGAGCATGACCTTGTCAGGCCGCCATGTTGTATCTTGCGCGCTGATATTGATGCTTTGGTTAGCCGGGGCCGCCCATGCGGGCATCGAGATTCGCGCGATGCCGGGTGATTTCACCTCGGCACTTTTCGCCACCTCGCCTCCCAATGACGCCTCGCGCATATTCGTGGTGGAGCAGAACGGCGAGGTGCATATCACCTCGGAAAGCGAGGGCATGCTGCCCGGTCTCTTCCTCGACCTGTTCGGAATCGTCCGCTACGACCGTCAGGAATTGGGTCTGCTTGGCTTCGCGTTCCACCCCGACTACGCCACCAACGGGCACTTCTTCGTCTATTACACCCGCACCGTGAACGGACGAATCCAGTCCGTCGTGTCTCGCTTCACGGCCCAGGGCGACCCGGCAACCTCGGTGGTGGCGGACCCCAATTCCGAACAGATCAAGCTGGTGGTGGACCAACCCTTCGACAACCACAACGGGGGGATGATGGCCTTCGGCCCGGACGGTTATCTGTACATCGCCTTCGGGGACGGCGGGGCGGCCTACGACCCGGGTAACCGCAGCCAGGACCTGAACACCTACATCGGCAAGTTACTCCGTGTGGATGCCGACGGCGAGGGACCCTTCACCGCTCCGCCCGACAACCCCTACGTGGGGGACACGCCCGGGCTCGATCTCATCTGGGCCTCTGGCCTGCGCAATCCCTGGCGCTTTTCCTTCGACCGCCAGACCGGCGACTTGTGGCTTGCCGACGTCGGCCAGCAGGATTTCGAAGAGATCAACTTCCAGCCCGCGGGCAGCCCCGGCGGACAAAACTATGGCTGGCGCGCCTACGAGGGGAACAACTGCAACCTGCCCTCGGAGTGCGCGCCCATCGCTGACAGCGTCACTTTCCCCATCCAGACCTTTGCCCAAACGGATGCGGGGCTTGCCACCACCGGCGGCTATGTGTATCGCGGCAGCGCCCTGCCGGATTTCCAGGGCGCCTACTTCTTTGCGGATTACGTGCAGTCCACCATCGGGTTCCTTCGCTATCAGCCTGGCGGTGAACCCGAGGTCGAGGTGACCGATCTCACCCGTATCCTTAATCCCGGCGGATTCATCTGCTGCCTCACTTCCTTTGGTGAAGACGCCGACGGCGAGCTATACCTCGTTTCCCAGTTCAAGGTTTACAAGATCATCGACGACGGCGTGACCTATCTCGACCTCGAACCCTTCGCGCAAATGGAGCAGCCCGTGCAGGTGGCGGGTCCCGATGGCGAGGCCGGGCGCCAGTTCATCATTCAACGCACCGGCTACGTGAGGGTTGTCGATGACGGCGCTCTGCTGGAAACGCCGGTGCTCGACATCACCGGCCGGATGGACTTTGACGACAACCTCGGCCTGCTCGGCATCGCCTTCCATCCCGATTTCGACAGCAATGGCTACTTCTTCCTGCACTACACGCGCCGCAATGAAACCGACCCCGCCATCGTGGAATCCGTCATCTCCCGTTTCACCATGACGGGAAGTCCAGCCGACGCCACCGTGGCGGACCCGGACAGTGAGCTCATCCTGCTGGTCATCCCCAAATTAATCGGGAACCACAACGGCGGAAGCATCGCTTTCTCTCCCAACGACGGCTACCTCTGGATCCCGATGGGCGATGGTGGTTGCTGCAACGATCCCAACCAGACCGCGCAGGACCTGACGGACCTCAGCGGAAAGCTGTTGCGGATCGACGTGGACAACCAGGACCCGGGCCTGAACTATGCCATTCCGCCGGACAATCCCTTCGCGGGCGACGACGGGGTGCGGGACGAGATCTGGGCCTATGGCCTGCGCAATCCCTTCCGTTCCAGCTTCGACCGCGAGACGGGCGACCTGTACATTGGCGATGTAGGGCAGGACTTTATCGAAGAGATCATCCTCCAGCCCGCATCCAGCACCGGGGGCGAGAATCACGGCTGGCCCACCTTTGAAGGTTCTCGCTGCAACGTGGAGATCACCACCCAGGATGCCTGCGATGCCCTCGAACCCAATGCGGCTTTCCCCATTTTCGATTACACGCGTCAGTTCGGCGCTTCGGTGACCGGCGGTTCCGTATACCGGGGCTCCGCCATTCCGGGGCTGAATGGCCGCTACCTGTATGCGGACTATGTCTATGGGCGCGTGTTTTCCTTCGTGGCCGACAATGGCGTGGCCACCGCCGCCCGCGAATATACGGAAGACCTCAACGCCGACGATCTGCTGCCAGAGGGCATCGTGGCCATCAGCGAGGATGGCGCGGGCGAACTTTACCTCGTCAGCATCTTTGGCGAAGTGTTCAAGATCGTCCAAGGACTTGGCGACGACTCCGCCAACTTCGACCCACCGGACGAGGAGGGTGAAGGATTACCGGACGAGGGCCTGGAGCTGCGGCTTCAGCCTACCGCCGACGCTTCGCTTTACGAAAGCGCCACGGGCAACTTCGCGAATGGCGCGGGCCCCTACATCTTTTCCGGTCGCACCGGGGACAATGCAGGCTTCGCCAACCGTCGCGCCCTGCTCCAATTCGACATCGCGGGCGCTTTGCCTCCCGATGCCGAGATCATAAGCGCTTCCCTGCGATTGCGCTGTTCCAAGACCCCCGTGGGTGGAAGCGCCACGGTGATGTCGTTGCACCCTGTGACGCGCGCATGGAACGAAGGGCCCACGGCAACCCCTGGCGCGGGTGGCGCCGGCTCCCTCGCACAGACCGGCGACGTGACCTGGCTGCACACCTATTTCAACGCGTCCTTCTGGGACACCCCCGGCGGAGACTTCCTGTCCGCGCCCAGCGCAACCCGCATTGTGGACGACACTGGTTTCTACGTGTGGAGCGACGACCAGCTTGCCACCGACGTGGCGGGCTGGCTGGAGAATCCCGACGCCAATTTCGGCTGGATGCTCATTGGCGACGAGGTTGGGGAAAAGACCGCCCGGCGCTTTGACTCGCGGGAGAATGCCACCGAGCAGAACCGGCCTGAGTTGATCATCCATTACTGCGGCGCGCCGCAGGACGGGTGGCTCTATAATCCCGCGAACGGCCACTACTACTACGCGTTGGACCCCTTGCCATGGAGCGAGGCGCTCGCGCTTGCCACCTGCACAGGCGGCTATCTGGCCACGGTCAACGACGCCGAAGAGAACCAGTGGATTCAGGACAACCTCGCCGCACTTTACGGCGACGGTTACATCGGTTACAACGATGTCGCGGAAGAAGGTGTCTTTGCCTGGAGTAACGGAGAAACTCCTGGCTATGCCAACTGGGCGGGGGGGGAGCCCAACGACCTCGGCGGTGAAGACGCCACGCTCCTGGCCGCCAGCAATGGACAATGGTTCGACGTTGCGGTGAGTGCTGAGCACCCAGGCTATGTCGAGCGGGAAACCCGGCCCTTCTTCCGGCATTCGGCCGACTATACCCGCGATGGCTCCCTGAGCCTCTCGGAACTACTGCGCACCATCCAGCTTTACAATAACGGTGCATTGCATTGCGCGGATGAGCCCGCCTCCACCGAGGATGGCTACCTGCCGGGAGCCGGGCTGAACCAGACTTGCGCGCCCCACGCCGCCGACTACGCGCCTCAAGACTGGAGCCTTAACCTTGCCGAACTCCTGCGGGTAATCCAGCTCTACAACGCCGGACTCATCACCCGCTGCGATGAGGGCGAGGACGGGTTCTGCTTTCCAGAGTAGCCTGGAGTCAAGGGGCAAACGCGCTGTTCCACTTTCCGGCATTGCCTCCCCTCATTGAGACGTAACCCTCTTGACTGCCGGGGCTTGCTATGGTATCCTCCCGTTGTTAGCACTCATTTCGAGAGAGTGCTAACACCTCTGTGTGGCACACACCAAATCAAAGAGCCGGACGGGCATGTCCGGTAAACCGTTGAAGGAGAATGGGTTCGATGGCCAAGCAATTGTTGTTCGGGCAGGCCGCGCGCATGGCCCTGCTGGAAGGCGTGGATGTATTGGCGAATGCCGTCAAGGCGACGCTGGGACCGAAGGGCCGCAACGTCCTCATTGCCAAGTCGTATGGCGCGCCGAACATGACCAAGGACGGCGTGACGGTGGCGAAGGAAATCGACCTGCCCGCGGGCTTCGCGGCGATGGGCGCGCGCATGCTGCGCGAAGCGGCCAGCAAGACCAACGACAAGGCGGGCGACGGCACCACCACGGCGACGGTGCTGGCGCAGGCGATGGTTCATCTGGGTATGCGCCAGGTGACTGCGGGCGCGAACCCCATCTTCCTGAAGCGCGGCATGGACAAGGCGGTCGAAGTCGCCGTGGCTGCCGTGGCGAAGGAAGCCAAGAAGGTGAAGGACAAGAACGACGTGGCCAACGTGGCCACCGTGTCCGCCAATGGCGACAAGACGATTGGCGACATAATCGCCAAGGCGATTGACGAAGTGGGCGAGGACGGCGTGATCACCATCGAGGAAGGCAAGAGCCTCGAGACCGAGGTGAGCATTGTCGACGGCATGCAGTTCGACCGCGGCTTCCTCTCGCGCTACTTCATCACCGACGCCGCCGCGCAAAAGGTGGTGCTCGACAACCCCTACATCCTCTGCTACGAGAAGAAAGTGTCCAGCATTCAGGACATCCTGCCGGTGTTGCAGCGCATCGCCGAGACCGGCAAGCCCCTGCTCATCATCGCCGAGGACGTTGAAGGCGAGGCCCTGGCGACCCTGGTGGTGAACCGCCTGCGCGGAATCCTCAATGTGGCCGCCGTAAAGGCCCCGGCTTTCGGCGACCGCCGCAAGGAAATCCTGCGCGACATTTCCATCGTCACCGGCGGCACCTACGTGTCGGAAGACCTGGGCATGTCGCTCGATGGCATTGAGCTGTCCCAGCTCGGCCGCGCCAAGCGCATCGAGATCGACAAGGACACCACGACCATCATCGAGGGCGCGGGCTCCAAGAAGGACATTCAGGGCCGCTGCGAGCAGATTCGTCGCGCCATCGAGGCGACCACCTCGGACTACGACCGCGAGAAGCTGCAGGAGCGGCTGGCCAAGCTGGCCGGTGGCGTGGCGGTAATCAAGGTCGGCGCTGCGACGGAAGTTGAATTGAAGGAAAAGAAGTACCGTGCCGACGACGCGCTCGCCGCGACCCGTGCGGCGATCGAAGAGGGCGTGGTGGCCGGTGGCGGCGTGGCGCTGTTGCGCGCCCGCGACGCCGTGGCCGCGCTCAAGCTGAAGGGCGACGAGGCCATCGGCGTGGGCATCGTGCTCGACGCGATGACCGCTCCCCTCACGCAGATTGCGGAGAACGCGGGTATCGAAGGTTCCGTGGCCGTGAGCAACGTGGCCGCCCTCAAGGGCAACCAGGGCCTCAATGCCGCCACGGGCGAATACATGGACCTGGTGAAGGCCGGTATCATCGACCCGGCCAAGGTCATCCGCTGCGCCCTGCAGAATGCTGCCAGTGCCGCCACGATGATCGTCACCACCGAGTGCCTGATTACCGACGTGCCCGAGAAGAAGAAGCCCGCGGGCGGACACGACGATCACCACGATCACGACATGATGTAATCGTCTCGTTTCGCGGAAAGATAATGCGGGCCGGTTCCCAAGGGAACCGGCCCGCTCTTGTTATCTATGCCGCTCGATTCGGCCCAGGCCCGTTGTGAGCATGCCGTCGGCCCACTCAGCGCGTCGTTGCTTCCGCCGCCCACACCCAAAGCAAACCGCCAAGCTCCACTTCTTTCTCTTCTCCGTCGGGGCCGGGCACTTTCTCGTCGCCGTCCACCAGCGCGGCAAAGCCCCACCACCCGCCAAAGGGCAGGCCATAAACGAATTCGCCATTGGCGTCGGTGCGGATTTGCTGGGTCTCAAAGGCGCCATTCGGCGGTGTCACACGAGGCCCGTTTGCAAAAGCGTTCTCTCCCACTTCGTGGTTTAGATATTCCACCTCGACGAGGGTGTCGGCCAGCGGCATGGGCTTGCCGTCCACGAGTTTCACGACCCGACCTCGGAACACATTGCCCGCCCAGAGGGCATAAGGTTTCACCAGCGGCATGATCTCCACCGGAAAGCCGACGGGGTTTTTCCAATCCGTGGCTTGGCCGATCCGGTTCACGATCGTCTTGGTGTAGTGGCGGATAAAGATATCCTCGCCCGGCTCCCAGTAGTATCCGGGATCGCAATAGAAGACATAGTCGCCCATGCCCCGGAACTTGAAGGGCACACGGAAGCCCCGCCGCTGGGCATCGCTCGGACCGAAATCAAGCGGCTTCAGGTATTCCAGCAGGTCGACCTTCTCACCACGGTGCATGACGCCGAAGGCCTGTGGCGGATGGGGCTGCCCATCCAACCCTTTGCCCATATCCATCACTTCACCCCCTGAGAAGGGGTGGGCGAAAAGCAGTGTCAGCGGGGCTTCGGAGACGTCTTCACCGAAAGCACCGGCGGGCAGATGTATCATCTGGAAATGCGCATGCGAGGAAAGCGCGAAGGCGGCGATGGCAAGGGCCGCAAGAAGACGGCGCGATGGCTTCATGGTACAACTCCTGTGCGAAGCTCCCGGCACGGCGAATCCATGCGGGATACAAGTGGTGAGTGTACCGAAGCAGTCGCGCTTGGGAAAAGCCTAGCCCTCGATGGCGGGCAGCGGCAGGATGTAGGCGAAGATCGCCGCGAAATGAAGGGCGCTACCAGCCAGCACAAACACATGCCAAATGGCATGGTTGTAGGGCAGCTTATGCCACAGGTAGAAGATGACGCCCGCTGAGTAGGCCAAACCGCCCAGCGCCAGCAACACGATCGCTCCACCCGGCACCAGCTCAAAGGTGGGCTTAATCGCCACCAACACCGACCAGCCCATCAGCACGTACATCGAGGTCGAAAGGAATTCGCCCTGGTTCGTGAAGAAGACCTTAAAGGTGCAGCCCGCCAGGGCGAAAGCCCACATGAAGAGAAGCAATCCCCAGGCAATCCAGCTTTCCCGCATGCTCACCAGCAGAAAGGGGGTATAGGTGCCCGCTATCAACAGGTAAATCGCGCAATGGTCGAGCACGCGCAGCACGTCCTTCGCCTTGGGGTGCGGGATGCCGTGATACAACGTCGAAGCCAGATAACAGAGAATCAGCGTTGCGCCGAAGATGCTCACGCTGATGATTCGGTAAGGGTCCTGCCCGATTGCCGCATAGGCCACCAGCGTCACCAGCGCCGCCACGCTCAACAGCGTGCCCACGCCATGCGTGATGAAATTCGCCAACTCCTCCGCCGGGGTGTAGTACGATGCGCGCTTCTGCATTCAGGCTCCTTAAGGCAGCCGCCAATCAGCGCTGCCATCTGCCGAAAGCCTACCCGCTTTCAGTAAAAAAGGCAAACGCTCCCGGGAAACCCTCGCCCTTCCGCGTGACAAAACCCCGCGCCGTGCGCTACTCTGCACGGCCAGTCGATACCGCTTACAGGGAAGGGTAGATCAACGTGGCTTGGCATCTGGGGGCGCGCGCACTGGGCGACAGTCCCACCATCATCATCGCTGTGCGCGACACCGTAGCGCCCGAGGAGATCGCGGCCGCACTGGCCGGTGGGGCGCATGCCATTGAGTTTCGCGTCGATCAGTTCACCCAGTCCGCCCCGGAGGCGGTTGTCTCCGCCGTGCGTGCGCGCCGCAAGGGGCCTTCCCTCGCCACCATCCGCCATGCACGGGAAGGCGGCGCTTGGACATACAGCGAGGAAGAACGCCTCGCCCTGTATCGCGCGCTGCTGCCCGAAGTGGACGGCGTGGACTGCGAGCTGGAATCCAGCGAAATTTGCGGCGAGGTGTTCGCCGATGCCAAGGCGGTCGGCAAACTGGCCATAGGCTCCTTCCATGACTTCCAGTCCTGCCCCGACGACGCGCGTCTGGACGCCCTTGTGGCGCTGGGCAACTCAGCGGGGGCCGACATCGTGAAGGTGGCGGCGCATTGCGCCAGCCCAGCCGACCTGCGCCGCCTCGCCGCTTTCACCCTGCGGCACGCCGAGCGCGGCATCATCGTGATTGGCATGGGCCCCGCGGGCACGCCCAGCCGCGTCTTTTTTCCCGCCCTTGGTTCCCTGCTCACCTACACCTTCCTCGGCGAGCCTGCCGCGCCCGGGCAGTTGAACTGTGATGTCATGGTGGCGTATCTTTCGGCGCTCTACAATTGATGCTTCCGGATGCCAGTTGTTTACATCCGAGAACAACATAAACAAGGTTACCCGCAGTGCAAACGTCGCTCATCATCCAGTCGAACGGAACCGGCAAACACGACCTTGAAGATCTCCTCAAAGACGGCTGGGAAGTGGTCTCCATCACCGCCAATAATGGTCCCAGCTACAACGACTTTCTCGTCATCCTCGAGAAATCCTGAGCCAACGCCGCTTTCCCAAGTGCGTTAACCACGCATTCGCGTAATTGTAAAAAACCCTTAATACAATAATTTTCTTGACGTATATGCCGCATACTGATACCCTGACGCGGCAACAGTTGAATGCAGTCCCCACGCGGCTCCAACGCAGTGTGCCTCCAGCGCATCCTCATCAGCCCTGATTTATTTATTGACCCATTGGGCTGGGCAGCACACAAAGGAGTACGAGACGTGGCTGTATTCAAGTATTCGGGCGATTCCACCGTCAAGGAAGGCAGTCATGAAAGCGGCACGATCGTGGCGCAGGACAAACTGGACGCTTACGACAAGCTCCGGCAGCAAGGCTTGACCAACATCCATCTCAAGAAAGTAACCGGTCTGGCGGCCTTTCTTGAGCAATTGCGTGCAGCGCGCTGAGCCGAGCCGTTTGAGTGAGCTGCACCCCAGCCAGCGAGGCACTCCTACGTGCTTTTGCACTGCGCGTGCCTCTTGTCCGGCGTTGAGTGGGTGAGACATTTGTGGTTGTAATATCTGAACTAATCCGCTAGTCTGTATCTCCTAACCGGGGAGGATAGACAATGCGAAACTTTTCAGCGGCCATCTTTTTCACAACCATTCTTGCGCTTGGCCCGGGTATCGCCCACGGGGGCACGACCACCATCGACTTCACCCAAGGCACCGGGAACCTGGTGCAGCTGGGCAGCGGCGGCTCGCTTACTGTCGACTCCGAGTGCCGTGCGCTCCTGACCGGCGCCACCTCTTGGGCGATCGGCAACGGAAGCACGCCTGTCACCTCGACTGGCACCACCTCCATCACCGTCAATATCACCCCCGCAAGCGACTTGGGCTTCACGCAAGACTTCGCCCTCTTCCTGCGCGACCCCAACACGGGCGACGTGGTCACCGCGACGGTGGAGCAGAATGGCGACGTGACTTTGACGAACGGGTTGGAGACGGACAGCGCGTTCTTCGGCGCGCCCGCCGCTCCGAATGCGGCCTTCACGCTGACCTATAACCTCGCCACCGACACCGCGACGGTGACCATTGCGGGCTTTGCGAACACGGCGGTGATTCAGCCCGCCTTTCCTTTTGGCGAAGGCGACGCCCCGCAGATTGGCGTGCTCACCACCACCGGGGCGCGTTTCCGCAGCCTGAGCGCCACCGGCGCCGGCATTCCGGAATTGAACAGCACCGGAACCTGCGGCGGGCCAGAGGGTGAGGAAGAGGGCGAAGGCAGCGCGGAGGAAGGCGAGGGCGAGGAACTCCCCGTGGTGCTCACGTTGGGCGGCGGGTTTATCGAGTCCGGTAGCCGGCTCGAGTTAAGCCTCTCCGGCGCAAGCGGCGCGGTAGGCTACCAGTGGCGCAAGAACGGCGTGGACCTGCCCGGCGAGGAAAGCTCCACGCTGGTGCGCGACCCGGTGAGCGGCGCCGACTCGGGCACCTATCGTTGCGCCGTGGATATCGGCGCAAAGGCGGTGGTCCTTTCGGAGCCGGCCCTTGTCAATGTGGTCGCGCCTGGCGGTCTGCCCGCTTCGGGCGGGGTTGGTCTGGCCCTGCTGGCGGGTGCCCTTGCGCTTGCAGCGACCCTGCGTCGCCGCTAGTTTAAGTTTCGCTCAGCTCATCCCGCCGGGTTCCATCGGAACTCGGCGGGCTTCGTTTTTTGCGACGCGTAGTAACCTTGCACCGGGCATCGGCATGGCTGAGCGTGGTTATCGCTCGCAATCATCATTGGCCGAAAACAGGAACGGCGCCGAGACGGTTTCCCCAATTCCCCGTCCCGACGCCGTCGCCTGTTTCCGCCGCGGCGGAACAAGTTCCGCCACGGTCGGGTACGTGCTCCACCATGAAACGATCGCCTCGAAGTTCAATGGCGGCGAGTGCGCGTGGCGCGACAGGAGGGGTGGTCGCATGGAGCCAACTCGCTCGCCTGTGTGCCCCGGCCGGTCAGGGAGCTGCGGTCGAAACTGACCGGCCTATGAATTGCGCGAAGCGTTGCGGAGAGGGTTTTCGCGCAACCCTGGGGCACGTCACCATTGAACTTTTCGGTCTCGCTTCCCCGGTGGGTACCGTACCTGCAACTATGCTACAGCGCAAGGTGCGTGCCATTACGCGGCCAAGCCGGATATACGTGATAAGATTATTGAAATTCCAGACTTGTGGAATTTGTTATTTTAAGGAATAATTAGGGGGCGCGGGAAAAGTCGGTCCCATTCCCGGAATGGAACACGATTTTGTCCCGGAACGAAACACGGGCTGTGCTGCGAGGGGACGGCACGGCATCGGGGCGCGCGGAGGGAAGGTATGGACCGGGGCGAAATGATCGCGCGGTTGCGTGATCACGTGGGCGAGTGGGATGTCGTCGTGATTGGCGGCGGAGCCACGGGGTTGGGCGTGGCCATCGATGCGGCTTCGCGCGGGTTGAGCACCGCGCTTTTTGAAGGCCATGATTTCGCGAAGGGCACTTCGAGCCGAAGCACCAAGCTGGTGCATGGTGGCGTGCGCTATTTGCAGCAGGGCAACCTGTCGCTCGTACTCGAGGCGCTGCGCGAGCGCGGCATCATGCGCGAGAACGCTCCCCATCTCGTTCGCGACCTGAAGTTCGTGGTGCCCAATTACGACTGGTGGGAGGCACCCTTTTACGGCATCGGCCTCCGCCTCTACGACGCGCTCGCGGGAAAATACGGCTTCGGCAAATCGCGCAATCTCAGCCGCGAAAAAACCGTCGAGCTGATTCCCACCATCGAAACTGGCGGCCTGCGCGGCGGGGTGATTTATTACGACGGCCAGTTCGACGATGCCCGGCTCGCCATCAACATGGCGGAGACCGCGGCCGAACAAGGCGGCGTGCTGCTGAATTATTTCCCGGTCACCGGGCTGCTCAAACGTGAGGGCGAAGTGCGCGGGGTGCATGTGCGCGACGTCGAAACGGGTGAGGATTTTGAAATTGCGGCGCGGACCGTGGTCAATGCGACGGGTGTGTTTTGCGATGCCATCCGCTCCATGGACGACCCTGATGCCAAGCCCATGATACGCCCCAGCCAGGGCGTGCACATCGTGCTCCCTCAGGAATTCATGCCGGGTGACAGCGCCATCATGGTTCCCCACACCGACGACGGCCGCGTGCTCTTCGCCATTCCCTGGCACGGGCGGGTGGTGGTGGGCACCACGGACACCCCCGTGCCCGGCGCCACCGTGGAACCGCGGCCGCTCGAGGAGGAGGTGGCCTTCCTGCTGGAGCATGCGGCCCGCTACCTCAGCAAGGATCCCCGCCCGGCCGACGTGCTCAGCGTCTTCGCCGGTCTCCGCCCGCTGGTTGGCTCGACGGAGGATTCCAACACAGCGGCCCTTTCGCGTGATCACTCGCTCACCATTTCCCGCACGGGTCTCATCACCATCACAGGCGGCAAGTGGACCACCTACCGGAAGATGGCAGAAGACACGGTGGACCAGGCCATCCTTTTGGGCAGACTGCCGGAGCGGAAATGCGTGACTGAGGGCTTGCGCATCCATGGCTACCACCACAATGCGGAGACCTTTGGGAGTCTCGCGCCCTACGGCGCAGACGCGCCGGAGCTTCGCAGCCTCATCGCGCATGACGCCGCCTACGCCTTGCCGCTGCATCCGCGTCTCGACGCACTTCGCGGCGAGGTGGCCTGGGCGGTGCGCCGTGAGATGGCGCGCACCGTGGAGGATTTCCTGTCGCGCCGCACACGCGCGCTGTTGCTGGACGCGCGCGCAAGCATCGAATCCGCGCCACTGGTGGCCGATATCATGGCGGCCGAACTGGGGCGCGATGCGGACTGGGCGGCGGCGCAGGTGACGGCGTACGTGGAATTGGCCAACGGATACACACTCGCGGCTTAACGGAGGGGACCGGGCGTGCTGCAACTCACATCGAAAACCGGCCCCACCAAGGGACAGGCCTGGCTGCTTCCCGAGGGTACGGTCACCGTGGGCCGCGAGAGCAAGTGCGACATCGCCATCAAGGACCCGTTGGTGTCCCGGCGCCACTGCGAGATACTGGTCAGCAAAGGCGTGGTGCGCATTCGCGATCTCGGCAGCAGCAATTCCACCTTTGTCAACGGCGACAGCATCGAGGAAAAGACGCTCTTCCCGGGGGATGAAGTCACGGTGGGCAACGCTGTGCTCATCCTCACGCGGCTTGGGGGGGCGTGGGAGGTCAAGCCCGCGCCCGGCGGCACGCATTCCCCCACCAGCTCGATGCGCTTCGGCGAGCCCATCTATTCCCTGCGCGAGGACGAAAGCCTTTTCGCACACGGCAAGCCCCGCAGCGCCAAGGACCTCGCCGAGCTCTTCCACACGGGGCGCGCGCTGGGGCAGGCGGAAAGTTTCGAGGCGCTGATCGAGACCGTGCTGCGCCGCCTTCGAGAGCAGATGCAGCCTTCCTGCGCGCTGGTGGCCCTGCTGCCGAAGTCCGGCGAGGGCGCGCTCACCTTCTATCCCGCGGGTGACGACGGGATGGGCAAGAACATGCCGCGCCTGCTCAACCTGACCGAGCAGTGCGTGAAGGACCGCAAGGGCTGTCTCTTGCCCGACATCCGCGGCGAGGACGACGATCGCGTCATCGAGACCACCGCCATCGCGCCGCTCGTGGTGGCCGGACAGAGCCTTGGCGCGCTGATCGTAAAGAGCGATTCCCCCGAGCGTTCCTACGACGATGACGACCTTGAGCTGCTCATCGGCATCGCCCATACCGTTGCGCCGCACCTCAAGGCGATTGAGCGGCTGGAAACCCTCGAGACGCAGAACGAGCGCCTCGTTTCCGGCGTGGCCTACCATGGCCCCATCATCGGCTCAAGCGTGGCCATCAACGACGTGCGCCGCATTGCGCGCGATTGCGCCCGCTCCGACTTGAGCGTGCTCATCCTCGGCGAGACCGGCACCGGCAAGGAGCTGGTCGCGCGCCTCATTCATGATTTGTCGTCCCGCGCGGAGAAGCCGCTGGTCGTGGTCAACTGCGCCGCGATACCCGACGAGCTTTTCGAGAGCGAGGTCTTCGGCCACGAGGCGGGCGCCTACACGGGTGCCAAGGCCCGTCGTCGCGGCCTGCTCGAGGAGGCTGACGGAGGCACCCTGTTTCTCGATGAAGTGGGCGACCTCAGCCCCCAGAACCAGGCGCGGCTCTTGCGCGCCATCGAGACCGGCACCTTCCGGCGGCTTGGTGGCAACCACGACATCAAGGTGGATGTGCGCGTGCTTTCCGCCACCAACCGCGACCTTGGCCGCGACGCCCAAAACTTCCGCACCGATCTGTACCACCGTCTCAACGCGTTCGAGCTGCGGCTGCCGCCCCTGCGTGACCGCCGCGCCGACATTCCCGATCTTGCCCGGCACTTCCTCGCCAAGGCGCGCCAGCGCCTCAAGGCGATGGTGAACGACTTCACCGATGAGAGCATCGAGGTGCTCAAGTCGCACGACTGGACGGGCAACATTCGCGAGCTGCGCAACGTGGTCGAGCGGGCCGTGGTTGTCGCGAAGGAGGATCGCATCACCCCCTCCGATCTGTTCACCGTGGCCCGCAGTCCCGAGCCCGAAGTGTCCCTCGCCCAGACCGAGACCGCCTTTCCCACGCTCGCCGAGCTCGAGAAACGCCACATCGAAGCCGCGCTTGCCCGCGCCGGAGGCAACATCAAGGCGGCAGCCAATCTCCTTGGCATCGGCCGCAGCACGCTCTACCGCAAACTCGGCGAGTATGACATCCCGGCCAACTGAAGTCCGCTTTCCTCGCTATGGCTTGCCCTGACCCAGAAGCGTGGCCGCCATTCTTGTTTCATCGGTCGGGACCATCACCTGCACCGGTGCCGAGACGGCTGCTTCCAGGTACTCGAAAAGGGTGTGCAGCAATTCGAGGGGATTCTCCGGCGCGAGGTTTCCCAGCGGGGAATTGAAGAGCGCGGGCATGTCGCCCGCGCCGTGCAGCACGTTCGTGACGGTAATGAAAAGCCGAATCCGCAGCACGGGCTCCGGCACCTGTGGCAAGGCCGCCTGCAGCAGCGCGAGGCAGCGACGCATGATCGGCGCAACCTGCCGGTTGAGCATCGCCTGAAGGTCGGCGTCGGATTCCACCAGCAGACGCGAAACGAACTTCGCGGCCGCCTGCCCAAAGTCCTTCTGGTTAATCAGTCCGAGGTAGGGCAGGTAGGCAGCCTCAAGGATTTCACGCACCCCCACCGGGCGGCCCTGCGCCACCCGCGCCTCAAGCGCATTCATTAATTCATCCTGTTGCCGGGCGACTTCCGCGTAGAGCAACTCGAGTGCCGCTTCTATCACGCCCAGCTTGGTGCCGAAGTGGTAGTGCGCGGCGGAAGCATTGCGGCTGCCGGCCGCCACGTTGATGGAGCGCAGCGAAGCCCCGGCCACGCCCTGTTCCGCGATGACGCGTATGGCGGCAAGCAGCAGGGCACGCCGGGTGATCTCGCTGTGCGCGTAGCCCCCCCGGATCTCAGCTTTGTCTTCCCTCAGCATATCCACAGCTTAATTCAATTACCTTAGGTTAGGCAAAGTTTTTCGGAAAAGAGAAGCAAAAATAAAGCGATTGACTTAATAATGAATTTGAATTAAAATCAATTTTCGGGGGAGCTGGCCCGGCTCGGGCTGAAAGGAAAAACACAGGAGGCAGCAGGATGGGCAGGATTCGTCTGGTGAAGGGGTGGTTAGGTCTAGTGTTGATTGCGTTCGGGGCAGGCACCGTGTGGGCGGCGCCCATTAATGACGACTGCAACAACGCGCTCGATCTGGAAGAGGGGATCCCTCTGGCGGCCAGCAGCGTGGATGCGAGCGACTCCGGGGTGGAAACCTGCACCACCGGCGATGCGCTGGATGTCTGGTTCTTCTACCGCCCGTCCGTGGAGCAGTACATAGACGTGTCCCTTTGCGGCAGTGATTTCGATACAACGGTGGCAGTGTTTGAAGGGTGCGGCGGAACGCGCATCGCGTGCAACGACCAGAGCACGGTGTGCGGTGATCCTAATGTTTCCTACCTGGAGTGCGTGAAGGTGGAATCCGGCAAGGACTACTTCATCCGGGTCGCGGGCTATAGCGGGCAGACGGGGAACATCACTATCGAAGTTACAGCCTCGAGCTGCACTATTCCGCTGAACGACGAATGCGCCAGCGCCATCGACGTGGTCAAGGGAGTGGCTGCGGCGGGGAGCACGCTGGCCGCCACCTATTCACTCGCGCTCGGCTGCGCGCCACAAGATATTCACGACGTGTGGTACCGATTTGTACCGGTCGTAGATGAGCGGGTTTCCTTCTCCCTTTGTGGCAGCGATTTCGACACCACCCTTTCCCTCTATGATGCGTGCAACGGCGAGCTGCTCGCCTGCAACGACGACAACACGAGCTGCGCCAATTCGAGCCATGCTCAAGTGGACTGCATGGAAGTTCACGCGGGAAGGGAGTACTACGTCCGCGTGTCGGGGCACAACCGCGAACGGGGGAACTATGCACTGCTGGTCGAGGGCTGTGCTCCTCTCAATGACGATTGCGCGGGCGCATTGACCGTGGCATTGGGGGAACTGGCTAGCGGCACGACGGAACTCGCCACCGACTCCGGCGTGTCGTCCTGCATCGGGAACGACCCGCAGGATGCGTGGTACAGCTACACGGCGGAGAGCGCCGGGATGATCAGCGTGACGGCGTGTAACGCGGCCTTCGATCTCACGCTTTCGGTTTTCGACGACTGCGCCGGGGCGCTGCTTGCCTGTGGCGACGACAGCACCCACTGCGGCGGACTGGCCTGGCGCTCCGCGCGGTTGCGATGCCTGCCTGTCGCCGCTGGCGAAACCTACCTGATTCGCGTCGCGGGCTGGGCCGGGGAGTCTGGAGAGTTCAGCTTTACCGTGGAAGCGGACAACTGCACGCCGCCCAGCAACGATGAGTGCGGAAGCGCCATCGCTCTCAGTGAAGGCGTGCCCTATTCGGGCGACACAACGGGGGCGACGGGCAGCCTGGTCACCTGTTCGACCCACGACGCGCTGGACGTGTGGCATGAATTCACGGCCACCTTCACTGGCAATGTGGACATCTACACTTGCGGCAGCGTGCTCGACACGACCCTTTCGATTTGGGACGATTGCGGCGGCACGCAATTGGCGTGCGCCGACGACTCCTGCGGCCGCGCTTCACGCATCGATGATTTCGCCGTGGTTTTGGGCACCACCTACAAGGTGCGCGTGGCGGGGTACGCCTATGATCAGGGGCCCTACACCGTGGCCTTTCTCGCCGCCGGGCAGCCGGCCGTCACGGTGGTGAACCCCACAACGGCAAGTCCGACCAACGTCGATAACCTAGCCTTCACTGTGCGCTTTGACCAGAGCGTGTCGAACTTCGATGACGCGAGCGATCTCGAGATCGAGACCATTGGCGTGACATATGCCGGGCTTGGTTTCGCGGGCAGCGGCGCGAACTACACGGTGACTGTGAACGGCATCGCCGGGGATGGCACGGTGCGCCTTGGAGTCAGCATGGCGAGCGACATCGCCAATCTATCGGCGCTCCCGCTCGCCTACACTGTAACCAGCCCGGCCGTCACCATCGACAACACCGCGCCCAGCGTCTCGCTTTCGACCGCGGCCACAAGCCCGGTGGGCGGCGCGGTGTCCGTTCAAGCGACCATGAGCGAGGCCGTCACGGGTTTCAGCGCGGGGAATGTGAGCACGACGAATGCGGTCGCGACGGCGCTGCTGGGCAGCGGCGCGTCTTATGCGTTCACCCTCGTTCCGCAAACGGTGGGTGATTTCAGCGCGACCCTTCCCGCCGCAGCTTTCACCGACCTCGCCGGAAACGCCAGCCTCGCATCGAACGCAATCGAACTGAACTTTCAACAGCTTCCACCCGGCGTCACCCTAAGCTCTGCCGAAGGTCCCTACGTTACAGGGGCGGTGCTGGTCGAGGCGACGCTGACCGTTCCCGTGGCCGGTTTCCAGGAGAGTGACATCGAGGCGATGAACTCCGCCGTCTCGGATTTCACGGGAGGTGGACTGCGTTACGAGTTCGTGTTGACTCCCGATGCCCAGGGGGAATTCTCGGCCTACGTGCCCGTCGGCGCATTCACCGGGGGCAATGGTCTCGGCAATGCGGACTCGAACGTGCTGGCCTTCACCTACGACACGGTCGAGCCAGCGTTCCAGTCGTTGAGTGTGTCGCCTCCGCAGGCGGCTTCCGGGCAAACGGTGACGATTGCTTTTGAGTCTTCTGAAGACTTGGTCGCTTCCCCGGAAGTTACCGTCAACGGCAATGCCGCTTTCCCCGGCGGGGGCAAGTCCGCCTATTCGTACAGCTACACCGTGTCTCCCAGCGATCCCGCCGGGCCGGCGGAGATCAGCGTGTCCGGATTCGATCTCGCGGGCAATCTCGGGTCCGCTTTCGATGATGCTTCGCTCACCGTGCTTCCGGCGGAAGCTCCCCTGCCGCTCGCCGCGTGGCCGTTGCTATTGCCGATCACGCTGGTTGCAGTTCTCCTGCTTCGCCGAAAGGATTGATGGCGACTAAGCATTCAGTTGCCGGAATGGCGGGAGATGTTCGACATCTCCCGCCCTAGTTCTTGAACCTGAATTCTGCATGCGCAGGCTGTTCCTGCAGTGACAATTTTTGTCACTGCCCGCCCCATTTTGTCTGACTTGCAATATACAGAATCGGTGGTACGATTGGCTTGTACCCCGATGGGCTGGGGGATCGAGGGAGGTAGCGTCATGGGCAGTTTTCGTGTGGTATGGGTGGGGGTGGCCATTTGCGCGACCCTGGGGTTGAGCGGGTGTCCACAGTCCGAGCCATCGGCGGATTTCACCGCCAATGTGGTTTCCGGTGAGGCGCCCCTGACGGTGCAGTTCACAAACCTGAGCACGGTGGCTGACGGGCAGTCGGCCACTTATGCCTGGGACTTTGGCGATGGCGGAAGCTCCAGCCTGGAGTCGCCGGAGCACACCTACTCCACAGCGGGCAGTTATACCGTGAGCCTGACGGTCACGATTGGAGCGGGCAGCGACACGGAGAGCAAGGCCGGATTCATTACGGTGTCCAGCGGGACGGAAGAGGGCGAACTCGAAGGGGAAGGCGAAGGAGGCGATGTAGAGGGGGAAACCGGCGGGCCAGAGGGCGAGGAAGAGGGAAACGTTGAAGGGGAAGGTGATGAGCAGGAGGGGGAGGGAGAAGGGGAGCCCGCACTCTCAGCGGCGGTGCTTTTTGTCACCCAGACTCCCTTTGGCGACGATTTCGCTAATCTCATGTCCACCTTCGGCACGCACCGCGGCAGCCCCGGCAGCGCGCCCCGGGGAGGCGACCTCTACATCCGATACGATGATGGAACGCTGCGCAACCTGACGGAGGAAGCGGGCTTCGGCACGCAGCCCGGCGCGGAGATCGCGGTGCGTGATCCGTATCCACACTGGAGCGGACAGAAGGCCTTGTTCAGTATGGTGATTGGCGGCACCACCCAGAATGATTACGCCCCGGTCTACTTTCAGATGTACGAGATCACCGGGCTGGGCCAGGGACAAAGCGCAACCATCACGAAGTTGCCGCAGCCGGAGGACTACAACAACATCACGCCGGTCTATGCGAGCGACGGGCGCATCCTCTTTACAAGCGACCGCCCCCGCAACGGCGACCGCCGTCTCTATCCGCAGCGGGATGAGTACGAAAGCACCGACACAGTGAGCGGCCTGTGGAGCATGAACGCGGATGGATCCGATCTGCTCATCCTCGACCACAGCCCCTCGGGAGACTTCAATCCTTTCGTGGACAGTTTTGGGCGCGTCATCTTCTCGCGCTGGGATCACCTGCAACGCGACCAGCAGGCCGATGCGGACATCTTCGCACTCGTGGCAGGCGGCGCCCCGGTCTACAATTCGCACACCTTTGCCAGCGAGGAGAGCGACACGCCGCTAACGCTCGACCCTTCGGACGAAGTCTTCCCCGAGCAGCGCACGCTGCATGGTCCGGGAAATCCACGCACAGAAGACCCCGTGTGGGACGCCATGGAGGCGACCGAGGAAACCCATCGCTTCAACCTGTTCCTGCCGTGGATGATGGCGCAGAACGGCACGGGGCTCGAAGTGCTCAATCACCTGGGCCGCCATGAGCTGGCGGGCTACATCGCTCCTTCGCGCACCTACCTCGACTACGCGGGCAACGAGGATTCGGTGGACATCATGTTGCAACTCTGCGAAGACCCGACGCAGCCGGGCCGCTACTTCGGCACCCACTGCCCCGAGTTTGGCACCCACGCGGCGGGACAAATCGTGTCGCTCTATGCGCCGCCGGGCGAAAACCCGGACGATATCCAGCCGGCGTTCCACACGCACCCGGCCACCGCAGGCTTTGTGGAGGACGGGCAGCCCGCGCCTCCGAACCATGTGGGCATGTTTCGCGACCCGATGGCCATGAGCGACGGCAGCCTGTGGGCTTCGCACAGCAGCAGCGTTTATACGGATGACGAAACGATCACCAACCCTCCATCGCCCGCGCCTTATGCCTTGAGCAGCCGTTACGACTTCGCGATACGCCAGCTGATTCCCGGAGCGAATGGCTATCTTGTGCCGGGACCGCGACTTAATCCGGGAGGCATCATCGATAGCGTCACCTACTTCGACAACGGCCGCTACCGCACGGTGACGTATAACGGCCCCATGTGGGAGTTGCAGGCGGTGGAGCTGCGGGCGCAGGCCATGCCGCCGCTGCATGAAGAGCCGCTGCCGGATATAGAGCGGGCTGTGCTGGAGGAGGAGCTGGGCGGGGCTGCCGGTGTCGAGGCGCTGAAGGCCTACCTTGTGGAGAACGAACTCGCCCTGCTGGTCAGCCGCGATGTGACCGTGCGCGGCGATGAGCAGCAGGACTACAACCTGAAGATCGCCTGGAGCGAGCATGCCAGCTTCGAGCAGGGCAGCACGCCGAAGGAGATAGGTTATATGCAGTTCTTCGAGGGCAAGCAACTTCGCGGATACACCCGCCCGGGACGGCGCGTGCTTGCGCGGCCCATGGATTCCGCGCCCAACCCCGACGCGCCCGGCGCGCCGGAGGGAGGCGTGCGCCTGGGTGATGACGGATCGATGGCCGCCTTTGTTCCTGCGGGGCGCGCGCTGTCATGGCAGACCACCGAAGCCGACGGCACGCCCGCCGTGAGAGAGCGCTATTGGCTGACCTTCCAGCGCGGCGAGATACGCGCTTGCGCGAATTGCCACGGGCTTAACCGGGTGGACGTGTTTGGCCGGCCCGGACCGGAGAACGCCCCGCAAGCCTTGCGCGATCTGTTGCAATGGTGGCTGGCGAACGAGGCGCCGTGAAGGTGAATCGATTGGTTCACTCCACGCGGGGAAGCAGGGGTCGAAGCGGACAGCCCTCGCAGCGCGGGGTGGCGCGGCAGTGGTCCTTGCCGGTGTAGACGATGAGGCCGTGGTATTCCTTCCACTGGCCGACATCAGGCGCGAGCCGAGACTCGAATGCGTGGCGCAGCGCCTCATAGCCGATGGTGTCGGGCACATGCCCATGGCGGCTGAGGATGCGGCGGGTGTAGGCGTCCACCACGAAGACCGGCTTGTCGCAGGCGTAGAGCAGGATATCATCGGCGGTTTCCGGCCCGATGCCCTTGAGCGCGAGCAACTCTGGGCGGAGTTCCTCCAAAGGCCGCTTGGCCATGCGCGCCACGCTACCGCCGTAGCGGTCGAGCAGGTGTTGACTGAACAGGCGCAGCCGCTCCGCCTTTTGGCGGAAGTAGCCGGAGGGCCGCAGGGCGGCATGAAGGGCTTCGTCGCCGCAGTCCACGATGGCGCGCGGACTCAGCAGCCGCTCGAGCTTGAGGTTGGTTATCGCTTTCTCGACGTTGGTCCACGCGGTGTTTTGCGTGAGTATCGCGCCCACGGCGATCTCGAAAGGAGTGTCGCCGGGCCACCAATGGGTGGGGCCGAAATGCGCCAACATGCGCTGATAGGCCTCGCGCAGAAAGGTGTGCAGCGGATCGCGCGGCGCTGCGCTGGAGCCGGGCTTACTTATTGTGGATGAACCCGGCCCGACTGAGCGGCCAGAAACGGTACACGGCCTGGCCCACGATCTGCTGCTCAGTGACGGCGCCGAAACTGCGGCTGTCCTTGCTGACGCTGCGGTGGTCGCCCATGACGTAATACTCGCCCGCGCGCAGATGCACCGGATCACGCGTCTCGGGGGAGCGCGTCTCGGCATCCTGCAGGTAGGCCTCGTCGAGCGGCACATCGTCCACCAGCACGGTGCCGCGATCATACTGCACCTTGATCGTCTCGCTGGCGGGAGGCTCAGATTCACTCGTGGCGCTGGCCGAAACGGTATTGCCGCCTGACGGCGCAGCCGGCCCCGCCGCGATGACCCGCTTGATGTAGCGCTTGTTGGGCTCCTGCGCGCTGTCGAACACGACGATGTCGTTGGGCTCGAAGGGGCGCAGCCAGGAGAATATCTCCAGACGGCTGAGTTGATGCGGCAGTTTCCACACGAGGATGCGCTCACGGTCTTCCAGGGTGGGAGACATCGAAGGGCCCTGCACCTCGTAGCCCTCGAGCACGAAGGCTTTCAGGCCAACAAAGACGACCAGAAACAGCCCCACGAGTTTGAGCAGTTCGGTCACTTCGTGGCGGATCTCCTGCCGGATGCTGGTCTTTCGCGGCGGGGTCTGGGGGGTGGGGTCGTCCAAGATCATTGCCTCATGCGCGCGCCGGGGCCGGGCGGAACGCGCCGCGCCTGACGCACGCGACCAAGTCTGCCATACCCCCGATCGGGCCTTCAAAATCCGTGGCATAGGCGCCCACGTCGCCAATGCGGTGGGCGTCGCTTGATGCGGTTGCGGGGATGCCGAGGCCTTCCGCCAGCTTGGCGGCGAGCCGCTGCTCGTGTTCCCGCAGGTTCACGCTTTTTACCTCGATACCGTTGAAAGGCATATGGAGAATGCGGTCGTCGAAGGGGATTTGCTCGCGGGTGGGGTGGGCCGCCACACAGACCGCCCCGGCCTGCTGGAAATAGGCCAGCGCCATTTCGGGCGGGCGGCCCGGCTCGAGCGCCACCGCGCGGCGATGGTCCAGTCCATACACCACGATGTCCCCCTTGGCCGAGGTGTACTCAAAGCCCGACAGCAGCAGGAAATTCGGCGGCGCCAACGTTTCCTCGCGCAGGGCTTCCAGCTCCTCTTCGCTCCATTGGTAGTGGTGTTCCGTAATCACCACGCCATTCAGCTTCAGGCTGATGGCGCGCGCCACCAGTTCCCGCTCGTCAATCGCGCTACAGGCCGAATGCCGCCGCGTGTGCAGGTGAATGTCGAGCCGCACGTTCACAGGTTGCGCCTCAAGGAGTACGCCCAAGCAGGCGATTCGTTACATCCAGATATCCCTTGCAGTCTTCCATGCGCACCAGCACCAGCTGCACCAGCCCCATGGCATGCAGCTTGTGCGCCGCGCTGGGGTTTGCCGCCGGACGCTGTTCCGGCACGTTGGTGAATTCCAGCGAGTGGGTTCCCGGTGTCAGTTCGCGGGTGTCCAGCCGGACCCATATCGGGTCGGCATTATTCACCGAAAAATCGATCGGCTGTCCGAAGGGCTCCCCGTTGATGCCCGGCTGGTAGATCCCACCCATGAGGGACTTGTAGACACGCGCATACATCAGGTAGCGCCCGGCTTCGGCGATATCGAGGTTGAACGCGATCTTCGCCCCCAGCTTGTTGGGCGCATACATCACGCCGCCTTGCATGGGCACCACAAGGAAGGGCGGCTCCGCCGTGTACTTGAGGGAATCCAGCTTGATGAAGGTGTGCGGTGGAATGCGCTCGCCGTGCGGCGGCAGGGGATGCGCCGGGCCCGCAGGGGTATCCTGATACCAGTAGGCCACCGAGGCGATCCAGTCTCCCCGCTCCTCGAAGGTGCCCAGCTCCATGTCGAGCACGCTGCCCTTCTCGTTGAACACGCTGCCCCGGTGTTCCATCTCCACCTTGATGGAGGACTTGAAGGGGATCGGGTCGGCCAGATGCCAACGGTATGCTGT
>JBJOID010000224.1:0-2992 GCA_046047315.1 Candidatus Hydrogenedentota bacterium | reverse complement strand
GGTATAGAACTCGCTGCTGACCTTAGCGCTTCCGGAAACGGATCGTCCCTGTGCATCCGCCAGCACGAGGTCATCGGCAGTCAGCCACCCCTTACTCACACCGCTGCGCGTAACGAGGAATCGACCGGGCGCAACACGGCAGCTCAGATTCCCATCCGCCCCCGCAATCAGGTTGCGGGCATACATTCTCCGCCCGAGCTCACAGAAAGTCTCAAGCAGCGCCGCGTCAATCACGGTGACTGGACTTCGCCCTGCGGCTCCGGGCGAGCGTTGCGGCGAAGCACCATGTACCAGACAGCGAACGTCACCAGAAACACGAGACCAAGATGAAAGGCAACATACTTGTACGCTGTCGTGAGCGTGGGATCCTGCAACAGGTCAAGGTATATCTTGTACATGGGCAACATCGAATCGCTGATCACTTCACCCGTCGTCTCGTTCACGAAGGTCAGGTGCGCCACGGGAATCCAGATGGTCGCGGCGAGGCTGATGACATAGTTCACCCAGAATCCCCCGGTGAACACATCCGTTGCCCTAAAACGCGCCATTAGCCGGACTCCTAAGCGGGTATGACTTCCGTGCACCAGTGCCGGTACTTCTCAACCCGGCCCATGACGACATCGAAGTAGATGTTCTGCAACTCGCGCGTGAGCGCTCCGGGCCGCCCACCATTGAGCGGGCGGCGGTCCACCGAACGAACCGGAGCAACCTGGGCGCCCGTGCCGCAGAAGAAGAGCTCGTCGCACACATACAACTCTGTGCGCGATATCGGCCGTTCAACCACTTCCAGCCCCATCTCTTCGCGGGCAAGTTCCATCACGGTATTGCGGGTAATCCCCACCAGAATGTCGGCCGTGGGCGGCGGGGTGATGAGTTTTCCATCCAGCACCATGAAGATGTTCATGGCGCTTCCTTCGGCTACCGTGCCGTCCTCGCGCAGGAAGATGGCTTCATCGAAACCGGACTGCTTTGCTTCAGTCGCGGCCAGCGCCGAGTTGATGTAACTCCCCGTCGTCTTGGCGCGGCTGGGGATGGCATTGTCGGACAAGCGGCGCCAGGACGCCACCGCAACATCCAGCCCGTCCTCCACGTCCACGTAGTCGCCCAGCTTGATGACGTAGCAGCAAAAGCGGCTTTCCACGCCCTTCAGCTTGGGACCCAGCGACAATTCGCTCTTGTACACCAAGGGGCGAATGTAGACCCCTTCCTTGAAACCACAGCGGTGAACCAGCTCCTTGCAGATATTGGACATGTCTTCCGCCGTCTCTGGAATGTCCATGCAAAGGATGTTGCAGTTCCGCCGCAGACGCTCGATGTGCTCGGGCAACTTGAAGATCAGGAACTGGTTCTTGTCAGGAACATAGTACGCCCGGATGCCCTCAAAGAGACCGGTGCCATAATTGAAGGCATGCGTCATGACGCTTACCTTGGCGTCACCCGTGGGAACATAGGAACCCTCGAAATAGGTGACGGGACCGGGTTGCATCTTCGCCATGATTGAACTACTCCATAAGTGAATCGGGCTGCCATTACCTACCGGACGGTATGCGTATCCCATAGGTTTCGCGGCAACAAGCACGGCCCGCCCAGGCCGGAAGGCCGGTAGTATGAAACCCATGGCCGATGCGTTGCAAGCGGCGCCCTTTGTGAATCGCCGACGACACGGATTTAAGGGAGATTCTTCTCTTGTGGTAGGCTCTAAGCTGGGTTTTGGATGGCCCAGACACGATGCATGATACGACCGTAGCGAATGGAATATTGACCTTTACGCCTGCCTATTTTGGACGGGTGTGGGGGGGCGACGCCTTTAGGGAGAAGCTGGGCTTAGGTGTTTCCGACACGCGCCCCACTGGGGAGGCGTGGCTGATTGCTGACCATCCCTCCCATGAGAGTCGCATGCCCGGCAATGGCGCTACCCTGCGCGACTTGATGGAGATCGACGCAACAGGCTTGCTCGGCAGGAAACCCTTGCCCGCGCGCGGGAACCGATTCCCGCTGCTGCTCAAGCTGCTCGATTGCCATGAACTGCTCTCCGTGCAAGTGCATCCAGATGACGCCCTGGCCGATCGTCTAGGCGAGGCAGACGGCGGCAAAACCGAGATGTGGTACTTCCTCGAGGCTGAGCCGGACGCGGAGATTATCTGTGGGCTCGCCAAGGGCGTGACGCGGGAACGATTCCAAGTTGCGGCGCAGGATGGCAGTATTTCAACGCTCCTACGCCGCTGGCCAGTGAAAGCGGGCGACGCCGCCTTGGTATCGGCGCGAACTGTCCACGCGCTCGGAAAAGGATTGGTGGTCGCCGAGATTCAGCAAACGAGTGACGTCACCTATCGCGTTTACGATTGGGACCGTGTCGGAGCGAATGGTCAGCCCCGCGAGCTACATCTCGATAAAGCCCTGGAATGCATCGATTTCAATACGCCATTTCAAGGTCTGTTGCAGCCCAAGCCGTTGAGCGCGGATGGCCATTCAAGCCAACTTTGCCGTTGCAATTATTTCGCTGCCGACCTGCATGAACTGGATGGGCCCGAGCGCGATGTGATTACCGATGGCGACAGCTTTCACATCCTGTTGTCTACGGCCGGGAACGTTGCCGTGGCGGCAGCTGATAGCCAGGTATCTCTGCAGCGCGGACAGGCGGCGCTGGTACCCGGAAGGGAGACCTCGTTCACCCTCTCGGGCAACGGAAGCGTGCTGGATTTTCATGTACTCTGAAACCGGACTGGGAATAGGTGCGTAGTTTGACCCGTTTCCCCTCAAAAGCCCAGAGGAATGATGCTTAGTTTTGTCGATGCCCGAAAGTACTGCAGACCTTCCATTGCGGCGTGGGCACTTTGCCTCATGCTGCTCGCAACATGCACCGCCGCTTACCCACAAACCGAAGCTCCGACGGTCGAGAATGCTGACTCGCCCCCAGCTGCTGCTGAGGCGGAGCCGCCCAAGGACACCACCGCCGACGAACTGGCAAGACTGGGCGACCGTGTGGCGGGAT
>JBJOID010000223.1:0-3457 GCA_046047315.1 Candidatus Hydrogenedentota bacterium | reverse complement strand
AATTCAGGGACAGACCACCATTTCACTGCTCACATCTACCCTCACGCAGTTCCCCGCTGTCTTCGTTGCCTTGCGTTCCCGTTAGATTACTTTGTACTTACTCGGCACAGGACGGTATTTCCAGCGCAAGTTTTTCATCTAGCCAGTCGAGCACAGCTCACACCGCGACAACATCCACGCGGGGGACGTAGCCGAGTTGGCGGAGCAGGTCTTCGCAGTCTTCCCATGCGAGGCCAAAGGCGCGCACGTCGGAGACGCCCAGGCGGGCGAGGACGGCGGCGATGGTCTTGGCATCGGTCTCGTCGAGTTCGGCGTCCATCAGCGCTTGCTCCGCCCAGTCGATGAGCTGGGCAAGGCTGATCTCGTGCCTCAGGTAGGCCGCGATGCGCAGCGCAACGGTATGCTTGGTGATGTTCATGAGGCCATGTTAAACCTTCTCGTGCCCCTTGTCCACGGGGAACTTTTCGTGGCGTTCCACCAGCGTCCCGGAGGAATCGTATATCTCTTGCCAGAACCTGAGGGTTGTTTCGTTGGCGTCCACTTCCTTCAGATAGCGGGCCAGCCAGCCATTGCGCCCGGCAACTTCCAACTGGTACCGGCGTCCGCCGTTAGGCAGGTCTTTCCATTCGCCGAACTTCCGCTCGTTTTGTGTGCGTGTGCTCACAGAACCTCGCGCCGGTAACGAAGGAACACGCTTGGCACGTTCACTCTTGGTTTGGCTTTGCATGAAGACGGGTTAGGATTGCCTGGCATTTTCAACGAAGCATACCCTCCGTCTTTTTCATTTAGTAGCAAGCTATCATAATGCGGTTGTTGCCGCAACAAGAGCAACCCCCGCGCTCTTTCGAACGCGGGGGGCGGCGTGGGTTGATTAAGCTGTGCTCACCATGGTCTTCGCCATCGGCCTTAGGCCTCCACCGTCTCCGCGCCGGCCTTGGTTTCGGCGTCCGCGTAGACCGGGGCATCCTCGGGCACTTCGATTTCGCGCTGCTTGGGCAGGCGCTCGGCGATGTTGATCTCGCACTTGTCGCCGTCGCAGAAGAGGTCCTGGGCTTCGTCGGTGTTGATGGATTCGAAGTTGAGGGGCTTGAGCTTGGAGAGGGCGAGCTCGTAGGCCTCCTGGGTGGTTTCCTGATAGGGGGCCTGGGGATAGGCGTGGTCGGTGAGGGGCAGGAAGCTGATGCTCTTGATGCGGGACTCGTAGAGTTCGAGCACGTAGGGCAGGTCTTTGGCTTCCTCGGGGCGGAAGGTGACGGTGGCGCTCACCTGGTTGTCGGCCCAGTAGTAGCACATCTGGGCGACGTTCTCCATCTGTTCCCAGAGGGAGACTTCGTTCTTGGAGCGGGAGAAGTTTTCCTCGTGCACGGGGAAGTAGACGACCCAGGTGTTGTCGCCGTAGACGGATTCCTCAATGCGATAGCCGCATTCGCGCAGGGGCTTGATCAGGGGGCTGGTCTTGTCGATGCGGATGGTGCGGAAGTAGAACTTGGAGTGGGCATAGTGGATGCCGGGGGTGACGCCGGGCATGAGGCTCACGGTGCCGCTGGGCTTGACGCTGGTCTTCTTGATGCTCTTGGGCACGCAGAGCCAGCTGGAGTAAATCTTGTCGAGCTGGGTGATGTAGTTGTAGCCCTCGTCGCACCAGCGGAAGTGTTCGCGCTTGCCGATCTTCTCGAAGTTCTCGACGATGCCGCTCTGGCTGAGGCCGATGCGGCGGTTGCGCAGCATGATGGCGTTGGTGCGCTCGTTGTGCGTGGGGATGAGGGTGACGGTCTTGGCGTAGAGATAGGCGAACTTGAGGGTGCGCTTGTATTCGTCGAGCGTGTTGTGGCGGCTGGGGAAGGTCTCGACGAGGTTGCAGATCTCGTAGCTCTCGAGGGACTGCTCGGCGCAGGGGTTGGTGCCGGCCACCTTGGCGTCGTCCCAGGTGGCGCCGTCTTTCATGCGGCCGTAGGCGCGGGCGGTGTCGCGCCAGAAGTATCCGGGCTCGCCGTTCTTGGCGGTCTGCATGCCCACGCTGTGGTAGTCCTGTCCCACCTCGGCGGCCACGCTGTTGTTGCTGGCCCAGCGCCATGCGGTGAGCTTGTCGCCGTGCAGCTTGGGATCCTTCAGGCGCAGGTATTCGGCGTCGTTGGGATCGCCCAGGGCAAGCTCGGCGGTGCGGCGCACGCCGCCGGAAACCACGCACTTGCCGATCACGTTCATCAGGTCGGTGATGTCGGTGGAGGAAATGTTGTGCCCGGCGCGCGGCGCGAGAATCTTGGTGATGTTGTCAATGCACTCGATGAGCGGCCCGGGCCCGGGGGCAATGCCGCCGAAGGTCTTGATGGGGGCGCCCATGGGGCGGATGCGGTCGTAGTTGATGTGCTTGGGCTTGCGTGCGCGGCCCACGTAGCTGTTGAGCACCACGCGGATCAGGTCGCACCAGCCTTCTTTCGAGTCTTCCACGGTGTGGGTGTATTCACCCACCACCGGCTCCTGGATGGTGATCTTGCCGGCGCCCATGGTGTCGAACGCCACGCCCACGCCGAGCATGCTCAGGTCCATGAGGAAGCAGAAGGGCTCGGCGAAGTCGGTGTCGATCTCGTCGGTGGAGACGAAGGCGCAGTTGTTGAGGGCGGCGCTGCCGCGCTCGTAGATGTAGTCGCTGCCCATCATCCACAGGCCGCGGCCGGGCGGCAGGAAGCGGAAGTCCCACATCAGGCGATACATTTCCTGCGCCGAGCGCTGGGCCTTGTCGGGTTTCCACGGCAGCTTCAGGCTCAGGCAGTGATTCAGCTGGATGGTGTAGCAGCCTTCCACCACGCGGCGCAGGGTCTCCCAGTATTCCTCGGTGCGGCCGGTCTCCTGTTCCACCACGCGGGCGTAGGTGCGCTTGAAGGTGATGTAGCCCAAGGGACCCCAGTCTGGCTGCTTGCCCTTGAACTCGTCGAGAAATTTCTCTGTCAGACGAAACCGCTCGCGGACTTCAAACATATCGCTTCGCTCCTCTTTGGTGGTGGCCAATTCCAACCGCTTTAAATGAAACTGTAACAACGAAATCAGTGAGGAAATCATGGCGGCTACCGCTCCGCCATGTCGCGGGCGAAGGTCCGAAATCCGGCAACCTGTGGTGTCCAACCCCTCAGTTCACCACCACAGCTTGTGGATTCTGGCTTCCTCCGGTCCGTGTCCTCCCCGGACGATTGGCGAGTATACGAGGGGGCAGTCTGTGTGTAAAGCAAAAATTTTTGGCGGGTTAAGACAACCAAATACGCAGTATTTACAGCAACTAGAAACAGTGAATAGACACAATATATTGTGGTCATAATTCCACAACCTTCTGTATATGGTAGATGTCCGGTGAATTTTACATGGACCTACCGTTCATTCGGATATACTGAATAAAGTAACAGTAATTCGTGGAAAAGGCAAGCCAAAAATGACGATGAAACAAGCCTGAAATCGCACTCAGCCG
>JBJOID010000222.1:0-6594 GCA_046047315.1 Candidatus Hydrogenedentota bacterium | reverse complement strand
CGCAAGTGGTGAAAACTCGCAGCATCTGCTTGATAAAGCTAACCATGCTTCTCGGCGTCACTTGCTTTGCAGCGTCGCTTGCTAACGCGGATGAGCCGATAGCCATCACCTACGCCAGCCACATTGCGGCGGTGATGAACAAGCACTGCGTGGAGTGCCATCGCGAGGGGATGGCAGCGCCGTTTGCGTTGGACTCCCTTGAGGCCGTGCAGCGTCGCGCGCGGTTGATTGCCAAGGTGGTGGAGCGCGGGGTGATGCCCCCGTGGAAGCCAGAACGCGGACATGAACCGTTGGTCGGGGAGCGCGGGCTGGAGGCTACCGAGCTACAATTGCTGCGAGACTGGGTGGCACAGGGAGCGCCGGAGGGCGATCCGGCCCTGACGCCCGCGCCACCCCAATTCCCAAGCGGTGGCTGGATTTTGGGCGAACCCGACTTGGTGGTCGAGATGGCGGAGACTTTCGAAGTACCGGCGGAAGGGCCGGACATGTACCAGAATTTCGTGGTGCCGCTCGATATGGTGACGGAGCGGAAGTGGATCAAGGCCGTGGAATTCCGGGCGAGCGCGCCCAGCGTGGTGCATCACTCGCTGCTGGATCTCGATTATCACGGTCTTGGACGGATGCTCGATAAAGACGATCCGGGGCCCGGATTCTCCGGCGTGGATCAGTCCTTTGAGGACAACCGGATCGCCGGGTACGCGGTGGGCAGCCTGCCTTATTGGCTGCCGGATGGAACGGCCTACGAACTGCGTCCCGGCGCCGACTTGATCATCGAGTCGCATTTCCACCCCACGGGCAAGGCGGAAAGGGAGCGGTCGCAGGTGGCCTTCTATTTCACGGATGAAGCGCCCACACGAGAGATTGTCTCCTTACCCATGCCGCCGACCTTCGGCATGCCGCTGGCGATTGATATTCCCGCCGGCGAGTCGCGGTACACGGTGAAGCATCGATACAAGTTGGCCTACGACGCGCATGCCTTCCATATCTTTCCGCATGCGCACATGCTCTGCCGGGAAATGTTGTCGGTTGCGAAGTTGCCTAATGGCGAGAGAAAGACTTTGCTTTCCATCAAGGACTGGGACTTTGCCTGGCAGGAGCAATACCGCTTCTCCGAGATGCCGTTGCTTCCCGCCGGCACAACCATCGATCTGACCTTCGTTTACGACAACTCCGAGGACAACCCGTCGAACCCGCACCATCCGCCGCAGCGCGTGAAGTGGGGCCACCAGACGACGGACGAAATGGCAAGTCTCACGCTGACGGTGGTGCCCGCGCGCAACGAAGAAGCGGAGCCCCTGCGCGAAGCACACTATGAATACCAGCGGAAAGTCTACCGGGAAGCGCCGGTGGAGTTTCTTCAGGAGGTGGTGGGCGGTGAGTTGCTTCGCCGCTTCGACCGGAACCGAAACGGAGAGCTGGGCTTGCTGGAGTATCCGCATGTGCTGGCCTTTGCCGCAAAGGTGCGGCGGCTGACCCCGGGCAATCGCGCGTATCAATTGGAGGAATATGCCTTCAACCGCGCCTTCGGGCCCACGCTTAAGAGGAAGGCGGAGCGTGCGCTGACCTATGCCTCGCTCACCGGAATCAGCGTGCTGCTCCTGGGCATCGGGGCGGCGGGCTGGTTTTGGCAGCGCCGCCGCGCCGTGAGAAAGCCCGCGGCTTCGCCTGACTGAGGCGCATGGCGCACCACAAGCGACCGGGTTGCGGCCGCCTTCTTGACCTCTCGGTATTGGTCTAGCGCGATGGCAGGGTGTAGGAGCCGAGCACGTGGATGTAGTTCGCGCGCTCGAAAGCTGCGGGTTCCGCGCAGGACTTTTGGCTCATGGCTCCCTGCATCATCTCGACGGACTCGTAGTCGTGTTCTTCCATCCAGTGCAGCATTCCCTGACGGACCGTGCGCAGGTGGCTGATGCCGTTGCGCAGGAGGGCGCTGGTCATCATGGCCACGCGGGCCCCGGCCATCATGCACTTCACGGCATCTTCTGCCGTATGAATGCCTCCGGTTACCGCCAGGTCCACGTCGACGCGTCCATGCAGGATGGCCACCCAGCGCAGGCGCAGCCTCAATTCGTTCGAGTCGCTTAGCACCAGATTCGGGGTAACGCTGAGATTGTCGAGATCAAAGTCCGGCTGGTAGAAGCGATTGAAAAGCACCAGGGCGTCGGCGCCCGCTTCCTTCAGGCGACGGGCCATGTTGGCGGTGCTGGTGAAGAACGGCGCGATCTTCACGGCCACGGGTATTTTGATGTTGGCGCGCACATCCCGCACGAGTTGTTCATACATCGCCTCGACGGCGGCACCACTTTCTTCGGGGTCCGTGGGGATGTAGTACTCATTGAGCTCCAGCGCATCGGCACCGGCTTCTTCCATCAGGCGGGCATAGCGCACCCAGCCGCCGGTCGACACGCCATTCAGGCTGGCGATAACCGGAATGCCCAGTGTTTCCTTGGCCCTTCGGATGTGCTCAAGATAAGCATCGGGCCCCAGCTTATAGTCCTCCAGCTCGGGGTAATAGCTGAGCGCTTCCGCGAAGCTGTCGGCGCTGTGCGAGAGATGCCGGTCAAGCTCACGGCTTTCAAGGGATATCTGCTCTTCGAAGAGGGAATGCAACACGACCGCGCCTGCACCGTGGTCTTCCATCTGGCGCAGCGCATCAAGCTTGGCGCAGAGCGGTGAGGGGGAGGCCACCAGCGGGCTGCTTAATTCAAGGCCCATATAGTTGGATTGTAGGTTCATGACTGCTCCTCCGTGCCGGCGTTCGCGCCCGGCTTTGAGGCCATATACTCGTAAAGAGCCCAGCGCTTGGCCACGTCTTGCTCGCCCAGTTTCAGCAGCTGCCTCGCCGCATCGGGAGCACTCCGGGCGAGCATCTTGTATCGGGTCTCATTGTAGATGTAGCGGTCCAGCGGAACGCTGGGCGGCTTGCAATCGAGCTGGAAGGGATTCTCTCCCGCCAAGGCCCGGTCTGGGTTGTAGCGGAAAAGCGGCCAATGGCCAGACTGCACCGCGAGCTTCTGTTGCTCAAGGCCGTGGCGCAAATCATAACCGTGGGCGATGCAGTGGGAATACGCAATGATAAGCGAGGGGCCGTCATAGGCTTCCGCCTCGCGGAACACGCGGAGCACATGCGTGTCATCGGCGCCAAGGGCCACGCGGGCGACGTAGGCGGAGCCATAGGTGACCGCAATCATGCCAAGGTCCTTCTTGCCGGTGGGCTTGCCCGCGGCGGCGAACTTGGCTACCGCGCCGCGAGGCGTGGATTTCGAGCACTGGCCGCCGGTATTCGAGTAGACCTCCGTGTCGAGCACGAGCAGGTTGACGTTGTGGTTCGAGGCGATGACGTGATCAAGGCCGCCGTATCCGATGTCATAGGCCCATCCATCGCCGCCGACGATCCAGACACTCTTGCGCACCAGGGCATCGGCAAGGGCCAACAAGTCTCGGGCCTCGGGTGAATTCATCGTGGCGAGCTTCTGCTTCAGCGTGGCCACGAGTCCCCGCACATGGAAGATGGTGCCCTCGTCGATTTGCTCGGCGGCAAGAATCTCTTCGGCCAGCTTCTCACCGATGGCGGGGGCCACCTTTTGCAGCAGTTCACGGGCGTAGTCACGTTGCTTGTCGAGGGCCACGCGCATGCCCAGCCCGAACTCGGCATTGTCCTCGAAGAGCGAGTTGGCCCATGCGGGGCCGCGTCCCTCTGGATTGACGGTATAGGGCGTGGTGGGCAGATTGCCGCCGTAAATGGAGGAACAGCCCGTGGCGTTGGCAATCAGGGCGCGGTCTCCAAACAGCTGGGTCATTAGTTTCAGGTAAGGGGTTTCCCCGCAGCCGCTGCACGCGCCGGGGAATTCGATCAGCGGCTGAAGCAGTTGCACATCCTTCACCAGGTTCTGGTGCACATGGGCGCGGTCGGGATTATCGAGGTGCTCGAAGAAGTCCCAGTGCGCTGCCGTGGCTTCACGGAGCGGGGCCTGCGGCTCCATGTTGATCGCCTTGAGCCGCACTTCGCGCTTGTTCTTGGCCGGGCACACCTCGACGCAAAGACCGCATCCGGTGCAGTCCTCGGGCGCCACCTGCAAGGTGTAGAGATCGTCCTTGAACTCCTTCCATTTGGGCACGGCCGTCTTGAAGCCTTCGGGAGCGCCCGCCATGGCGTCTTGATGCACAATCTTCGCGCGTATCACCGAGTGCGGACAGACCATGACGCACTTGCCGCATTGGATGCAGGTGTCGGCATCCCATACGGGTATCTCTTCCGCGATGTTGCGCTTTTCCCATTTGGTGGTTGCCGTCGGATAGACGCCATCGATCGGCATCGCGCTCACCGGCAACAGGTCTCCCTCGCCGGCCATCATGCGCGCGGTCACGTTGCGCACGAACTCCGGAGCTTCCGCCGGGGCGGGAGGACGCAGGTCGAAGGGGCTGTTGGCCTCCCCGGGCAGGGTCACCTTGTAGAGGTGGGCGAGGGCGGCATCCACCGCGTCGCAGTTCATTTTCACCACGGCCTCGCCACGCTTGCCGTAGGTCTTCTGGATGGCCTTCTTGATCTTCGCGATGGCTTCATCCTTCGGGATAACGTTGCTTATGGCGAAGAAACAGACCTGCATGACCGTATTGATACGGCCGGCCATGCCCGCCTCGCGCGCAACCTTGTGCGCATCAATCACGTAAAGGGTCATTTCCTTGCGTATCAATTCTTCCTGCACCGAGCGAGGCAAATGGTTCCATACCTCCTCCGGTCCATAGGGGCTGGCCAGCAGGAAGGTTGCGCCGTGGTCCGCCAGCTTGAGCACGTCGATGCGCTCCAGGAAGGCGAACTGATGGCAGGCCACGAAGTTGGCCCGTGAAATGAGATAGGTCGATCGGATGGGCTTGGGGCCAAAACGCAGGTGGGATACGGTCATTGAGCCCGATTTCTTGGAGTCGTAAACGAAGTAGCCCTGCGCGTAGAAGTCGGTTTCCTCACCGATGATCTTGATGCTGTTCTTGTTTGCCCCCACGGTTCCGTCGGCGCCAAGCCCATAGAACACGGCGCGCACGGTGCGAGGATCCTCGGTCGAGAATCCAGGGTCGTAATCGAGACTGGTGTGTGTCACATCGTCGAGGATGCCCACGGTAAAGTGGTTCTTGGGGTTGGGCTTGGCCAACTCGTCGAACACGGCCTTGACCATCGCCGGGGTGAACTCCTTGGAGGAGAGGCCATAGCGTCCTCCAATCAACGAGATACCACCGCGCCCGGCCTCGTGCAACGCCGAAAGGACATCAAGATAGAGCGGTTCCCCGGGGCTGCCCGGTTCCTTGCAGCGGTCGAGCACGGCCACCTTGGAGACACTGGCAGGCAATGCGGCGGCGAGGCGGGCTGCATCGAGCGGGCGGTAGAGGCGTACCTTCAAGATTCCCAGCTTTTCGCCGCGTCCGTTCAGGTGCTCCACGGTCTCCTGCACTGTTTCTGCGCCAGAGCCCATCACCACGATCACGCGCTCAGCATCGGGGGCACCTTCATATTCGTAAAGCTGGTACTGCCGCCCGGTCAGCGCGGCATAGGCGTCCATCGCGTTCTGCACGATCTCCGGGCAGGCGTTGTAGAAGCTGTTCACCGTTTCACGCGCCTGGAAGTAGACGTCCGGATTCTGCGCGGTGCCGCGCACGGTAGGGCGGTCCGGCGTCAGCGCACGCGTCCGGTGCGCGGCCACCTGCGCTGTATTGATCATCGCCCGCATGGTGTCAATCGTTGGCTCTTGAATCTTCGCCACTTCGTGGCTGGTACGGAAGCCATCGAAGAAATGGACGAAGGGAATCCGGGATTCCAGTGTGGCGGCATGGGCGATGATGGCGAGGTCCGCAGCTTCCTGCACCGAGTTGCTGCAAAGCATGGCGAAGCCCGTCTGCCGGGCCGACATGACGTCGCCGTGGTCCCCGAATATTGAAAGGCCCTGCGCCGCGAGTGAACGCGCCGCGATGTGAAACACCACCGGGGTGAGTTCGCCCGCAATCTTGTACATGTTGGGTATCATGAGCAGGAGGCCTTGGGAGGCCGTGAAGGTGGTGACGAGCGAGCCGGCTTGCAGCGCGCCATGTACGGCGCCAGCCACCCCGCCCTCGCTCTGCATCTCGACCACCCGTGGCACGGTGCCCCATAGGTTGGGCCGCTGCTCGGCGGTCCATTGGTCGGCCCATTCTCCCATGGGGGAGGACGGGGTAATCGGGTAAATGGCGATGACTTCGCTCATCGCGTGCGCCACCCGCGCCACCGCCTCGTTCGCATCCAGCGTAATGATTCGTTCGCTCATGGTCGCTTCCGCCTGTACTGCGCACTGCCCTGGGCGGCCATCCTTCAGCCGTCGCGCGGTGCCTTGTTTAGATTATGCTCCGAGAGAACGGTCGTCGCAACGGAAGCACTAAACGTTTGTTAACGCGGTATGGCTGGCATGGCGGGCTGCAAGCAAGCCATGCGCGACTTGGGAGCCTGAAGCTGTCAAACCCGGGACATCCTTTACAGAATAATCCGAGCACATAGTTTACACATGTTTGTTCTATTACGGTGTATGTAGACTTAGCCGGGAAGGTTTTCCACTTTTCCACAGCCTGGCGCAG
>JBJOID010000221.1:0-6336 GCA_046047315.1 Candidatus Hydrogenedentota bacterium | reverse complement strand
TCTATCTGACCACCGAGAAGCCAACCAAGCACATGGTGACGCTGGACATGCCCTTTGGCTTTGGCGTGCTCAAGGGATTGCGAATTCCGGCGGGAGAGAAGAACCACGTGGTAACGGAGAGCTTTACCTTGCCGGAAGCGGTGGAGCTGGTGGGTCTTGCGCCGCATGCGCATTACATCGCCACTTCGATGCGTGCCGACGCCACCCTGCCGGATGGGAGGACCCTCACCCTCATCTCGATTCCGCGCTGGGACTTCGCATGGCAGGAGCAATATCGCTTCACCGAGCCGCTGCACCTGCCGAAGGGCACACGACTCGACATGGCCTTCCACTACGACAACTCGGTAGAGAATCCCTACAACCCGAACAATCCGCCCAAGGAGATCACCTTCGGGCCGGAAACCACCGACGAGATGGCGTGCATGACGATGGCCTTCACGAGCGAGTCGGCGGAGACGATGACGAACCTCAAGCAGGGCTATGTGGCCTGGGTGAAGGAGGGGGTGAAAACGGCGGACCTCGGCATACTCGCGCGTTCGGCCAACGAGCAGCGGCGTGACGCGCTCGACCTGAACAGCGACGGAACGATAAGTATCGGTGAGGTGATTCAGCGCATCAAGACCGTGCGACGCCGCATGGCCAACCCCGACCCCAACAGCCTGCACCTGCAAATCCTGCCCGTCATGGGGGCGCGTATCCTGCGGTCGGTGGTGCTGCCTTGGCTGCTGCCCCGCGTGGCTGTGGCGGTGGCCGTGTTGGTGATGGTGATCTACCTGATACGACGCCTGCGGCGCGCGCGCAGGAAGAAGTTACACGACGACGGCCTGCCGCAGGGAGCCTGAAGCAGGAAGCCCAGACCATGCCCATGGCGGGGAGCGCCTTACCCCATGCCCCTTGACCTCCCCGCATTTCATCCAGCGCGCGCAACGCTTCCGGTGTTGCGCGTGCTTCGTTTGCGTGGGCTTAGTGGCGCGGTTCTGCCTTCATGGGTAGCCCGCCCAAGGGACGCAAGGTGATATGGGGATCGCGCACGAGATGAAAATCGGCCGGAAGGCGGAACTTCCATTGCTGGCCGATGGTGGCCAGAACGAGCACCCCTTCCATCCAGGCGAAGCCCTCGCCAATGCAGAGGCGGCGGCCGCCGCCAAAGGGGAAGTAAGCAAACTTGTGGCGGCCCGCGCTGTTGGCTTCGGTGAACCGCTCCGGGTCGAAGCGCTCGGGGTCGGGATAGTGCCTGGCATGGTGATGCACCACATGGCTGCTGATGATGACCTGCGAACCCGCAGGCACGGGATAGCCGCCCAGTGTGGTGTCCGTCACGGCCTCGCGCGCGAAGGCCCACACGGGGGGATAGAGCCGCATCGATTCCGCGAGGACTTGCCGCGTGTAGGTCAGTTGCGCGTAGTCGTCGGGCGTGGGTTCACGCCCTTGCAGCACTCGATCGAGCTCCTCGTGGAACTTCGCCTCGATTTCGGGGTGCTGCGCCAGTAGCATCCACGTCCACGTCAGTGCATTGGCCGTGGTCTCGTGGCCTGCCAGGAAGAGGGTAACGGCCTCATCGCGCACCTGCAGGTCGGTCATGCCGGTGTTGTCTTCGTCGCGCGCGGCCAGCAGCATCGACATCAGGTCGCCCTGATCGCCCGTCGCACGGCGGTCCGCGATCATGCGGTAAATCACCTCGTCGATGTCGGCCACCATCTTTTTGCGCAGCCGGTTGATCGGCAGCGGCAGTCTGGCGATCAGCGGCCCGAGGGGATTCAGGAAGACTGCGTCCATGTGCATCAGCGTATCCAGCGCCTTGCCGATGCGCTTGGCGTCCGCCGTCACATCGCTGTTGAACAAGGCCTTGGCCACGATATAAAGCGTCACCCGCATCATGCTGCGATTGATGTCATAGGTTTGACCGGCCTGGTATTCATCGCGCGCCCGCGCGGCGAACTCAATCATCGCCTTGCCATACTCGCGTATGCGCTCGCGGTGGAAGGCGGGCTGAATCATGCGGCGCTGGCGCAGGTGGAAATCACCCTCGCTCGTCACCAGCCCGTTGCCCATCACCAGCCGCAGGGCGAAATACGAGCGGCTCTTGTGAAAGTCCTTGTGTCGCGACACGAGGCATTCCTGAATGGCATCCGGGTCCGTGACGAAGTAGATGCGCGTGCGATTCAGACGCGTGAGCACGATCTCGCCATACTCGCCATGAAGCTCTTGAAGGTTTTCAATGCGGTCCCGTGTGAAAAAATTTATCGCCCCCAACAACGAACGCCAGCGCGGCGGACTGGGCGGAAGGGCATCCCGCGATACAACGACTTCCTGCACACTCATGGCATGGCTCCTATGGAAGGTGGGCACGGTACAAGGAATACTCGGAACAACGGCCGCCAGCGGTAGAAGCGGATATCCGTCGTAGTGAATGTGGCATGGTGGCAAAGGTAGAGCATGGCTAGTTCCGCTCGGGCTGGATGTAAGTGTTGCGCACCTCGCCGCGCAGCAGCTTCCCGATCTGCCCGGTAAGCCACAGGTAGTGATCCGGGGGAACATCCTGATACGTCACAAAGGGGCTATCGCCCACGGGCGGATTGGGGTCGACTTTGAAGATCGCCGTGCCCTCGTCCACCTCGTCGAACATGGCCACGTAGAGCATGTCGGCTCCGGCCCGCTTGTTGGCTACGGCCTGCGTCCATAGAAAATCCCCGCCAAGCCGCTTGATGTCATCCAAGGTGCCAGCCTTGCCGCGATATCGCATGAGGTTATGCCAACTGAAGCCGGGAAATACGACGCGCATGTAGTCCAATCCCTGGTCTTCACACCAGGCCATGTCCCTGCTGCCGACGTGGGCGATGTTCTCGCGGGCGTCCTCGGGGTTGCGGTAGCGACCGACCAGCCAAGGGCTCACGATGTCGGCCTTTCGGATGATCTCATGCAGGAGCGGGTCATCCAGGGCATCCCGGTTTAGGGTTCGCCAATACGTGGGCACCCCGAGCATGACCGTGTTGCCGCCATAGACAGGGTCATCCTTCAGGAATTCGACGAGTCGCATGCACTCCTCGAGCGTGTAGGCACGGCCGTCATTGAAGCCCACCCCCCAGACCGCAACTACAGGCGCACCATCGTGACGCTGATAGGCCTTGTCCTCCCGTATCTTGGCGCGATCCACCAGACGTTTCCAGTCTTCGAAGATCACCTGCTCCATCTGTCCCCGGCCCAACCCGGACAAGTCGTACATCATCGCCCAAGTGCGGCCGTGCAGGTTCGCGCCCGCCTGTACATTGAGCGTGACGACGTTGCGGTGATTCAGTCGCTTCGGGTCTTGCGTATCCGCCGCGAAGAGTTGCAGGAATACGCCGTCAATGCCATGTTCCTGCATCCACTTGAAGTGGCGCTCGACGGTCTTCCGGTTACCCGAGCTGAACACATGGGCCGTCGAACCATCGGCATGCTTGAAGGGTGTGGGATACTTCTCATCCTCATCCATCTCGGAAAGGTCCGGCCACATGTCGATTGTGCAGCTTCCCGGCCCAAAATCGGCTCCGCCGTAATGCACCCATCCACGGCCTAGGTTGTCGCCCTCCGCCGCAAACCACCCCTGATAGCCACACATGACCTTGCCGGTCAGCGTGCTCGCGTCGACGCCCGGTACATGGACGCCAGTGTAAGGCTGCATACCGTCCAAGACCTCCTCAAAGCTCAAGGCATGGACAGACTCGCCAAGGATACTCAATAAGAGGGTCAGGCGCAGCGCAATCCTCACCAGCTTGCGACGGGGCCTGGTGCTCATTCAACGTCTCGCAGGAATCCACGCACCATCACCTCCATCATGGCCTGCAAACGGCTGTCGAAGGTGATTCCCGTGGCGCCCAGCAACTCGCGCCCGCTGTCTGGAAGGGAGATTTCCTGCAATACGACCCCGTGAATCCCGGCCCACAAGGTCATCGCCACCAGGCCCGGGCTGTCCGCATAGGCATCGCGCACCCGACCGGCCGCGCAGGCCTCCGCCACGCACTGCCCCAACAAGTAAAGCGCATCCTCTTCCAGGGGAGGGCTTTCGTGTTCGCGCAGTTCTCGCTCGCTCTCGGCCCAGGCGGGGGGCGGCACGGTCAGCAGGCGGTAGTGATTGGGATGCGCCGCTCCCCACGCTGCATACACCAGCCCCATGCGCCGCAGCCGTTCGACCGGATCCGCGACGCCGTCGCACTCGCGCATGATCTCATCGCGCAACGCCACATAGTCGGCCCGGATAATCGCCATCACGAGGGCGCGCTTGTCCCGGAAGTATTGATAGATAGCGCCCGGCGTATATTCCACCGCCTCAGCGATTCGGCTGAGTGTAACCGCCTCGTAGCCATCACGCACAAACATGTCGCGCGCGACATCGAGGATGCGCTCGCTCAAGGCCTGCCGCTCGCGCTCACGCCGGCGACGCGCGGGAGATGCTTGACTTTCTGCTACGTCCACCCTAGACTCCCCGAATTAAATGACATTCAGATTTTAAACGAGCTTAAATTATTAAATCAAAGCCAGCATGGATTGACCCGAGCAGCCTAATTCATTCGGCTTATTGACGCCTCGAAACCAAGGCCCGACGGAGCGTTGCTTCATGGAAAGTGCCACCACCCTCAAGTCACGCCTGCCACAAAGTGAGCAGGAGGAACAGCTGCCCCGTGCAGGACGGCTGGAGATCTTGCGGATGCTGCGCGGTATCGGGCGAGGAGACTTCAGTGCCTCGTTCGCCTTGGAAGAGCGATATCCGGTGGGATGTCAGACCCGTCTCTTCGGACGGCGAATCCACATCCTCAATGAGCCATCGCTCATCGAGACGGTGCTGGTAAAAAACCACCGGTCTTACCACCGCGACCGGGCATCCGCCGGACTCAAGCGCGTGATGGGTAACGGCGTGCTTACCAGCGAGGACGCTTTTCACCTTACCCAGCGGCGCCTCATCCAACCGGCCTTTCACAAGTCACGCATCGACGCCTACGCCGATACCATGGTGCGATTCGCGAAGGAACTGTGCACGCGCTGGCAAGACGGTTCCAAGCTGGACATCAGCAAGGACATGATGGAAGTGACCCTCGCGATCATCGCGCGGACGATGTTCAGCTACGATGTCGCCTCAGACGTGGCCACCGTCGAGCGCAGCATGCGAATCCTGCTGCAACATGCCCACCGCTACGTCATCCCCCAGTTGGGCCATTTGCTCGACCGCCTTCCCCTCGAGAGCACGCGCTCCATAGAGAGAGCGCTGATCGAGCTCGATGAGGTGGTCTACCGGTTCATACGCCAACACCGGGAGCTGGACGAAGACAACGGCGACCTGCTTTCCCTGCTGCTCGCCGCCCGATATGAAGATGGAAGCGGCATGAGCGACCAACAGGTGCGCGATGAAGCCATCACGCTCTTTCTCGCCGGACATGAGACCACGGCCAACGCGCTGACGTGGACCTGGTATCTGCTGTCTCAGCACCCTGAAATCGAGCGCCGACTGCACGAGGAGATAGACGCGGTGCTCGAAGATGGTCGCGACCCCAACACCGCCGATCTGCCACGCCTTGATTACACCCGCAGGGTGATCACCGAAGCCATGCGGATCTGTCCGACCGTGCCGGGCTTCGCCCGAATGGCCATCGAGGACAACAACGTCGGGCCCATCCTCGTGCGCAAGGGTGACACCGTGCTCTTTTCACAAATGGCGCTTCATCACTCCAAGCGTTGGTATCCGGATCCCGAACGATTCGACCCCGACCGCTGGCTGCCTGAACAGGCCGCAGCCCGCCCGAAATTCGCTTTCTTTCCTTTCGGGGGCGGTTCCCGCAAATGCATCGGTGAACCCTTCGCCTGGATGGAAGCCATTCTGTTGCTCGCCACTTTTGCCCGCGACTGGCGCTTTGAGCTTGCCCCGGACGCCAGGGTTTCCGAACAGGTTGCGGTCACGCTTCGCGCTCGCCATGGCATGCACATGATTGCGCACCGTCGTCGGTCCTGAATCCATAACCAGCGGGAGATCAGAATATGTCGAATGCGCCTCATCCCCGATTTTCCGGCCGGGTGGCTGCCATCACCGGCGCCGGCTCGGGCATTGGCCGTGCGCTTGCCCACGAGCTGGCCCGGCGTGGCTGCCATGTGGCCATCAGCGACGTGCACAAGGAATCGCTCAAGCCGGTCGCGCAGGCATGCAAGGCCCATGGCGTGAAGGTAAGCGTTGCCCGCGTGGACACGGCGGACCGCGCCGCGGTGCATGCATGGGCCGACGAGACCGCTGCTTCTTTTGGGCAGGTGAATTTCATCTTTAACAACGCCGGCGTGGCCTTGGCGGCCAGCGTGAACGGCGTTACCTATGAA
>JBJOID010000220.1:0-12541 GCA_046047315.1 Candidatus Hydrogenedentota bacterium | reverse complement strand
CCACACGCCGAACTTCTCGGCAACCGCATGGTCCGTGTCGCAAAGCAGGCTGAAATTCAGGCCATGCTTGTCACGGAACTTGCAATGGCTCTTTTCATTGTCGGGGCTGACTCCGAACACGGCTACGCCTGCTTTCTCAAAGTCCTTGGCGGCGTCGCGAAACTCGAGCGCTTCCACGGTACAGCCCGATGTGTCGTCCTTCGGGTAAAAGTAGAGCACGAAGCGCTTCCCCTTGAGGCCCGCCAGCGACACCTTCTCTCCCGATTCGTTCGGCAGGCTGAAGGCGGGGGCTTTCTTTCCGGGCTGGGGCATCGCGGTCTCGGACATAAGTTCGCTCTCCTCGTGGTTTAGGTTGTAGCGGCGGAGCCGCTTCGTGTCGTATGATTGACCGAGCAGAAACATTCGTTTTGAGCGGAGGATTCCCGGTGAGCAAGCCCGACGTGGAAAGCGCGATTGACCGCATCCGGGAGCTCCCGACCTTGCCGTCGGTGCTGGGCAAGATATTGAACACGGCGGCCGATCCCGACGCCAACGCGCTCGACCTTGGGCAGCATATCACCGCAGACCAGAGCCTTTCCGCAACCCTGCTGAAACTGGTCAACTCTGCGTACTACGGGTTCTACCGCCAGATCACCAGTGTAACCCAGGCCATCGTGATGCTGGGTTTCCTAGAGGTGCGCAACATCGCCCTGACGGCGACGGCCTTCCGTTCATTGAGCAGCGGCTCTTCCGACTACGACCGGCTACAACTTTGGCGCCATTCGCTGGCCAGCGCGATGGCGGCCGAGCAACTGGACCGGTTGTTGAAGTCGGACATCGACGGTTGCTTCGAGGCGGCGCTGCTGCATGACATCGGCAAGGTGGTGCTGGACACGCTCTATCCGGAGCTGTTCCTGAAGGCTGCCCACAACGCCCACCAGCAGGGCAGGCCCATTGCCGACTGCCTGCTCGAAGTGGTGGGCATGGACCATGCGGAGGTGGGGGCGCTTTTGGGCGAGCATTGGAATCTCCCCCCGGCGGTGGTGGACGCGATTCGCAACCACTTGAAGCCCGATGGTGCCACGGTTGCCCCGGAACTCACGCATCTGGTGGCGGTGGCCAACGCGCTGACCTACGCGGCGGGCCTGGGTGAATCCAGCAACGGATGCCCTATCGGCGTGCCGAAGTCCTCGATCGCCGCACTCAAGGTGACGCCGGAAATCATTGAGGCTGTGATCGCAAAGCTGAATGACAGCAAGGCCAACATCGACGAATTCCTTGGGGCGCTGAGCTCCTAGTCCCAACTTGGAGATCCTGAGGCCACTGGAACGAGCCCGGTGCTGCAAGCTGTTCTGCTGAAATCCGAAACAAAGTAGGATGTCTGCGATGAAGAAATGGTCTGGAATCCTGATGTTGACGCTATTGCTTTCGGGCTCGGCCTTGGCCGAGGAAGCACAACGGGTGGGCGACCCCTATCCGCTCGGCGTGTGCGCGGTAGCCGGTGAGCCGCTTGGTTCCATGGGTGATCCGATCATCCACGTGAAGGAGGGGCGGGAAGTGAAGTTCTGCTGCGCGGGCTGCATCAAGAAGTACGATGCGATGACCGAGCAGTTCAACGCGGCCGTGGATGAGAAGATCATCGCGCAGCAGGACGCGAAATACCCTCTCGATGTTTGCGCCAATTCCGGCGCGCCGCTTGGGGATACGCCGACCGTCTTCGTGGCGGGGAACCGTGAGTTTAAGACCTGCTGCGGCAACTGCAAGAAGGCGGTCGTGGCCGATCCGGCGAAGTTCATCGAGAAGCTGGATGCGGCGGTGATTGAAAAGCAGGCTGCCAATTACAAGGCAACCACCTGCCCGGTTTCCGGCAATGCCATCGAAGGCGACGGCGTGCAGATGGTGGTGGCGAATCAGTTGGTGAAGCTTTGCTGCGCAGGATGCAAGAAGGGCGTCGAAGCCGATGTGGCTGGAACGCTGGCCAAGCTGAGCGGCGAGAAAGCCGAAGACAAGTCCTGAGGCTTCCATTAAAGGGTCTATCGCCCACTCCCGGCCCGCTCGCGGCCGGGAGTTTTTTGTTGCCGTAAAGTCATGGGGCGACGACGCCTGAGAATGGCGCGTTGCAAAAGGGATAAAGAATCGGCCAAGAATGCAGCATGCGTGATTCGGACAGCATCCCGAAGCCTCCAAGGACCAAGAAGCACGGACGTGCCATAGCCGTGCTGCTCATCCTGCCGTGGCTGGCGGCCATCGTGCTGGCGGCTGAAGTGGCGGAAACCTTGCGCGCGCGGCGGGTGTTCGAGCGGTCGGAGAGCCGGGCATGGCATGACCCCGCCGTGGAGCAGGCCCGGTTTACCGGTACGTTCGGACTGGAGGCACCCGTTGGTCGCGGCAAGGATGTGCTCGCCAGAGAGCACTTCGCCGCGCAGTCAGCTGACGAACGTGACGCCTGGGCGCGCGAGCGCGGCGAGGCCGTGCTGATCTGCGCATCCAACGGCAGCATCGTCGCGCGCCACATGGGCGATTCCCTCCCTGCCATCAAGGGTTTCTTGGAACAGGCAAGCAAGGCGGGCAACCTCTTTGCCGCGCTGCCCCCGATGGAATCATCCGATGCCCGGATGGCTTTCACGCTGGCGCTGACGCAGCAGTTTCGCGAATACGAGCTACCCCAGCCCGAAGTTGATAGCGATGTTGCGCAGTTCACCTTTATGGCGCTGAACGACGAAAGCGATTCCATCGCAGTGTTTATCCGTCCCTCCGTGTGGAAAGTCCTATGGAGAGACTTTCGCCCCGGCGCGCATCAGGACGATCTCTACGACATCCGGATCAACAGCCACGGATTTCGGGACGACGAGACACGGATGCCCAAGCCGCAGGGCCTCTACCGCATCGTGTGCATGGGCGGCAGCACCACGGCAGAGGGCCCCACCAATGCGCACACCTATCCCAACCTCTTGGAGCGGCTGTTACAGGAGCGCTTCGGCGCGGAGCGTGTCGAGGTGATCAATGCGGGGGTTTTCGCCTCGCGCAGCGGCAACGAATACGACCGCGCAGCGCAGGTGCTCTCTCTTGATCCGGACCTGGTGTTGCACTTCAACGCGGTAAACGACATCACCCAGTGGCTTCCAGTCTGGATGGAGGATGCGCCCCTTGCCGGGCTTAGGCGGCTTCTCTCGCGATCCAACCTGGTGTTCAATCACTTCAATCGCTGGCTTCTGCCGAGCGACGCGCTCTTGCGAGCGGGTCTTCGCGAGGTGGTGATGAACAATCTCGGCATGCTGGCCGATGCCGTCAAGACGGATGGCGCGCGCATGGTCTTCGCGAGCTTCTCGCATCCCGAGTTGGATGGCCCGCTTGCGGCGGAGAAGCGGGCTTATTTCAACCGGATTCTCACCCAGATGCACTGGGGCCGCTTCATTGGGATAGACAGCTACGTGCATGTCGTGCGGCTTTACAACGAAGAACTGCAACGCCTATGCGACGAAAAGGGAACGACGTATCTTCCCTTTGCCGAAAGGTTCCAACATGGGCCGGAAAGCTACACGGACATCTGCCACCTCCACCTGCATGCGATAGGCGACAAGGCGACTGCCATGGCGGACCTGCTCGTTCCGTTGTTGGAAGAGGGACTGGAACAGCATGAAGAGAGCCGTTGAATAGAAACACGCGCTAGGGCAGATACTGTCCCCGCCGGGCCTCGAGGAAATCCCGGGTGCGGGCAAGGCCCTCGTCCAGTGAAACGCCGGGGCTCCAGTCAAGCGCGGCCTTGATTCGCGCATTGCTTATTTCCACATCCCCCACGTCCATGCTTTTCCAGTCCGCGGGCCACTCCGCGCGCACCACGCGCCCCCGCCCAATAACGGCCACCACCCGCTCAGCGAAGTCTGCGACGCTGTGCTCCTCTTCGCCCGCCGCGAAATAGACCTGTCCGACGGCCTCTGGTCTGGCGGCCGCCAACATGAGGGCATGCACGCAGTCGTCGATATAGAGCATGTTGCGCCGCTGTGCACCCTGACCGTAGACGGTGAGGTCCAGCCCCTGCAAGGCCCTGCCAATGAAATAATTCAAGACACCCCCATCGGCGCTGCGCACGTTGGCACGCGGCCCGTAAACGTTCGCCAGCCGTATCGCGGTGGTGGCGAGGCCATGGGCCGAGTGGTAGATAAGCAGATACTTTTCCGCCACGCTCTTGTTGGCGGAATAGATGTCGAGCGGAAACTCGGGATGTTCCTCGTCGATGGGCGCGCGCCGCATGGGGCCGCACTGGGTGCTGGTGCCGGTGTAGACCACGCGCGCGGCGGGGTTATGCCGCCGCAGGGACTCAAGCAGGTTCATCGTGCCCTGGCAATTGATGGCGATATCCAGAAAGGGGTCGGCGAGAGAATAGCTGTGGGAGGTATGCCCCGCGCAGTGAAAGACTACATCCGCCTCGCGCGCCTCGCGATCGAGCAGGTTGTAGTCCCGAATGTCGTAGCGCACCACGCGGAGGCGGTCCTCGTGGCCGGAGAGATTGGCCGGATTGCCGCCGCCATGGCCGATTAGCGAGTCGAATACCGTGACGCAGGCGCCGTGCTCGACGCAGGCGATGGCCAGGCTGCTGCCGATAAAGCCCAGGCCTCCCAGCACCAGCACGCGCTTGCCGGGGTAATAGGTCGAGACGGTGGATTCCACGCTATGCTGCCCCTCCATGCGGCCTCGATTGTAGGCGAGGACGCAGCCCTGTTGCGACCGGCGCATCCAGGCAACACGCTTAAGACAGCGGAACAATCTGGATGCTGTGCAGCCCGGAATTTTGCAGCGACTCTTCGGTAAGCACCCTTCCGTTCCGGGTGTCCTCGTTAAACTGGGCGGCGCTGAGTCCGATGTATCCCACCGAAAGCATATGCGCTCCGGGCGGCAAGACAATCTCCGGCGATTCCTGCCAGGAGAGTTCGCCATTTTCGAGGTCGAAGGAGAGCACGCGATACTCGAGGTCTGTGCCGGGCAGATGCAACTGGTACTGGTTGGCGTGGGGAGGATCGTTGAGAGCGCGCAGCCGTATGGACACCCGCCGCTCCCGGTCGTTATGGAAGCGATAGGTTGCGGCCTGCCCATGGCGCATGTCGCGCACCAGCATGCCCTCGGGGCGTTCATCCGGCCAGACCGAGGCCAGCACCTCGCTGCCCGTGAGCGAGTAGAAATCCCACGCGGGCAGGGTCAACGTGCCCTCACCCAAGGCGGGCACAAGCCCCAGGGAAACGACGCGCACCGGCACCTTGCCCGTGTTTTGCAGGCGCAGTCGCACCGGTCCACGCTCTAGTCGATACGCCGTTACCGGCATGGGACGTTTGGTCTTGCCGACCTTGGCTACGGCGGCGGGATGGCCGGACAGCGATATCTCGATGCTGCTGCCCCGGGCCTCGCCGATAACGAAGGCCTCGAGCAGCAGTGTGGCGTCGAAGTCTCGCGGCACGAGGGCGTCGATGCTTCTCTCGTCTCCGGGTTCGAGATCGAGCGGACCTTGCGCCACAGGAGAACCCGCGAGCGTTTCTCCAAAAGCGATACGTTGTATCCCGGGCGCCCGCGCAAGAAAGACGACATCGTAAGCCACACGCGTGTAACGCGCGGAAAGCAGTTCCGCCGCCACGGTGGATGGGGTGTCCGACTTCCCATCGAGGCATATCCATGGGTTGCCCGAATCAGCATAGAATGCAGGAAAAAACGATAGATCCGTGAGCATTCGTTGGCGCAGGGGATCGTCGGCGGGCGGATAATAATGCCGCAGCACCCGGGGACGCTCCGGCCAGGTGTAGTAGGTCGTCTCCCCCACTGTGCTCCACCGGGTGAGGTCCGCGCCGAGGTCTTGCTGGGCTGTGTCGGGGTGGGCATACATCGCCTTGAGGCGGGTTGCATTCGGAATGCCATAGGCCGCGAGGCAGCACATCAGCACGGGAGCGGCAAGCCACTTTGTCCCAAGCCATTGCGCTGGCATGCGGGAGAGAAACAGCATGCCAAGGGCCACATTGGCCACGAGGACGGGGACGATGAAAATGAAATACTTCGTGTTCCACGGGTGGGCGGGAGGAAAAAGGTAATAGAGAAGAAAGGGGGTGGCCGTGACGCTCACCGACAGCGCACCCCAGGCGGGGCGCTTCCATGCGCCGTGCAATAGGCCCGCAACACCCAGCAGCACCACGAAGCCAAGGGTGAGGCCGGAGACCCCGAGCATCTCGCTTGCGCGATTCCAGAGAAAGAGCGGCGAGACGTCAAACAACGGCGAGAGCGGCTGGGTTGGATCGGGCCATTGCAGATGGCGCGTAACCCGCCCCAGGTAGTCGCGGAGGAACCAGCCTCCGAGCAGACCCACGCCACCGAGGAGCCCAGACGCCACCGCCATGTGGCGAGCGGGATATTGACGTAGGCGTTGCATCCACGGGCCAGACCAAAGCACGACGGGAACCGCCAGAAAGAGCGACGCCGCGAAAAGGTAGCCCGCGTAGTGGGTGAGCACGGCGCCCGCCACGCCCGCCAAGAACACCGCCAGCCCAGCGCGGCTGCCGCGCTGGCCGCCGCTCGAGAACCCAAGGAATGCAACCAGCGCGCAAAGGGTGAGCATGGGGTAGTAGCGGGCGTCCCGAGACCAGTACACATGGAAGTGGTTCATGGACAGGAGGGCGGCGGCAAGCAGGCCCGCCCGGCTCCCCCATGCCGACCGCATGAACAGGAACATCACCACAATGGCGGCACAGCCTTCGATGACGCGCGGAAGGCGCAGGGTCACGGGCGACGTGCTGCCCGCGATATCGACGGCGACCTTTTGCGTGAAGAAGGAGAGCGGCGGCCTGCCGGAGATGCCCGTCAGGAGATCCCCATAGCCGAGCAGAGGCAGACCCGTGGCCAGTTCCTCGTCCTCGGTAAGATCGTTCGCGGCAAGGTCATACGAGCGCAGGGCAAGCCCTACGGCGACGACGAGGCAGAGCGCGGCCGCGACGACCCAGCGTGCAGAGCGCTTGCCCCGGAAAACGTCAGATGCCATAACCCCCGGTAACCTCGAGCGTGTGCCCGGTGACGTATCCAGCGAGGGGCGAGGCGAGGAAAAGCACACCGCCCGCGGCCTCTTCGGGCGTGCCCGCCCGGCCCAGGGGAATCACCATCATCGACATGTCGCGCAGGTGCGACGGGATGCCAAGTGCGATCTTCTCGCCGTTCACTTCCACGCTTTCGTTCAGGGCCTTGTCCTGCGTGAGACGCGTTTCAATGAAGCCAAACGCGACTGCGTTGCAGCGAATGCCAAAACTCCCCCACTCCTTGGCGATGGTCTTGGTGAAGCCAATCACCCCCATCTTCGCGGCGGCGTAGTTGGCTTGGCCGGTGTTGCCGTGCAGGCCGGAGGTCGAAGAAACGTTGACGATGGCGCGCGGCTCGACGTGCCCTCCGGCGGCGGCCTCGTTCTTGGCGGCGTCGCGCATGTGGGGGGCGGCGGCCCGCACCAGACGGAACGGCGCGGCTAGATGCACGGCCATCATCGCGTCCCATTGCTTGTCGCTCATCTTGTGCATCATGCCATCCCAGGTGTATCCGGCGTTGTTGACCAGCACATTGAGTACGCCATACTTGGCCATGGCCTCGTCGACCAAATGCTGCGGAAACTCCGGATCGGTGATGTCGCCCGCCACCGCGATGGCGTCGCCCCCGGCGCGGCGCACCTCGTCGGCCACTTCATCCACGGGTCCCGCATCACGATCACTCAGGACAAGTCTCGCGCCATGCTCCGCAAAAAGGCGGGCCGTCGCCGCGCCGATGCCCCGGCCCGCGCCGGTGATGATGCAAACCTGACCGTCCAACAAACCCCGCATGGCGATGCCCTCCGATATGAGCGATGGAAGCCGCCAGTGTAACGATCCCGGCGCCCCTTTGGGAAGCAGCGCCGCCCCCGGCTATACTGCGCGGACCGCCCGCCGTGCGCGGGCCGAGACAGCGGCTCAACGTGGAAGGACGCCATCGGCATGAAGGTATTGATGACCGGCAGCGAGGGTTACATTGGCGCGGTGATGCGCGATTACCTCATCGAGCGGGGCCATGCGGTGACCGGCATGGATACGGGCTATTTTGCGGACTGCGACTTTGGCGCCCCTCCCACCCCCATCGACGTCGTCGTGCGTGATTTGCGTGACGTGGAAGCGAAAGATTTCGAGGGCTACGACGCGGTGCTTCACCTCGCCGCGCTTTCGAACGACCCACTGGGCAACCTGACGCCCGGGGTCACCGAAGCCATCAACACGGCGGGAAGTATCCGGGTGGCGCAGAAAGCGAAAGAGGCGGGCGTGTCGCGCTTCCTGTTCGCCTCTTCTTGCAGCCTCTACGGGCAGGGCAGTTCCCTGGGATTGACCGAGGACGCCGAGGCGAATCCACAGACGCCCTACGCGCGATCGAAGATCGACTTCGAGCGCGCCTTGAAGGAAATGGCGGACGACCACTTTTCGCCGACCTATCTCCGGAATGCCACGGCCTACGGCGTGTCGCCACGGCTGCGCTTTGATATTGTCGTCAACAACCTTTGCGGATGGGCATGGACCACGGGCAAGATCCAGATGTCGAGCGACGGCACCCCGTGGCGGCCGCTGGTGCATGTGAAGGACATTTCCCGCGCCTTCGTCTGCGCGCTGGAAGCCCCTCTTGAGGTGGTACATGACCAAGCCTTCAACGTGGGCTCGACCGAGAACAACGTGCAAATACGCGACATCGCCTTCAAGGTGCAGGCCCAGATGCCAGAGTGCGGGGTCATCTTCGGAAACAGCGATGGCGACACGCGAACCTACAACGTGAACTTCGACAAGATCGAGACGAAACTGCCGGGCTTTGGCAAGGCGCAGTTCTCGATCGACATGGCCATCACGGAATTTATCGAGGCGTTCAAGCGGCTCTCCCTGAAGGATGAGGACTTCAATTCGCGGCTGTATACCCGCCTGAAGCAAATCAAACACTTGCAGGACGCGGGACGCTTGGACGACGTGCTCCGGTGGAAATGATCGCGTGAAGCGTCTCATCGCCATCATCCTCACCTACAACCGCGACGACTTTATAGAGAAGTGCGTGGCCAGCATCGCCGAAGCAGGTTCGCCCGAACTGCATGTGCACCTTGTGGTGATGGACAACGGCTCTACCGACAGCACCCCGGCTGCGCTGGCGCGCAGCCAAGCCGCCTTGCCTGCGCACGCCAGCTTGGAGGTGCACCGGACCGAGGACAACCGGCCCGTGCCGGGGGCGCTGAACCACGGCTTCCGCATCGCACAGGAGCAGCCCGCCGACTACCTGATGATGATGAATGACGACACCGAGTTCCTGCCGGGGGCCTTGCGGCTGCTGGTGGAAGCCTGCGACGCGAACCCCGACGCCGTGCTGATGCCGTTGCATCGAAGTTACCGGGAGCCGGAACGCATCGACGCAAACCTGATGAAGCTGATCAAGCAGGTGGACTCGCTGGTGGAAGACGCGGTGATGCAACGTCCGCTGCAACAGGTCTACCCCATGCGCACGGTGGGCAGCGCCGCGATGCTTGCACGAGCCGAAGTCTGGCGTGACATTGGCCCCTGGGACGAGACCTTCTGGTTCTATGGGCTCGACGACGATTACTGCAACCGTGCCTTGTATCTTGGCTATCGCAATTTGCTGGTTCCCGGGGCACATCTGTTCCATGCCCACGGAAAACTGGGCGCCCGCAAGAACGAGCAGGACAAGGCGGGCCAGCGCGAGAAATGGCGCCGGGAAACCCAGGCCCGGTTTTGGTTCACCCTCAAGAACTCGCGCCGTCCCTTCCCCGTGGCGGTGGCCGGGCTGATGACCGCCGGGCTGAGCAATGCGATTCAGTGCCTTTTCGCACCGTGGCCTTGGGGTGCCTGGCAATCCCTCGCCATACTCCTATGGTTCCTGCCGCGCCTGCCGGAACTCGCCCGAATTCGCCGCCGGGATTTCAACCCGGCACGCCGCCGCGCAAACTGAAGCACCAGGCTATCGCGAAAAAAGGTAATGCAAAGTTTACCTGACGACCCCCCTGAGGCACGGTATACGGACGCCACAATCTCCTCTACCCGCCACTCGGCATCCAGCGTAAGTTATTTTAATACATAACTTTACAACAGGAACCCTCTCCGTAGAAGGAAAATTTTCCGAGGCTGGCTGGTTATCGCTTGACAAACGAGTGGAATCTTTGTAACGTCTTCCCGTCGCAAGTCCTTATTCAGGCCGACGGGACTCAATCGGGAGTTCCCCGGATGTCGGGGTGAGGCAGAAAGGAGGTGATCCATCTATGGAAAGTCCGGGAAGACCCGGCGCTAGTAATCGGCGCGGGGGGCTAGCAGTGAAGTCGAACAGTCTGAAGGTGGATCTGTCAGCAAAACACATGTACCTTACGATGGATTCAGCGGAGGGGTGTCTGAGCTAAGCTCTTGCCCTGCAAACACGTACGACTACTAGCTATACGACACTGGGGCCGGGGCGCGTTGGACGCTCCGGCCCTTGGTCTTTTTGGGCGCGGCGCGCGCGCGCTGCTACACTGCCCTCTCTGGAGATGGATGCATGCGCGTATTGATAGCGATGGGCACGCGGCCGGAGGCCATCAAGATGGCACCCGTGGCTCTGGCCTTGGCCCGGCGGCCGGATGTCTTTGACACGCGCATCTGCCTGACAGGGCAGCACCGGGAACTGCTGGATCAGGTGATCCAGCTGTTCAACCTGCCAGTGCATCATGACCTGAACCTGATGCAGCCGGGGCAGAGCATTCATGCGGTTACCAGCGGTGTGCTGGAGGGCATGCGCGGGGTGTTGGAGGCGGAGCGGCCGGACTGTGTGCTGGTGCATGGTGACACGACGACGACCTTTGCCGCGGCGCTGGCCGCCTTTTATGCCCGGATAGCGGTGGGACACGTGGAAGCCGGCCTACGCACGGGGCTGCGTTATGAGCCTTTCCCCGAGGAACTCAACCGCCGTATGGCAGACGACCTTTCCACCCACTTGTTCGCCGCCACCCAGGGCGCGGCGGACAACCTGCTGCGGGAAGGCCGCCGTGCGGACGAGATCGTGTTGACGGGGAACACGGTGATAGACGCGCTGCTGGACGTGGCCGGCCGCCCGTGCACGATGCCTGATGGGCTGCTGGATCGCCTAAGCCACGGGCGCCTGATATTGGTGACGGCACATCGGCGCGAGAGCTTTGGCGAACCCTTCGAGCGCATCTGCGCGGCCCTGAAGCAGGTGGCCCGGGAACACGAGGATGTGGAACTGCTGTATCCGGTGCACCCGAACCCGAACGTGCGCGAGGTGGTGTATCGCAACCTGTCGGGGGTTGAGCGCATCCATTTGGTGGAACCTCTGGATTACGTCCCCTTTGTGCATTTGCTCAAGCGATGCCACCTCGTGCTCACGGATTCGGGCGGCATTCAGGAGGAGGCTCCCTCGCTGAACAAGCCCGTGCTCATTCTGCGGGACGCCACGGAGCGCCCGGAGGCGGTGGCGGCGGGGACGGCGCGACTGGTGGGCACCCGCACGGAGCGCATTGTTTCGGAAGTGAACCGCCTGTTGACGGATGCCGCAGCCTATGCCGCCATGGCCGGTGCGGCGAATCCTTTCGGCGATGGCCGCGCCTCGGAGCGAATCGTCGATTATCTGGCAGCGCTGCCGCGTTAACGCGCCGAGGCTATCCGCCGTTCGTTGAGTATCTCGCCATGCACGCTGTAATGCCGCCCAATCAACTGCGGCACCCCGTCTTCACGCTGCACGCTGACAGCAAGAAAGCCACCGGTGACGTTGAGGTACTCGTGTTCCGGGCGGCGATCCTCTTCCCGCCAGCCGCTTGCATGCTCGTTGCTGGCGGGTCCGCAGGAGAACTCGAGTAGTCCGGTGTCGGCGTCGCGCGACACATACTGCCAGTGACGGTCCCCACAGATGACAAGCATGTTGCGTTGCTCGGCGAGAAAACGCCGTAACTCCCCTCCCTCGTGGGCGAATCCCGCGTTGGCATGATTGTCGTTCTTGCTGGCCCGGTCGGGTCCCACCACCGGGGTCGGACTGATGAGCACGCGGAAGGTGGCGTCGGATTCCGAAACCGTTTCCTTGAACCATGCCATTTGTTCCGCACCCCAGATGGTCTTGCCTGAGCCATCTTCCTGGGTGTTCGGGCTGCGGTAATCCCGCCCCTCCACCATCCAAATTTGCAGGTCGCGCCCCCAGCGCACGGTGCGGTAAGTCTTCTCCCCCATGGGCACCTGTTCAAGGAAAGTCTTACGGCCTTCCTCGAAGGTGAATTCGCCCATGTATTTCGACTCCATGGCGGGCCAGCAGTCGTTAACCCAAGTGTCGTGATCATCTTTCATGAAGTAGCTGGAGACCCGGCGGTGGAACTCGCGATTGCTGGGCATGGAATACATCCGCTGCCAGTGCCATCGAGCCAACTCAAGCGACTTGCCTAATTCGTCGTAGTAGAGAATGTCCCCCGCATGGACAAAGAAATGCGGGTCTTGAGCGAGGATGTGGCCGTAGATTTTGAAACCCTCGGCACTGTCCCGGTGCGGATAGCGCTGGCATGTGGAGA
>JBJOID010000219.1:0-8096 GCA_046047315.1 Candidatus Hydrogenedentota bacterium | reverse complement strand
ACATGGCGCAGTTCATCATCCTGCGTGAGATGTTCCGACAGCACGTTGAAGACCTTGCCCATGGGGAGATTAAGCATGGGGTGATGTTCGAGGTGCCTTCGGCCTGCCTTGAGGCGGAAATGTTGTTGGCCTTGGCGGACTTCGGCAGCATCGGCTCAAACGACCTTTTTCAGTATCTTTTCGCGGTGGACCGCAACAACGAGCGTGTTTCTTACGATTGCAATCCCGATCGCCCGGTCTTCTGGTCCCTGCTGGAATCTCTGGCGGCGGCGGCGGAAAAGGCGGGCAAGCCCTTGTCGTTGTGTGGCGAGATGGGCAGCCGCCCGGAATACATTCCCCGGCTCATGCAGATGGGGATTCGCACCGTGAGCGTAAGTCCGAGGCTGATAGGCCTGGCCCGTGTCGCGGCGCAGCGCGAACTGGCCATGCGGCCCATGTCCCTGAAGGAGAGTTGAGCATGCCCGTATGGATATTGCTGGGCGGAAAGACGGTGACCGTGGGGTTCTGGGCCGCCTTCATGATGAATCTGGTCAGTCCCTTTCCGCCGCCCATGAATAATTTCCTGCTCTTTGGTGGCCTTGGCATCCTGCTGATTCATGTCACGGAATGTGTGGCGATGTTCCGGATCATCCGGCAGCGCGCCCCCTTTCCCCCTCTGGATATTGTGCAGGTGATGGTTTTCGGCGTATTTCACCTCGGCTGGCTGCAACGCCTGCCCCAGCGGCGCCCCTAGAGCCGCAAAGCACCGCGCGCGATGCGAGACCGTCCAGCCCACCCCCGGATTGCTTTGGGGTATTTTGTTTTATCGGCCCTGATGCTCCTGCTTGCCTTCGGGATTGTGCTCTTGATGCGCTGGCAGTTGGCCTATCCGGGAAGTCCGGTGCCGGGCTTGGCTGGGTTCTTCGACGCCAATCACCCCTGGATGCCGGGCGGTGTGCTGCTGCCAAACTTCTACAACCAGCTTGCTGGAATGCACGGCACGCTCATGGTATTTCTCGCCGTGGTGCCCTTGCTCGTTGGCGCCTTTGGAAACTACCTCGTTCCCAAAATGATCGGTGCGCCCGATCTCGCGTTTCCCCGCGTGGCCTATCTGGGGTTGCTTTGCCAAGCCCTTGGGGCACTGTTTGTCTGTGCGGGCTTGTTCACCCAGGACGGGCCCGCTTCCACCGGGTGGACCGCTTACGCGCCGCTGAGCACCATTGAACCTTCAGGGCAGACTTGGTGGCTTTTGGGGATTGCACTGGTTTATTTGGCTTCCCTCTGTCTCAGTGTGAACCTCATCGTCACCATCGTGGGCTGCCGGGCTGCCGGTATGACCTTGATGCGGATGCCCTTCTTTGTCTGGTCTCAATTGACCACCGCGGTGCTGCTTCTCCTTTCCTTTCCCCCCCTAACGGCGGCGGCCTTGCTCCAGTTAATGGACAGGCTCCGAGGCACGAGCTTCTTCGTGCCGTCCGGGCTCTTCGTCTCGGGGGCACCCTACGAGGCCGCCGGAGGCGGGAGTGCGCTCCTGTGGCAGCATTTGTTCTGGTTCCTGGCGCACCCTGAGGTCTATGTGCTGCTGCTTCCGGCCTTGGGAATCGTGGCCGAGGTGTTGACCACGAACAGCCGCCGTCCACTGCACGGGTACCGTTTCATGGTGGGCGCCCTTACCGCGCTGGCCTTTATGTCGATGCTGGTATGGGCACACCACATGTACCTCACCGGCATGGGCGTGGTGATGAGCAGCTTCTTCCAGGCAACCACGGTGATCATTTCCTTGCCATCGATTGCCATTGGGATGGGACTGCTACTAACACTTTGGGGCGGGTATCTCCGCTTCACGATGCCCATGATCTTCGCCTTGGGATTTCTCCCCATGTTCGCCCTGGGGGGCTTCACCGGCCTGCCGCTGGCGCTGGGCCCAACCAATATCCCGCTGCACGACACCAATTACGTTGTCGGTCACTTTCACTATATCGCTGCACCCGGAATCCTTTTTGCTTTGTTTGCGGGGGTATATCACTGGTTTCCGAGAGTTTTTAATAGAGAGATGAGCCGCTGGCCCGGCCATGTTCATTTCTGGCTCAGCCTGCTTGGAATGAACGGCGTCTTCATGCCCATGATGTTGCAGGGATTGGCTGGCGTGAACCGCCGACTTTACGATGGGGGCATGTCCTATGCCCATGGGCAGGACGTGCATTTCCTTCATGTGGCCTCCACGCACTCCGCTTTTTTGCTCGGTGTGGCGCAGGTCTTCTTTCTTGTGAACTTTTTTGTTTCGATGCGATGGGGAAAGCCAACCACCGAGAATCCTTGGGAGGCAACGACGCTGGAGTGGATGCCGCGGGGTGACCGTCCGGTCGGACATCCCCCTTATGGCTACGCTCCGGATGGCGTGGGTGTGGTAATCCAATCCGAGGGCGATGGCACCGAAGCGCCGCGTCAGCGCGTGCCCTTCAGCAATGAGGGAATGGGCGTGTCGTTGCTGCTCATTTCGCTGGGCATGATGATGGCCGCGCTGCTCTCCAGCTTCTTCCTGCTGCGCACCGGGGTGGAGACCTGGCCCCGCCTGGAATACAGTCACTTCTGGTGGTTATCGCGAGGATTCATTCTGCTCTCTGTGGGGGCACTTCTCTGGTATGCCCCGAGATTTCGTGCGGCAACACTGCCCAAGGCCGTGGGCTTCGCAGGATTTCTAAGCCTTGTCGCCGCCTTTGCCGTGGCTCAGGAACATGCCGTCGTCTTTGGCGCGCACCGCTTCAATGCCGCCGCGCACAACGCTTATGCGCTCTACTATCTGCTGACCGGAACCGAGGGTGTTCTTGTACTACTTCTAGGACTGTTCCTGATCGTATTGGCCGTACTGACCGAGAAACGAGCAATAACTACTGGTTCCATCCGGCTAACGGCGGCGCTTGTTCTATTTCTCATCGTCACCTGGACGGTGCACTATCTCGTGTTTACGTCCTGGAACGGCACATCACCCGGAACTTCGCCATGAACCTGTGGCTCCTAGAATCCACCCGAAACCTGTTTGTCTCTTGTGCCGCCTGTCTGGGCGAGATCCCGAGCGCGCAGGGACGAGGCTTGTACCTTGCGGTGCTTTTGCTGATGGGGGCTTCCATGGTGACGATGGGGCTGCTTTGCTGGGCAGCTTTGAAAATAGCCGGTGCAGACTCGGACGGTTCAGGAGATCCGTCATGATTCCCCTGTTGCCGGAGGCCGCGGCGGAGCATGCGCCGTGGCTGCGGTTGGTGCTCGTTGGGGTGCTGTCTTTCGTTGCATTGATTTGGTTGTTCCTAACGGCGGTCTTTCTCGCGGCGCTGATACGGTTTCGTCGCGCCAGTTCGTCTATCAGAAAACCGCCTTCGAAGCGTGTGCCGTTGCTTTTCGAGACTATCGTATTCGGTGTTGAGCTTGCGCTGCTGATGATCGTCGCGCTGCCCTTCTGGCGGGTCTATGCAGATTCAGGGAGCAAGAGTACCGCGCCCCCGCTCGAGATTCGGATTGTGGCGCAGCAGTTTGTGTGGAATATGCATTATCCCGGTCCAGACGGCCGCTTTGGCAGGCAACGACTGGAACTCATCAACGAGTCCACCAATCCACTCGGCCTCGACCGCGAGGATCCCAGCGCGCTGGACGATATCGTGTTGCGTGATCGCCTTCACCTCGAGTCCGGCAGGGATACCTTGTTGCGACTCAGCAGCAAGGATGTGGTGCATGGGTTTTCCATTCCCCCTTTCTACGTAAAGCGGGATATGCTTCCGGGGCTGGAGACTCAATTGCACTTCACCCCGACCTTGACCACGGACGCCTACAGGCAATCCGTGGGGGATCCGGAGCGCGATATTGAGATTGCCTGCGCACAGTTGTGTGGACAGGGGCATTACCAGATGCGCGGCATTGTGACTGTGCATTCCGTCGGGGAGTTGGACGGCTGGCTTGCCGGGCAAAGCCCCGCCCTGGGCGGAGAAGACGACTTTTTCTTCGTGAATTGACCGCTACTCTGGAGGCGGCGTACAATACCGCAATTCATGCGTGCGGTTGATGGCGCAGGCGCCGGCACCCCGCCGGGCATTGCAATGGGCCCCTTGTGGAACTCTCCCCTGCCCGCCGCGCGCAACGACCGGGCGGTATCCAGCGGTCTCTATTCTGCGCGGGCTTTAGTTTGAACCGGTCCGCTCCGCCCAAAAAGGATGCGCGCATCATGAGCACGAAGGACGCCAAAGAACCTGCCACTGCCCTGTCCGCTTGGGTCGCTCCACGACCGCTGCGGTATTTCTCCTGGTTCACCACCGGCTTCATCCTCTGCCTGATCTTCCTGGGCGGCCAGGTGAAAAGTCATGAGGCGGGGCTTTCCGTGCCGGACTGGCCCCTTACCTATGGGCAGAATCCAATCACCTATCCCTTGAGTGAGTGGACCGGCGGGATTTTCCATGAGCATCTGCATCGGCTCGTCGCAGGCACGGCTGGCTGCCTAACCCTCGTACTGTGCATCGGGATGTTCCTTACGGGCGCGCCGCGCTGGCTGCGGAATCTCTCTCTTCTTGCCGTGCTTGCTGTCATCGTTCAGGCCGTGCTGGGTGGCATGACGGTCTGGTACCAGTTGCCGGTGTGGCTGTCCTCTTCGCACGCCACCTTGGGTCAGACTTACCTGCTCTTGAATGTCATCATGGCGTATTCCCTGAGCGCTGAATATGCGACTCGCCGTGCCAAGGGGCCAAATGACCTCCCCGACAACATCGCGTTTCGCCGGGTGCTCATACTCATCGCACTGATTTACGGGCAGCTCCTGCTGGGCGCAATCATGCGCCACACGGAATCGGGGCTTGCCATTCCTGATTTCCCAAAGACGGCGGGGGCATGGCTGCCTTCCTTTGACGAGGAGCGTGTCGCGTGGGTCAACGATTGGCGCTTCGAGCATGCCATGGGAACCGGCGCGGACCTTCCTCCTGTGAGCCGAAACCAGATGCTGGCACACTTTGCCCACCGCGTTGGTGCGGTCGTTGTTACCGGTTACATTATCTGGCTGGCTCTCTGGCTGCGTAAGCGGCGCGAATCCTACGCCCTCGCCGCGGCGATGACGCCATGGCTCTGTGGCCTGGTGGCTGTACAGTTCCTCCTCGGCGCGACCGTGATTTGGACCTCGCGGATCCCCCTCATCACCAGTTTCCACGTGGTGACCGGGGCGGCGCTCTTGGCCCTTGCCACCCTGACGGCGCTGCGGGCATTCCCCGGGATGCGCCCTTCGGAGGAAATCGCCACCGCCCCGACCAGACGCGCGCTTGCCTGAACGCACCATGGCGGGTAAGCAGGGAAATCCCTACGTCGAGTTAACCAAGCCGCGCATCCTCACGATGGTGCTCGTGACGGCCACGCTTGGCTATGCCTTGGCCAATCGAGGTCTGGCTCCATACGGCGTCTTTTTCTGGATGCTGCTGGGAACTGGACTGAGCTCGGCCGGGGCGGGCGCCCTCAACCACTATATCGAGCGCGAAGTGGACCCCTTGATGGAACGGACGAAGAATCGCCCGATCCCCACGGGCGCTGTTTCACCGCTAACCGCGCTGCTCTTCGGAGGGGTTCTTTCCGTCTCGGGTGTAGGGCTGCTTTGGGGGATGGTCAATTCCTTGGCGGCCCTCTTGGCGCTTTCGACCATTGTGCTCTATGCCATTATCTACACGCCGCTCAAGCGCGTTAGCTGGGTGAATACCCCGGTGGGCGCCATTCCGGGGGCCATCCCCCCGATGATTGGCTGGGCAGCTGCCGAGAATCAGCTTGGTCTTGGGGCATGGGTGCTGTTCGCCATCTTGTTCCTGTGGCAGCATCCTCACTTCTATGCCATCGCCTGGATGTTCAAGGATGATTATGCCCGGGGCGGCTTCAAGATGTTGCCCGTGGTAAGCCCGGATGGACGCTCCTCTTTTCGCCAAAGCTGGGCTGCGGCGCTGGTGCTGATTCCCGTATCCCTTTGCCCGACTTTTCTCAAGATGACCGGCTGGCTCTACTTCTTCGGGGCCTTTGCCATTGGCCTGTGGTTCTTCTCGGCCTGCGTCAAATGGCGCCTGACCGAGTCCCTGCTCGACGCGCGCCGGGTGTTGCGGGTGTCCGTGATTTATTTCCCTGTGCTTCTTTTGCTGATCTTAGTGGATGCCATAGCTGGACGTTTCGGCTGGAGCTAAACCGATGTTGCGATATCTGTATATTGGGTTGTGCGTCTTATTGGCGGTGGCTGGGTTGACCATGGGGGGAGTGCGCTGGATGCAGCGCTATGCTGAAACCCCGCCGATCGATCCCCGGGAATCTCAAGTCACCAATACAGGCCAGCCGGTCGTGGACACGGATTCCCTGCCTCAGCTGTATGCTGTGGGTGATTTTCAATTCACCGATCAGGACAGCCAAATCTTCAATCAGGGCAGCGTTTCGGGAAAGATCTGGGTCGGTTATTTGTTCTTCACGGCGTGCCCGGGACAATGTCCCATCATGACGACCAGCATGCGAGGTGTATCGGAAAGCTTTCTGGACGAGGAAGACGTTTACTTCGCGGGCTTTTCGGTTGATCCCGAGACGGATACTCCCGAGCGGTTGACGCAGTACGCGACGCAATACAAGGCATCCAACCCCCGCTGGCGAATGCTGACCGGCCCTGTCGAGGATGTGGAGCGGCTCGCGGTATCGGGGTTCAGGCTAGGGTCGGTGGACGATCCTCAGATGCACAGCGAGAAGTTCGTGCTGGTGGATGGCCAAGGCATGATACGGAATTACTACGATGGCACCGACGAGTCTGAAATGGAAACCTTGAAGCAGGACATCAGGCGCCTGCTGGATGAACAGCGCACCCAAGGAGCCAGCGCATCATGAACGTTGAAGATTTTCCCCTGATAAACGCCAGTCTCAACGGCGTGGCTACGTTGTTTCTGATTGCCGCCGGTGTTGCCATAAAGAAGTTTCGGAACGAGGCCCTGCACCGAAACCTGATGATTGCCGCACTCGTGTGCTCCGCTGCCTTCCTCTCCTGTTATCTCTATTACCATGCCCATGCGGGAAGTGTTCCCTACCTTGGACAAGGAACATTGCGCTACATCTACTTCGCCATCCTGTTGACGCATATACCATTGGCTGCGCTTATGGTGCCTTTTATCCTCGCAGCGGTGTACTTCGCATTTCGTGACAACCGGCGTCGCCATGTGCAAATTGTAAAGTGGCTTTATCCGGTTTGGTTGTATGTCTCGGTAACGGGCGTGGTCATTTACGTGATGCTTTATCCGATGGGTGGCAGCGTCGGTTGATGCCGCTCTCTCTCCTGGTTGCCTCGGTGGCGCTGCTTGCCGCGCCACTGCAGGTGGATGGCGACCGTGGCTTTTTCCGGGATGGCCAGCCTTTCCGGGCCATTGGCGTCAACTACTATGACGCCTTTGCCCGAACGCTGGAGAACCCCGACGATACCAGCTACATCGAGGGGTTTGAGGTGCTGCGGGAGCGAGGCATTCCATTTGCCCGCATCTCCATCGCGGCCTATTGGCCAAGCGGGCTTGCACTGTTCAGGCAAGATCCCGAATCCTACCTGGGCCGCCTTGACGGCGTGGTTAGAGCCGCCGAGGCGCATGGGATCGGACTGGTGCCGAGCTTTTTCTGGGCCTACTGGACGGTGCCTGATCTGGTGGGCGAGCCGATTCGCGCCTGGGGCAAGCCCGACAGTCTGACCCACGCCTTCATGCGGGAATTCACGAAAGCGGTGGTGTCTCGCTACAAGGACTCTCCCGCCATCTGGATGTGGGAGTTCGGCAACGAGTTCAACTTGTCTGCCGATTTGCCCTTGGAGAAGGGCATGCTCGCGCCAGCGATACCCACGTATGGCACACCGGCAGAGCGAGATGTTGCACTGGACCTATTGACGACAGAGGACGTGCGTATCGCCTTGTCTGCCTTTGCGCAGGAAGTGCGCAGTATCGATCCGAATCGTCCGGTCACGAGCGGACACGCCGTCCCGCGCCCGCATGCCGAGTGTCTCCGAGCAACCCGCGTCTGGGAGCGGATTGATACCAGGGAGCTCTCGCTACAGGGCCTGCAATATCAGCACCCTGACGGCATCGATGTCGCATCCATTCATGTTT
>JBJOID010000218.1:0-4658 GCA_046047315.1 Candidatus Hydrogenedentota bacterium | reverse complement strand
CGACTGCCTGCGCGAATGGATGGCAGGCGGTGGGCGCGATTCCCCCTAACCGTGTCGTACGCGACCGGCGGAAGCAAGGCAACCACAACGCACCGCTGCCCAGATGGGCATGAAGTGTCGAGAAGTTACAAGTAAACCGTGCATCAACGTGAAAAGGAACGGGACCATGTCCACCGAGGCGAAAGGACAGAATTCGCGAACGGTCCGGCTTACCATCTAGAGTATCGTCAGGTAAAAACCTCTTCCGTTGCATTGCTTTGGAGCTAAATCTGAGTAGGTACTTGGGCGCGCAGAGGAGATTGAGTATGGATTGCGAACTATGTCCGATTTGTAGTCGAGAGAATAGGTGCGGAGAAGGAGACTGCTGTGAGCATTTCTTTGGCTTAAATTGGGACGGAGATATAATCTGGTCAGACTCTTATGATAAGTTTGCGGAATTATGGTACGAAATCAGCGCTATCGTGGATGAGTGTGTAGGTGAAGTCAGCGATTATTCAGTCATTTTGAAAAGACTGACTAAAGGATTGAAACTCCCAATGTCGATAGTTGGTAACCTGGTTAATCAGAGTTCCGCTAAAGACGCACTTGTCGAGGCGCTTCCTTTTCAGAAAGGTATGTTATATAGCACTGACGGAATGGCCTCAGGCTCAGGCTACACGCTTTATCTCAAGGATAGAGCTGCGTTTAAGGTTTTACTTGACGGGTTACGTCGATTGAGAGAAAGGCTTCCGAGTCAGGGCGATATCTGACCTTACCCCTAAGTTTGTACCAGGGATAATGAGAGATTTCCGTCCGGGTTTTGTACCTGTTGTTGCTTGTTCCATTCAAGGCGAAATGCCTTTGGGGTTTTGTATCCGATGCTGCTGTGCGGCCTGAGATGGTTGTATTCGCGTCGCCAGTGCTCGATGATTTGCCTGGCGTCGGCGAGGGTGGTGAAGTAATTCTGGCTTAAGCATTCGTCGCGCAGCTTGCCATTGAAGCTCTCGCAGTGCCCTTTCTGCATGGGCTTCCCAGGCTGGATGAAGGCGAGCGCCACTTCGGTGTCCCGGCTCCAGTGCCACATCGCGCGCGAAGTGAATTCCGGTCCGTTGTCCATGACGATGCGCTCGGGCAGGCCGCGCGTTTGCGTGAGCTGGCGCAGCACGCGCACGACGCGTTCCCCCGACAGCGAGGTGTCGGCCTCGATGGCCAGGCACTCACGCGTGAAGGCATCCACCACGACCAGCGCGCGGAAGCGTCGGCCGCTGGCGAGCGTGTCACTGACGAAGTCCATGCTCCAGACCTGAGTGGGGCGCGAGGATCCTTAGCAGGCGCTCGGGGGGCCGGAGCGGGTGGTGTTTCGCCTTTGCAATTCTTGGGGGTTCGTGGTAGGTTTGGGCACGAGGTGCAACCGCCTGAAATGGCCGTAGGGAAGGGGATTTCATGGGAATCGTACGCGGGTCTATTCGAGTGATTGCCATCGTTGGCATTGTGGCGGGGATGCTTCCCTGCATGGCGGTGGCGGAGGTGACGCTGCAAAGTCAGCGCGGTCTCGCGGCGGCCTCGGCCGGGGCCTCGGATGATGAGCTCACGCCCATGGAAAATGATCGGTCCTCCGATGAGAGCGCATTTCGGACGTTTAACCGCAACGTGTCGGCAGGGGCATCGGGCACGAGGAATATTGGCTCCACGCAGTCTCCCATTCCGGTAACTACCACGGCTTCTTCGAGTGCCAACGCGGCGATTCAGGTGGACCCCAGCGGGGCGGCGTTGCGGGTGAGCGGCAGCATGCGTTCGGAGATCAGCTCGTTTCGTAGCCGCCCGCAACCGCCGGCGGTCTTTGTCAGAGCGGACGGCGGGGTGTTTATGACCTTTCAGATTGCCGTGGTGGACGCACCGGCGACGCTGCGCTTTTCGGCGGAGCAGACGATTAATACCACCCGGTTGGCGGGGGACGGCTTTGTCTCGCTGGGCACTGAAATTCGAGTGACTTCCGACGGATTGGATACGGGGGACAGCCGGTTCTGCGATAGTTCCTCGGAGTGCGTCGAAACAGACTTTACATTTGAAACCGTGCTACCTGCCGGCGCGGTGTATGACATTGAGTTCGCTACGAGCGGGGACAGCAGCGGCACGGCGAGCGGGGTGGTCGAGTCCACGATGAGCCTGGAAGTTGGTGTGGAGGCGTGTGAGCCGGGCAGTGCGAAGGCGCCTTGCGAGTGTGACGTGGCGTGGAACAATTCCAATGGGGGCGGCTGGGGAGTCGGCGTGAACTGGATCCCGGAACAGGTTCCTCAGGATCGCGGGACGGGTTGCGAGAACGCCACCTTTGCTTTGACACCGCCCTTTCCGGTGTTCTTTGAGACGCAAACGGCCAATAGCCTCTTTGTTCGCCAGGGTGCACCGACATTTTCAGGGACCTTGATAACGCTGGGTGGCCGCAGCCAGAGCGGCGGAACGCAGACGGGCCTCGGGATTGGGCAGGACGCCTTCTTCACATTGAGTCAGGGGCGTATTCAGACGCCAAGCGCCGTCGTGGGCGATCTGGCGGGGGTGGCGTCGTCGTCGCTCACCCTGAACGCGGGCACGCAATTCAGTGTGGCGGATCGCCTTCTGGTGGGCCAGGCGCAGACGGGCGACGTACTCGCGCTGGACGCGACGCTTGCGGCCGGGCGCACGACCGTCGGCGGCCATTCGGGGACCAGCACTTCCGGCCTTTCGATTCGCCGCGGCACGGCGAATCTGGGCGAAGTGCGTGTGGCCGAGAGCGCGCCGGGTAGCGTAGAAATTCTGGAGGGAGCGCAGGTGAGCAGCGGTGCGGCGCGGATTGGCAATGCCCCCGGGGTGCTGGGCGCGCTCACGGTGTCTGGCCAGGCCTCGACCTGGGGGGCGACGGCCCCCGTGGCGGTGGGGGCTTTGGGAGAAGGGCGTTTGAAGATTGCCGGTGGCGGGCGCGCGAGCACGGGTGATCTGGCCGTGGGGGATATCGGTGGTGAGTCCGGGACGGTGGAAGTGAGCGGCGTGGATGGTCTCGGCACGCACTCGGAGCTCGACGTGCAGGGCACGTTGTCCGTGGGGCTTGGCGGCACTGGCGAAGTGGTGGTTCTCTCCGGGGCGACGCTGAGTGCATCAGAGGGGGTTGTCGTGGGAGAGCAGGCCATAGGCTCGGTGGTGGTGGAGAAACGCAGCGCGGGCATACCCGCCCGGCTGAATGTCCTGGGGGAGGGGATTGATTTGGGGGGCGCGTCTCTGGGCGAATTGGTTGTTCAAGATGGCGGTGAGGTCACGGCGAGCCGCTTGCGCGTGGGACGGGGGAGCAGCCTGGGCACACTGGACCTGTTGAAGGCCAGCGTGCAGTCGGGCGACCCGCCCGCTTCGATGCGCATTACCGGCGACGCCACAGTTGGCTCGACCGGTCTCGGTGTGTTCAACATGAAGGGCGGTTCCAGCGCGCGGGTTCGGTCGCTGACGCTGGGTGGACAGGTCAACGCCGATGGGGAGGTGTTGGTGGAAGGCGATGAGCGTGGTCCTTCGTCCCTGTCGGTGGATGAAACGTGCACCGTGGGTTCGAGCGGGAAGGGCAAGCTGAGCGTGGTGAAGGGGGGCTTTCTTGGTGTGGGCGGCGTGCTGAGCGTGGGGCCCGGGGTTTCTGGCGGGCAGCTCCTGGTGCAAACCGATGCCAGTGGAGCGCGTAGCCGCGCGATCGTCAATGGACTGATTGTCATCTTCAACGAAGCGCGTGTCCTTGGGAACTCCGAGTTTAGCAGCGCGACGGGGGTGCGGGTGAACCAGGGCGGGCGTTTGTTCTTGCAGCGCGGGTTACGGATCAGCACACCCTTTCTTGAGACCAACGGCCCTGTAATTGCGGTTGGCCAGCCTCTTAAGCAAGCCGAGAGTAGCGGGCCGGTGACGATCAGCGGGGATCTTACGGTGGGGGACACGGGCAGCCTGGTTGCTGATTTGGACGGCACGGGGCCCGCGTTTGTGGTGGAGGGCAACGCCGCGCTGGGCGGTGTGTTGGACTTGCGCTTTGCGGACGAAGAAGGCCTGGACGCGGGCGCCACGTTCGATGTCCTGGCGGTGGCAGGAAACGTGACCGGTGACTTCGCCGAGGTGCGCTTTCCCACGCGATCCGGAGATTTCGAGGCCGAGTTCACCAACGAAGGCGGCGCGCTTCGCGTGGTAGTGAGCAATCCGGGCGAGCCCATTGGCGAAGGGGAAGGCGAAGGCGAAGGAGAAGGAGAAGGAGAAGGAGAAGGAGAAGAACCGCCGGTGGGATGCCAGGGCTGCGCGGGGGACGGCAAGTCGCTCGATCCAGGCCGGTACTTGGGCGAGATCCTACTGGGCTTCTTTGGGCTGGCCACGTTGTTGGGCAGCCATCTTTATCGCCAACGTTGGGTGGGACATGTCGTGCACGGGTGAAGACTGACGCCGCCCCCCCCCCCGGCAAGCGCCGGGGGGCGGCAGAGCACGGCTCGACGAGCTAGGTCAAGCCATCCCAAACATGTGCATCGTATTCACCGGCTGGCCCTGCATTTTTAGGTAGTAATAGAGCTGGTTGGTACTGACCGGTGACATCCTTTACACAATAATCCGGGCACATGGTTTACACCTTTTGGCATGGAGGACGACTCATGCCTTGGAAGGAAACCAGTGCGATGGACGAGAGGTTACGGCTT
>JBJOID010000217.1:0-17910 GCA_046047315.1 Candidatus Hydrogenedentota bacterium | reverse complement strand
TGCCCTGGCGGAAGCAGGGGATAGGTGATGACCGTAACCCAGCCGAGCAGGAAGGCACCCCAGAACGCGGGCCGCTTCTTGCCAAAGCGCCGCGCCAGCGACACCCACGCGATGATCGCGGGGCTGGCAAAGATCATGAAGGGCACCAGTATGCCCAGCAGCACCTGCGGCTCGGTCAGGTTCAGGTAGATGGTGTAATACTGCAAGGCCAGCGAGGCATTTACCGTACGGCCCGCCTGCGCAATGGCGAAGGTAAGGAGCAGCGGCGCGAATACGGGATTCCGCACGGCCGCCCAGTTCGCACGGCCAAAGGCCACGACTCCCGCCATCAAGCCACGCCCCTGCTCGGGGGTGCGCTGGCCGGGGGTGTCCAAGCGCCCCACCGCGAGGATGCTGACCAGCGCCGAGAGCACCACCGCGCCACCGATACCCCATGCGGCTGTGCCTGCGCCTGAAGTGCCGATGCGGTCGCCCTCGCCTCCCTCGCCCGCCGTCAGCCCCAACAGCACCACCGCCAGCAGAAAGCCTCCGTATTTGCCGAGCATGCGCCAGCCAAAGATTTCGTTCCGCTCGTTTCGGTCCTCGCTCAGTTCACCACCGAGTGCGGCGTGCGGCACGGATATGAGCGTCATTCCGGTGTTCACCGCCATGTACGTGAACAACAGGTAGAGAAACTTCTCCGTCTCTGTGCCGAGCGTGGGGGGGTGGAACAGGGCCACGAAGGCGGCTGCCAGGGCAACAGCCCCCGCGGCAATCCAGGGCCGCCGCTTGCCGAAGCGCGTGCGGGTGCGATCTGAAATGAAGCCCATGATGGGGTCGGTGATGGCGTCCCAAAGCACGGCAAGGCCCAGGGCGTAACCGGCCAACTTCGCGCTCAGGCCCACCTGCTGCGTGTAGTAAAGCAACAGGTAAATCTGCAGCACCACCTCGGCGGAGGACATGCCCCACTCGGCCACGCCATAGCCAGCCTTTACCCTGCGCGATAGCTTTTTCTTGCCGTTCACCGGAGATAAATTCCCCCACACATCGCGGGAGACAGGGCGACCAGACGGCGCTGTGAGCGGCGCAAGGCATTATGGTGGCAGATAAGAATCATCAGGGGAGCCCAAGGTAAGGCGCGGATCATAGGCTCCACGCCATAGGGGGAACAAGTTTCCCGCACGGCGCATTTCCCAGGCTCACGCCTGAATAAAGTTCTTGCCGTCGAAGGTGTATCCGTCGGCGGAGAAATCGCTGATCTCCGAGAACTGACTCACCCGGTTTTCCATAAGGAAACGTAGAAACTTGCCCTTGATCGCCTTGCCGAAATGGCCCGCTGCCCGCTTGCCACCCTCTTGCCTGAAATCAACGAAGAAGTCCGGCTCCGCTCCCAGGGCACGCGCATGCGCGGCGGGCAATAGCGAAAGCACCTTATGGCGTTTTCTAACGCCGGCCAAGCGCTCGGCGTTGATTGGCCGCCAATACGAGGAAAGCCACGGGTTCATTGGAAGCTTGTAGTCCGGAATCCAGGCTCCTGCCGGTATCAGGCCCAAAAAACCCGACACCATCATCACATGCTTTCGGGCATAGGCGCGATCAGGCAGACTGGCATAGTCGAGAAAATCATAGACAACGCCCGTGTACCGCTCGATTGCGGGCAGCGCGGGCGACTCGAGTGCCGAAAGGTTTAGCGCATGCGCGGCTTCGGCTTTTTCCGGCGTACTTACACCATAAAACGCCGCACGGCTCGACTTGGGCAATTCTGCCAGATGCTTGAGCACCGGCCTAAGATCGCCCGCTAAATCGGGGTGCTCTTTCAAAAAGGCTCGCCGGGGATTGCCCCCTTCCTGCTTGCCTTCGCTTGGCGGTAGGAGAATGAGAAGCGACATTCCGTGCAGACCTCTGGCGAAGCGCCGGTGGGAATCAAGGTGGATAGGAGGCGCTCACCCTTCCGGGGCAGACTCCGATGCGGGGGGATCTTGCCCGGCTACGTCGTTCCCGCGCAAGCCTTCGAACGGCGAATGCCCCAGCGTGTGACTGCGCTTGTCGCCCACGCCGTCGCCAGTGTAATGCGATCGCCGCACGTCGGTCTGGTGCACGTCGTCATGGCAATAAAGGCACAACAATTCCCAGTTGCTGCCATCTGGAGGATTGTTGAAGTGGTTGTTGTCCTTGTGGTGTACCGTCAGTTCCTTGAGGCGCTTGCCCGAAAACTCCCGGCCGCAGCGCCCGCAAACATGGGGGAACAGCCGCAGGGCCATCTCACGGTAGCCGGTGGCGCGCGTCTCGCGCTCGCGCTTCACCTGCTCGACAAAAGCCTTGCGCTTCTCCGGGTCTGGCTTGTTGCGACGTACCGGCATGGTGTCACCTTGCAGTTAAGACTCGACGAAGTATACCCGGATTGCTTGCTTACAGCATCCAACCCATGCCAGAGGCTTCTGTTATACTGAGAAAAATGTTTCCAGTGTCACCTTGAGAAAGGCCTTTCTGCGCCGTGAATTTCCTGATGACGGTCACCCGGCTGGGCGGGGCGTTTGTTCGCGTGAATCTGCTGGGACAAAAGCTGCCGCTCTTGACCAGTTGGAACCTGACATTCCACTGCAACAAGCGCTGCATCTATTGCGCTTCGCCGTATCTGAAAGTTGCCGAGCTGGACACGGAAACGATACTGGCGGGTATCGATGACTTCCACCGGCGGGGCATGCGGTGGATTACGTTCAGCGGCGGCGAGCCACTGCTCCGAAAAGACATTGGGAAGTTGGTGAACCATTGTAAAGACAGGGGTATCGTGACGTTCATCAGCACGAACGGCACCCTGCTTCCACGGCGCATCGATGAGGTTAAGCGGGTGGACCGCATCACCATCAGTCTCGACGGGGGCGAACAGGTGCATGATGCGGTGCGTGGCGCCGGCTCCTGGGCAGAGGCCACCGAGGCGATCCGGGTTGCACAGCAGCATGGCATACGCGTCGGCTTGACCTGCGTGTTGTCCAGCCGCAACCTCGACCTGCTGGACGAGGTGCTGGAATTCGCGAAGGCGCACGGGGCTTATTGCATGTTTCAGCCGGCCACGAAATGGCTGGATTCCGGCACAGACCCCAACCCCATCGCGCCGGAAACCGAGGCCTATCGCGCCGCCATCGACGCGCTTATCGCGCGCAAGCGTGCCGGGGCGCACGTGGCGAACTCCATCGCCGGACTGCGGTGGCTGCGCCGCTGGCCGGGGCCGGCTCCCATACGCTCGACTGCGGGCAAGGTCACCTGCACGGTCGAACCGGACGGGAAGGTCATCGCGTCGCATCTGACGGAAACGGCTGTGCTGGAGAATCCTGTCGCGGATGAGCGTAGTCTCGTGGACAGGTTCGAGGCGATGCCGGTTTTGCAAACCAATCCGCATCCCTGGTGCGCACCGATCCTAGAGCTTGACTTACTATTCGCACTAAGCCCAAGCGCCATATTGAACGCCGCACGGCTGCAACGGTAGCACCTTGTTTGGAACCTTTGCTCGTCGGCGAGTATAGAGCATGAGGCTCGGTTATGCCCGGCCACCAAATAATTGCAACCAACTACAGGGACGCCATGATACGCAACCTGTTCGCTGTATTGATTTTAGTCATTGCGCTGCAGCCCTTCATCGGGGCACAGGAGCCCGCCCCCGCCGATGCGGCCCTGAGCCAGATCGAATCGCTGTTGTCGCAGCCCGAGACGGCGGAAGCGCTCAAGGCCAAGGCCGAGACCCTGCGCCAGACGGTGGCGGCCCGCGCAGAGCAGGAAGCGCGGCTTGCCGAGCTGGAGGCCAAGGCTGCGGCCATTCAGGCGGAAATCGATGCGATCCAGACGGAACTCAACGCGCGTCAGGAGTCCTTGAAAGGCTTGGGCAGTGAAGTGGCGTCGGTCAAGGAGTCTCTGGCAGCGCCAGCTCCGGAGGTCGCGCAACTGCAACTGCTGGAGGCGCTTACGCAATACATTGGGGGTAAGGTGAATTCGGCGCCTCAGGCCGCCGAAGCGCCTGCCGCCGAGGCCGTGCCGCCCGCAGCAGAGCCTGCTCCCGCCGTGGCGGAAGAGCCTCCCGCAGCGGCGGCACTCAATGCGGACATGGCCGACTACTTTGAGACCTCTGTCCGCCCGGTGCTTGTGGAACACTGCTACGCCTGCCACGGTCCAGGAAAGCAAAAAGCGGGACTCCGTGTGGATTCGCTCGCCTCCCTGTTGCAGGGCGGGGATTCCGGCCCCGCGCTCGTTCAGGGCGATCCGGCCCAAAGCCGACTGATCCAGGCCCTGAGTCATGAAGGCGACACGAAGATGCCGCCCGATGAGAAGCTGCCGCAGGAGCAGATTGACGCGCTCACCGAGTGGGTGCGCATGGGGTCGCCGTGGCCCGGGGTGGACGCGGCAAGTGCAAAGGCCGGACAGCCGTTGACCATCGAGCAACAGGTGGCCGAGGCTCGTGCAAGCCACTGGGCCTTCAAGCCGGTGAAGGCGCCAGCCCTGCCAGATGCGCCCGATCCTGCATGGAACGAATCGCCCATCGACAAGTTGATCTATGACAAGCTGGCGGCGAACGGGTTGGCTCCATCGGCCGAGGCAGATCGCGCGACCTTGCTGCGCCGCCTCAGCTTCGACCTCACCGGCCTGCCCCCGACAAAAGCGGAGATGGATGCCTTTGCGGCGGACACCTCTCCGGAAGCCTATGAGAAGCAAGTGGACCGTCTGCTGGAATCCCCCGCGTTCGGCGAGCGCTGGGGGCGTTACTGGCTCGATCTTGCCCGTTACTCGGACACCAAGGGGTATGTGTTCCAAGAGGAACGGGACTTCGCTTTCTCGCACACCTACCGCGACTACGTGATTCAGGCCCTGAACGAGGATCTTCCTTACGACACCTTCGTGAAGCAGCAGCTTGCCGCGGACCAGATGGAGTTGACCGACAAGCGTCATCTTGCCGCGATGGGATTCCTCACGTTGGGCCGCAACTTCGTGGGCAACGTGCATGATCAAATCGACGATCGCATAGATGTTGTCACGCGCGGCCTGATGGGAATCACCGTTTCCTGCGCCCGCTGCCACGATCACTTCTTCGACCCCGTGCCCACGGCGGACTACTACTCGCTCTATGGCGTATTCCGAAGCAGTGTGCAGCCTGGAGAATTGCCGCTCATCGAGGACCCCAATCCGGAGGACCCTGAATATCAGGAGTTCCTCAAGGCCGTGGGCGAGAAGGACGCTGAGATCGAGCGCTTCACGGGCAAGCTGCACCGCGGCATGTTGTCTCATGCCCGCGACAAAGCGGCAGATTACCTGCTTGCCGGGCAGGAAGTTCAGGGACAGACCGACCCCGAAGTGGTGCGCACACTGGCGCGCGACCGCGGCTTGATGTGGCAATTGGTGGAGAAGTGGCGAGACCAGATTGCCGCCAAGGCTGCCGCCGGAGCAGGCGACCCCGTTTACGGGGTCTGGCTCACCTTTGCCGCGCTGCCAGGAGAGGGCTTTGAGGAAGCAGCGAAGACGCTGTTCGCGGAGAAGATGGCCGACGCGGCCTTTGCCGATGCGATCAATCCTGTTTTGAAGAAGCATCTGGGAGATAAGCCGCCGGTATCCATGGCCGATCTGGCCGAGCGTTATCGTGCCGCCTTTGCCGAGGCGGACGGCGCGTGGATGCGGGAGTTGGCTTCTGCCGCGCAGGCGGCCGCCATCGATGGCGGCGCACCGGTGCTACCCACCGCGTTGGACGATGCGGCGCTCGAGGGCATCCGTCTGGCCATGTATCTGCCGGAGAGCCCGGTGAGTGTGCCCAAGGGCAACGTGTTCGACTACAGCGACGTTCCCACGCAGGGAGAGATACGCAATCGCCGCAATGAAAAGGCCCGCGTGGAGAATACCCATCCGGGCCGGCCCGACCGGGCCATGGTGTTGACCGACACGACTCCCTTTAATCCCTACATCTTTGAGCGTGGCAAACCGGAGAACCGGGGGCCGGATGTGCCCCGTCAGGCGCCCCTGCTGCTCGCGTTGGACCGCAAGCCCTTCGAGAAGGGGAGTGGCCGTCTGGAACTGGCAGAGCTAATCGCCAGCGAAGAGAATCCGCTCACCGCGCGTGTCTATGTGAACCGCGTCTGGGGAAACCTGTTTGGCCGTTTCCTTGTGGATACGCCCAGCGATTTTGGCTTGCGCTGCGATCCCCCTTCGCATCCCGAGTTGCTTGATCAACTGGCCTCGGATTTCATGGCCGATGGCTGGTCCACCAAACGGCTGATCAAGCGCATCGTGCTCTCGCAGACCTACCGTCAGGCCAGCTACGGCCGCGAGGACGCCCTGCAGGCCGATCCCGAGAACCGGTTGCTTTGGCGGCAAAACCGGCGTCGTCTCGACCTTGAGGCGATGCGTGACGCTCTTCTTGCCGCGGCTGGCACGCTCGACACGAAGATGGGCGGCCCTGCGGTGGAGATTGCGGGCGATGGCTATGCAAAGCGGCGCACGGTGTATGGACGCATCGAGCGACAGAACCTGCCGGCCATGTTCCGCACCTTCGATTTCGCCACCCCGGATACCCACAGCCCGCGCCGCTGGACAACCACCGTGCCGCAGCAGGCGCTGTTCATGATGAACAGCCCCTTCGTGGTGGAGCAGGCCCGTGCACTGGCCGCGAAGCCGGGCATTGTGGATGAGGCCAACGCCGAAGCCCGGATCGCGCGGCTCTATCACCAGATCCTTCAGCGGGATCCCGCTGGCGAAGAGATTGAACTGGCGCGGCAATTCCTTGAGAGCGCCGGCGAAACACCCGCCCTCGAAACCCCGATGTGGCGTTACGGCTATGGCGGGGTGGATACGGCGGCGAACACGTTGCAATCCTTCTCACCGCTGCCGGGCTTCCGGGAGGGACGCTACATGGGAGCCGGTGCTGAGTTCCCCGCGCCCGACCTTGGCTGGACGAGCATCACCGCCACGGGTGGCCACCCCGGAGACAAACCGGAACATTCCACCGTCCTGCGCTGGGTGGCTCCAGCTGACGGCATGGTCTCGGTCAGGGGACGAATCAAGCACTCCTCCGATCAGGGCGATGGCGTGGTGGGTTTCATCGTGAGCCCCGGCGGCATACAATGGACGGGCACCGCGTTCAATGGTCGCGCCTCTTTTGACCTCAAAGAACTACCGGTCAAGCAGGGCGAGACCATCGACTTCGTGGTATCGTGCGGCGGAAACAACGGTTTCGACAGCTACGACTTCACGCCGCGTGTTGAGTTTGCGCCCGCCGGGGGAGAACCGGAAACATGGTTCGCGCGGCGCGAATTTCAGGAGCCGCGTCCCGAGCCCCTGAATCCGCTGGAGCGTTACGCCCAGGTGCTGCTGCTGACGAACGAATTCCTTTTTGTGGATTGAGGAACCGATGAGTAAACATCACGCACTGACCACCGACGATTTCATCCATACGCGCCGCGATTTCCTGAAGCGCACCGGGATGGGCCTCGGCATGATGGGGCTGCTTGGGGTGATGGGGGAGAAGGCCGGGGCCGCCGTGCGGGCGTCAGACGGCGCCATGCGCCCGCACTTCGCACCGAAGGCCCAGCGCGTCGTGCACATCTTCATGAACGGCGGCATGTCCCATGTGGACACCTTTGACTACAAGCCTGAGTTGCAACGGCGGGGCGGCGAGAAGCTGCCCATGGACAACCTGAACACGGAACGCCCCACCGGCGCCGCCATGTCCTCCCCCTTCAAGTGGCAGCAGTATGGCGAATCCGGAAAGATGGTGAGCGAGCTTTTCGCCAAGACCGCGCAGTGTGTGGACGACATGTGCTTCATCCACTCCATGCATGCGGACGTGCCCAACCACGAGCCCTCGCTCATGCTGATGAACACGGGCGAGGCCCGCCTCATCCGCCCCAGCTTCGGATCCTGGGTGACTTACGGACTGGGCACGGAGAACAAGAACCTGCCCGGCTTCATCGTGATGTCGCCCGGCGGCTATCCCATTCAGGAGTCGCAGAACTGGCAGGCGGGCTTCCTTCCCGGCATCTATCAAGGCACCTACGTCGACACGCAGCACACCGAGATCGACCGCCTGATCGAGAACGTCGAGAACCACTATACCTCGCTGCCGCAGCAGCGCCAGCAGCTGGATCTCCTGCAACAGTTGAACGCGCGCCACTACGCCGCGCGCAGCGAAGACGCCAACCTCGAGGCGCGGATTCAGTCCTACGAGCTGGCCTACCGGATGCAGCTCGACGCGACGGACGCCTTCGACGTGATGCGCGAGCCGGAGTACATCCGCGACATGTATGGCCCCGGCGTGCATGCGCGGCAGCTGCTCATTGCGCGCAGGCTGCTGGAGCGTGGCGTGCGCTTTGTGCAGCTGTGGCACGGCGAGGGACAGCCCTGGGACAACCACGACGATCTCGAACAGAATCACCGCCGCCTGGCCGGTCAGTGCGATCAGGGCATTGCCGCTTTCCTGCTGGACCTCAAACAGCGAGGCATGCTGCAAGACACGCTTGTGCTTTGCACCGGTGAATTCGGCCGCACGCCCACGGTGGAGTTGCCCACCCCCGGCGCGAATGCGGGCAAGATCAACGGCCGCGATCACAACCATTATGGCTTTACGGCATGGCTTGCGGGCGGCGGGGTGAAGCCCGGCTTAAGCTACGGCGCTACCGACGAGTTCGGGTTCCAAGCGAAGGAAAACCCGGTCCACGTGCACGATCTGCATGCCACCATGCTGCACCTGCTGGGCTTCGACCATGAGCGCTTCACCTACCGCTACGCGGGCCGCGACTTCCGCCTGACCGATGTGCACGGCAAACTGGTAAAGGACATTCTCGCCTAGCGGTTGTCTGCGAAAGTATCTGTGCGGGCGCGCGCGCAAGTTGCAACCGGCGCGCCGTGAAGGCAAGATCGCCGGATGCACGCCTATATTTCTATCCCCGCCCTTTTGTGTCTCCAGTTAGCGCTCGTCGTCCCGTCCGCATTGGGCGAGGATTCCCTGGAGCGCGATTACGCCGAGGAACTGCCGCGCATCGCGCCGCTCGAACCGCCCGAGGCCATGGCCGCATTCACGGTCAAGCCCGGTTTTCGAATGGAGTTGGTGGCCTCGGAACCGCTGGTGCGGGATCCTGTGGCTATGGCCTTCGATGCGGATGGCCGCTGTTACGTGGTGGAGATGACGGGCTATTCCGAGCAGCGTGTGGAAACCCCGGGGACGATCCGTCTGCTTGAGGACACCGATGCTGACGGGGTCTATGACAAGGGCACCGTGTTCCTCGACGGCCTGCCCTGGGCGGTGGCGGTGGCTTGCTGGGATGGCGGAGTCTTCGTGGGTACGCCGCCTGACATCCTCTATGCCAAGGACACCGACGGGGACGGCGTGGCCGATCTGCGCGAGGTGGTCTTCACTGGCTTCAACCACACCAACGTGCAGGGAATGATGAACACCTTTCTCTGGGGCCTGGACAATCGCATCCATGCGGCGGCCAGCAGCTCCGGGGGAAAGGCGCGGCCCGTCGGTGCGCCGGAGTCAGAAGGGCTGTCCATCGGCGGACGGGATTTTTCGTTTGACCCACGTGACCGCGCGCTCCGCGCGGAGAGCGGCGGGGCGCAGCATGGGCAGTCTTTCGACGACCAGGGCCGCAAGTTCGTTTGCCACAACAGCGATCACCTGCAGTGGGTGTGGTATGCGGACAGCGACGCCGCGCGGAATCCATGGTTCTCGCCGCCTTCGCCCCGCGAGAGCATCGCGGTGGATGGCCCCGCGGCGGAGGTTTATCGCCTGAGCCCAGTGGAGCCCTGGCGTGAGGTCCGCACCCGGCTGCGCATCAAGGGACTGGTGCCCGGCCCCATCGAGGGCGGCGGCCGTGCGGCGGGCTATTTCACGAGCGCCACCGGGGTGACGGTGTACCGGGGGGACGCATGGCCGGAGACGTACCGAGGCCAGGTGTTCATCGCCGACGTGGGCAGCAACCTGATTCATCGCAAGAAGCTGCTCGCAGAAGGGCTCGACTTGAAGGGCGTGCGGTTGGATGAGGGCGCGGAGTTCATCGCGTCCACGGATATTTGGTTCCGTCCGGTGCAGTTTGCCAATGCGCCCGACGGATGCCTTTATGTCGCCGACATGTATCGCGAGGTGATCGAGCATCCGGACAGTCTGCCGCCCATCATCAAGCAGCACCTCGATCTGACCAGCGGCAATGATCGTGGACGCATCTATCGCATCGCGCCCGAGGGTTTCACGCCGAAGCCGCTGCCCCGCCTTTCGGCGCTTGCGACATCTGAACTGGTGACGCTTCTGGCGCATGCCAACGCATGGCACCATGAAACAGCCGCGCGCCTGATTTACGAGCGTCAGGATGCCTCGGTGGTTCCCTTGCTGGAGGCGATGGCGACGGAGCACGATAACCCGCTGGCACGCATGCGCGCGCGGTACGCGCTGGATGGACTGAACGCGCTGGGGGCGAACACGCTGGCTGCTGGCCTGCTTGATCCATCGGCGATTGTTCGCGAGCACGCGCTGCGCCTGGGCGCGCGTCATGCCGTAATGCACGAGGTGCGCGCCGGGATGCTCGCTCTCGCCAATGACGACGACCCGTGGGTCCGCTTGCAGGCGGCATGGTCCCTGGGGGCTGTCTCCGGCGACGAGCGCCTGCCCGCGCTGGCGGCCCTCGCGCAGCGCGATGCCACCTCCCCAAGAGTCCGAGCCGCCGCGCTGGCCTCCTCCAGCGATCTCGCCGGACGACTGGCTGCGCTGCTCGCCGCGGACGCCGTGTTTATCGCCAGTCCGGAGGCTGGAGCATGGCTGACCGAGCTGGCCCGCATTGCCGGCAAGAGCCGGATGGGCGGTGAGATTGCCGCCGTGCTGAATGCGGTCAATGCGGCGTGGAGCACGAATCAATCCACCGCCGAGGCGATGCTGCTCGCACTCGCAGAGTCCGCCCCAGAGGCGGCGCGCGGCGCATCCGGCATGCTGGGTGAACTGGTCAAGCAAGCGGCGAGAACGGCGACGGATGCCGGGCGCTCTCCGGAGCAGCGCGCCGATGCAACGCGCATTCTCGGCAATGCCCCCGTGGAGGAAGCACTCCCGATTTACAAAGCGTTGTTGGACGGCAACGCACCAGACCCGGTGCTCGCCGCCGCGATTGAGGGCATGGGCCGCGTGCCCGGCGCGGCGGGCGCCCGCGCTTTGCTGCGTGCCTGGCCGGGGCTGTCGCCTGCGCGCAAGGCACAAGCCATGGAGCTTATGTTTCGCCGTGCGGAATCCCTGCGCGTGTTGTTGTTTGCCATCGAGTCGGGCGACGTTGCCCTGGCCGAACTGGACTCGACGCGCCGCCATCAGTTAGCCGGGCATGAGGATGAGAAGATTCGTGTCCATGCCACGCGACTCATGGAGAACCTTCAGCCCGCCGGGCGCGACGAGGTGGTGGCGCGATACGCGGAGGCGCTGACCCTTGCGGGGGATGCCGCCCGCGGACGTGAGGTCTTCGCGAGGAATTGTATGCCCTGCCACCATCTGCACGGCGTAGGGAGCGATGTGGGCCCGAATCTCGCCACGGTGGCGCAATCCGGTGCGGAGAAGATTCTGGTTAACGTTCTCGATCCCAACCGGGAGCTGAATCCGCAGTACGCCAACTACACCGTGCGGACCAAGGACGGCGAGATACGCACGGGCATCCTCGCATCTGAAACGGCGACGAGCATCACCTTGAAGCGGGCCTATGGCGAGACCGACGTGATCGCGCGCTCCGATGTGGAGGAGATGCGCAGCAGCGCGTTGAGCATCATGCCGGAGGGCCTTGAATCTGCCATCGATACTCAGGGCATGGCCGACCTGATCGCTTTCGTCCTCGCGGGACCCGAAACCATCACACCCTGAGCCGTGTCTGAACGCGGGAGGAAAAGCCATGCTCAACAGCCAGCAACTCGACGCCGCCACGCAATATGTCGTCGAGCGCGCAAAATTCGTGATTGAATCTTTCGGGCCCCGGCCGCCGGGCAGCGAGGCGGAGCGCAAGGCGCAGGAAGTGGTGCGCGACGACCTTGCCGCAGTCTGCGATGAACCGGTGTGGTTCGAAGAATTCTCCGTGGCGCAGAAGGCCTTCTTCAGCATGCAGGCCATCGGGGGCGCACTGAACCTGATGGGCTTCGCCGGCTATTGGCTCGTGCATCCGATTGCCGGTCTGGGGTGCTCGCTGCTTTCCGTATTCATCCTTTATCACCAGTTGCTGCGCTATCACCTGCTGCTCGACCCCTTCTTTCCAAAGAAGCCCTCCTACAACGTGACGGGCCGCCAGCGGCCCCGTGGGGAAATCAAGCGCCGCGTGATTCTCAACGGGCACCCGGATGGCGCCTACGAATGGCGTTTCAATTACAACTTTCCAAAGCTGTTTCCGCTCATTACCGCATATTCATTGATCGGACTTTTCGGCTCTCTGCTTCTTGCGTTCACCGGCTCCATCGCTGCGTTCACCACGATGGCCTGGCTCACGCCTCTCTGCGGTTACCTGATGATTCCATTCCTGCCCGGCGCCTTGATTGGGCTGCTCTTTAACGATCTGCGTCATGTGGCTCCTGGCGCCAATGACAACCTGACCGGCACCTTCATATCGACCGGCATCCTCAAATACATGCGCGAAGCTGGACTCCAGCTCGAGCATACCGAACTGATGGCAGCCGTGACGGGCAGCGAGGAAGCAGGACTGCGCGGCGCGAAGGCTTGGGCGGCGAAGCACCGCAGGGACTTCGATGACGCCGAGACCATCATCATCGCGATCGACACCATCCGCGATTTGCCCCATTTGACAATCTACAGCCGCGACTTGAACGGCACGGTGCCGCATGATCCGGCAACCTGCCAGTTGCTCAAGGACGCCGCGCTGGCGCTGGGACGCGATGTGCCCTTTGGCTCCGTTCCCCTGGGTTCTTCGGACGGCACCGCTTTCACGCAGGCGGGCTTCCGGAGCGCGGCGCTCTGCGCCATGGACCCGCATCCGGCCCACTACTACCATAACCGTCGGGACAATTGGGACGATATGGACCCCGCGTGCATACGCGAAGTTATCGCGATATTGTGCGAGGCCATTCGCCGGTATGACGCCGATGGTCTACCTGCCGTCAAGGCATAAGTTCCCGGTATCGCCGCGGCTATTGCGACAGGCTCAGGCGCGGACTTCGGGATGGTTCCCGCCACCGGGGAAGCGAGCGAAGATGTCGCGTGAGATGTCCTCAAGTGATCTGAGGTAGCGCCGAAAGCGCAGCGCAAGGCCATTGCACTCCGGAATCGGCTGGCACAGGATGAGATGAAATCCCTCGGCATAACTCCATGCTTCCCACAGCGCGGGGTCCATGTTGAGGCCGGAGAGCGTGGCTTCGCCGCCGTTCATCAGTAGCACCAGTTCGCCGCCCGCGCCGAGGCAATCCCGTGCTGCGCCGAAAAGCTCGGGCAAGGGGAGCGTTGCATCGAGCGGGTGCGCGCAAAGAATGGCGTCGAACTTCTCGCCATGCGGGGGCCATGGGACGATTGCGTCGTAAGAGCCGGGGCGCCCGGCCTCGCCTCGTGGCGCGGTCCCGGCAAGGAATTCCACGCCCATGCGGCGAAGGCCCACGCGGGACCGGTCCAGCTTGAGCCCAATGTCCAACACCCGCCGACTGCCATGGGGAATCCAAGCGGAGAGGCGAAGCGAGCCGCGCAATGTGGGCGTGGGGTAGGCGTGCGGGCCGACGACCTCCAACACCCGCCCGACCCGGTGACGGTAGGTATGGCGCTCTAAAACTTCGCGTTTGGCGGCTTCGGCAAGGCAGTCACGCAAACCACCGTCTTCCATCAGGCACCGTGCCTGCGTCATCAGGTCCTCGTCATCGTAGCCGAGAAAATGTTCGCCTTCCGTAAACAGCCTGTACAGGCCGTTCGCGGCCGCATCGCGGTTGGTAAGCAGCGGGCGGCCCACCGCCATGGCCTCGAAGACCCGCATGTTCACGTCCTGCGCCACGGAACTGTTGAACACCGCCCGCCCGGCGGCCAGGGCGCGGCAGTAGTCGTCGCCGCCCAGCGCGCCCTCGATGCGTACGGTGAATTCCTTTTCCAGCCGCAGCAGCCGCGCCATGCGCTGGCGGTTCACCACATAGACCGTCATGCCCGCGAAGGCGAAGTCGTGGGTAGGCAGCGTGTCTACCGGGTGGTGACGGCGGGGTGAGCAGGCGAGGGGAAGCCACTCCACGCGTGGCAGTCCCGCATCGCGAAAGTAAGCGACCATCGATTCCTGTGCCGCGAATACGAAGTCGTAAGGCCGCGCGTAGCGGAACTCTTCATGGTCATGCCAGGTGTCCACCGAGATATAGACCGTGGGGCAGGCGGCCCTTGCCAAGTCGCGAATCGGCGGTCCCGCGCTCTGCACGGTGACGATCAACTCCGGCAGCCATCCGCCGGGAAGCAAGGTCAGAATCTCCGCAAGCGAATCCGCCTCGCTCTCGATGTTGTTGGGCTCAAGCCATCGCTGCGCGTGTTGCCAGTCGTGCGTGGCCAACACATTCACGCGAAGGGCAGGCCCCACCGTGATGACATCGCAGCACTCGCGAAAGGCCTCGATGTAGAGCGGCACCCAGTGGAGCACCTGCTCGCGCGCAAGCAGCAGCACGCGGCGGCGCGGGGCTTCGCTCATCGGGGCGGCGGGCTATCCGCGCCGCGCGTAAATCACGCGCTCGATCAGCGGAAGATAGTCCGACCACTCCTTGTTCTGCTCCCGGCATTCCTTGACCACACGGGTGATGGCGGCGGCCTGCGCGTCGAGATTGTCGATGTGGTGCAGCACGATGCCTTCGAGGGTCATGGGGCGCACCGGGGAGCCGAACTGCAGATCCCCGTGGTGTGACAGCACGAGGTGCATCAGCTCCACGCGCAAGTCCTCGGGGAATCCTTCAACCTGCCGGATGCGGTCGTTCAGCATGTCGCATCCAATCTGCAGATGGCCCAGCAAACGTCCATCCCGCGTGTAGTCCGTGAACAGGCCGTGCGTCATTTCGTCAAGCTTGCCCAGGTCATGCAGGAACACGCCGGCCAGCAGCAGGTCACGGTTCAGGTCAGGGTAAAGCTCGCACATCGTCTCGGCGATGCGGGCCATTTCGTAGCAATGCCGGGCGAGTCCGCCCTGGTATTCGTGGTGCCATTTCTTCGCGGCCACGGCGGTCTTGAAGCGCGCCATGAAGGCGTCGTCCTCGAAATAGAGTTCAATCAGCCGCTTCAAGTGCGGGTTGATGATGCCGTCTAATATCCGCTTCAACGCGGGCACATCTTCCGCACTGCCCTTGGTCTGGTCGACCAGGTCGTCCAAGTTGTATTCGGAGTCGCGCAGCGGCAGCACCTGCTCCACCTGAAGCTGCAGGCGATCCTGATAGGTGCTCACCTTGCCGCGCACGTTCACCACATCGCCCACTTCAAAAAGTGCTGCGGTCTCCATGGCGCCCCGCCACTGCACGCCGCCCATCTCGCCGGTTCGGTCCTTGAAGACCATGCCCAGGAACTTGCCGCCGTCCCGTTTGTCCCGCAGATCCTTGCGCGCCGCCACGAAATAGTCGTTGACCGTATCCCCGTCCTGCAGCTTGCCGATGTACTGATTCTTCATGGTGCTCCCTGTGGCGCCCCCGCGCCGCTTCACAAACGGAGAGAGTATCGCACGCACCCGCAGGGGTCAAGGAAACCGCTTGCATGGGAGCGTGCAAGGAGAGCTGGGCAAGGGCGAACCGGCAGTCCCGCACGCGTCAGCGCGCCTGGTCGATGAAGGTCACCAGCCAGATACCATCCACCTTTTCACCGCTTACCACGATGTCGATGGTGAGTTGTGGCGTGACCACCTTGATCGGGCCGATGGTGCCTTTGTTGCCGGTGATGGCCGCCTTCGCGTCTCGGGTCTCCAACCGCACGTCATCGGTGCCTACCGCGCTCATGTAGGTCTGGAGCAGGGCGCGCAGCGCTGTCTTGCTGCGTCCCTCGGCATCCTCGAAGTGGTCGGCAAAGGCGGACATCACGAGGTCCAGGTCCTTGCGCTGAAAGGCCGCCTTGAGGCGGGCGAGCATCACGTAAATCTGGTCCTCGTCCGAGAGGCTTGGGTCCACTTCCATCCCAACGCCGGCGGCGGGAGCCCCGACGCCCAGAAAGTTCCGTGCGAAGGCGCCGCCACCGACCAGCATGATCAGCACGAAGGCGCCGCCGCCCAGCGCTAGCGCCTTCTTCCAGGGGAAAGGGGGCGGCAGATAGACTTCCTCGCCGGCAAAGCGCACGCGCTCATGCGCCTCGGCGCGCCGTCGAAGCTCCTGCATTTCCCCTGCCTGACCATTCATGGCCATGAAGGTCCGGTGCCATTCCCCCTGCAACTTCTTCACGGCCACTTCGGACTGGTTGTAGACTTGTTCGAGGCTGACGCAACCGGACAGGAAGTTCATCGCTTCGCTCGCAAAGCGGCAGTCGCCACGCATGCGCCCGCCCAGCGAAGCAACGGCGCGGGCCAGCTCGCTCTTCACGCGAAGAAACTGCGTTTCCAGTTGCGGCTTGTTCGCGCCGGGCTGGGTGTAGGCGCCGAGCAGTTGGTTCAACATGATCCACCCGTCCATGACGCGACGGCATTCGGCGTCGCAGTGTTCGAGCAGGCGGTATCCCGGCGTGGGTTGGCGGCTGGCCATGACGCTTTCTCCCTCGCCCAGAAGCATAGCGCGTAGGAGCGAAAAAGTCGCCCCCAATCTTCATGCGCTTCCGGAGCGAAAACCCAGTCTGCGGGCGACCTTGCGCCAGTTGTTTCGCACCAGCAGCGCCTAGCGATTGCTGCGCTGATAGGGTAGCGCTTCCAGCACGATGAAGGTCACATCGTCGTGCGGGCTGGCGTGTTCCCCGGTGTGTGAGTCGAGCGCCTGCAAGATGGACGCGGCAATATCTTCCGGCAGCGCCCCGGACTCCACGCCCCAGCTGCGATTCTGCAACACTCGCGCGAAGGCTTCTCCGCTCGCATCTCTTGCTTCGGTCAGTCCATCCGTCACCACCAGCAGGCGGTCTCCGGGTTCAACTTTGATCTTTCCCACCTGATAGCGCGCCTTGCGCTCGATGCCGAGGGGAATGTTCCAGAAGGCTTGCTGTGCGGGCGGGTCAAAGGTTACGGGAATCCAGCACGTGTCCCCTTTCCTGCAGAGCAGCACATAGGGGTGCCCTGCGTAGGAAAGGCTGAGCATGCCGTTGAGGGAGTTGTAGCTGAGACAAACCCCTGTGGACACGAGGCTGAGATTGCGGCTCACCGTGCGCAGGTTCACTTCGCGCAGCACCGTGGAAGGGTCCGCCCTGTGAATCTGGCTGCCGAAGGTCTGCTCCAGCGATGCGCTGAATTCCGCCACCTCGGCGCCGTGTCCCGTCACATCGGCCACGCAAAGACGCGCCACGGCTCCCGAACCGCACGCGGAGAGAAAGTAGATATCACCGCCGTGATCGCTGTCCTTCGGCAGAGAATGCAGAACGCCGCGAAGGCCCGGGATGCTTACCGGGGCGATAACCCTTCGGTTGCCGCCCCATACCTTCCAGCAAACCAGGTTCACGCCTTCTTCGGCATGCGAGGCAAGGCTGGTCTCCGCGCTCATCCGTGTGGCCTGTTCTTTCGCATGAGTACCCTAATCGCAGGTGGTAACAGTTGTCGGCTTTACTGAATTCCCCGTGCCGCCGGGACTACTCGTTGATACCCGCAAGCCGCTTCGCCTGCGCCTTCTTGTCTTCCAAATTCATCTGGCGCGCAATCTGAATGCGCTGCGCCTGGGGCGAACCCGCGCCATGCAGGGATTCCGTCAGGTAGCCCACGGCATTCCGCCCAAGCGTCATGTTTTCGATCAGCCGCAAGATGCGAAGCCGGTTCTCCGCCGTGATGCCTGGACGGGCCTTCAGGAATTTACTCACCAGGGGTCCAAGCTTGTCGTGGCGCAAGTCCT
>JBJOID010000216.1:0-11743 GCA_046047315.1 Candidatus Hydrogenedentota bacterium | reverse complement strand
AGATGATCTGCCGTTCCTACGCCGTCACTCCCGGCGACGCGATTGAGGATATCCTCCCCACGGAGCAGTCCTATTCAGTCCGGATTGACGGGCCCAACGGATTCATGCGTGGTCTTAGCGGTGTCGCGACTCCGGAGTTTAATGCGGTCGCTCGCGCGGAGGGGGAGAACCTGTCCCTGACGCTGAGCAATACCTCGGGTGAGACGGTTGAGGTTCTCCTCAAGGACGTGTCCTATGGCGATCAGCTTGCGCCGGTTACTCTTGCGCCGGGGCAATCTCATACCCTCACCCTGTCCACCAAGTCCGGGCAGCAGTGGTATGACCTCAGCGTGAGCGCGGGGGAGACCATCCACCGTTTCGCGGGCCGTGTCGAGACCGGGGCATGGTCCGTTTCCGATCCGGCCATGGCCTGAGATCGGTGCCAACGGATACTTGCGCCATGCTGACGACTACCTTCGACGACGCTCTCGACTTCCTACGCAGCCATGTGGATGTGGCCGTGCTGGAGCATGGTGCCGCCCGGGTGGCCGTCGTTCCTGCCTATCAGGGGCGTGTGATGACTTCCACGGCAGGAAGCGGTGGGGGACCAAGCTTCGGCTGGATTAATCGCCCGGTCATTGCGTCGGGCGTGCACCAGCCGCACATCAACGTGTATGGCGGCGAGGATCGTTTTTGGCTTGGACCCGAGGGCGGGCAGTACTCCATCTACTTTCCGCCCGGGGCGCCCTTTGAGTTCGAGCATTGGCAGACGCCCGCGCTGATCGACACGGAACCCTTCGCGGTGACGCGGCGCACTCCCACGGAGGTTGCTTTCGAGCGCGAGGCGCGGCTGGTCAACTACAGCGGCTTCGCGTTTGACTTGGGCATACGCCGCACCGTGCGGATACTGGATGCCGACAGCCTCGATGCGATCCCCGCCAACTTGAAGCGTGACGACCTGGGGCTAGTCGCGTTCGAATCGGAGAACACGATCACTAACCTGGGGCCGCAGGCGTGGCGGCACGACACGGGTCTGCTGTCCATCTGGATTCTGGGCATGTATCCACCCTCGCCTCGGGCCACGCTCATCCTGCCCTGCCAGTGCGCAGAGGGCTCCGAGCTTCCGCCGCCCATCAATGATCGCTACTTCGGCAAGGTGCCCGCGGAGCGTCTGACCTTTGCGCAGGGGGCGTACCTCTTTAAGGGAGACGGCGCACATCGCGCCAAGGTGGGGCTCGCTCCGGCTCAGGCCCGGCCTCGCATCGGCAGTTACGACCCCGACAACCGGGTGCTCACGCTTGTCGAATACAACCAGCCCGTGGGCAGCTCCCGATATGTGAACTCCATGTGGGAACACCAGGATCACCCCTACGCGGGCGACGTGGTGAATGCCTACAACGATGGTCCACCGGCCCCCGGCCAGCCGCCCCTCGGTCCCTTCTACGAACTCGAAACCTCCAGCCCCGCCGCCGACCTGGCACCGGGGGAATCCCTCACCCACATCCACCGCACTATCCACGTGAGCGCAGACGGGGCAGCGCTGGCCGTGATAGGAAGCCACGCGCTGGGTGTGTCCCTGAAGTCATTGGAGTAACCCGGCCTGCCGGCGGACCTAAGCCGTTGCGGTTTCAGAGGCTTATCGTGCCAGAAATGCGATGCTTCGAAACAACATCCTGGATGTTCCCTTTTGAGCGAAGATTCCATCGCATTGGGCCTGTGGCGCGTGCTATTCTCCCCGGCCTGATGCAGACCATTCCGGCTGGCACGCGATGGATGCCGAGCCGAAGCCGATAAGGAGACTGGCATGGCCGCAGCAGTTTCGGCCGATAGCTTGCCGATGGCCTTTTTCGTAGGCGATTTCAATACCGGCAAGTCCACCATTATAAACGCCTTGCTGAGAGAACCCGTGCTGCGTGTGGAACGGCATGAGAGCCATGCGCTGCCCACGCTGGTTTACCGGGGCGGGCAGGCGGCGGCTCAGTTCGGGGCTTTGCCTCCGGACTACAAGCACCTGCACCGCAAGTCGTTGAGCCAGTTCCAAGCCATTCGTGACGACGAAACCAATACCGTGGGCTATCGCGCACTTGCGGCGCAGACACCATCGTGTCCGTTCAGCCGGCTTACGCTGGTGGATACGGCGGGCGCCAGCAGCGACCGGGATGGCTCGGCCCCGCCCGAGTTTGGGGCGGTGCGGCATGGCCTTATGGTGGTGGTTACGGATATTGAGTATTGGTCCTCCAAGCATAACCTCGACCTGATCGCCAACTATCGCGACGCCTTCGGCGATGCGCTTGTCGTGGTTGCAAACAAGACCGATCACTTGAACATGAGCGAGATTGAACGCGTTTGCAAGAAGGCGTCGCAGCGCATGGAGGAATACGGCATCACGCCGGCTCCCCGTTTCTTTGCGCTATCCGGTCGGCTTGAGTCGCTTCGCGGGGATCGCACGGACGAGTACCGCCGGCGCACCAAGCCCTCGGTGCGCGCACATTGTGACGCGGCCTTTGACGCATTCCGGCTCGCGTTGTTTGAGTTTGAATCCGCTTGTCTGGGCGCTGCGGCTGTGGAAGAACTCGATCTCTTCAAGGCGCCTTTGGCCCAGAGCGTGATACGCCGCAGTGGCGATGTGCCTGCTGCCTCCATGATGAACAATGGACAGGACGACGGTCATGAAGTTTAAAGACCTTGAGCAGCATCGCGATTGGGTGCTGGAGTCGCTGAGCAAGCTGGATGACTTCATGCGGCATGACCCGGACTTCCGGGGAAACCTCAAGCATGAGATGCGGGCCATTGCGGATCAGCGCCGATTCATTGAGGATGGCAAGTACCGGGTGGTGTTCCTCGGCACATTCAACGTGGGCAAGAGCACGGCCATCAATGCCTTTCTCGGCGCAGCCTACCTGCCGATGGATGTGGAGGAATGCACCTCGCGTCTGACCTTCATCGAGCAAGGCGAGCATCAGGCTCTGCGCATCGAACTCAGCGCGCCGGTGTCCGGTAGCGAACTTGATGCGCTGCGCCGTGTGCTGGCGGAGCGAGGGGCTGCCCTCGAAGAGGAAACCCCCGGGGAGATGCTGCGGGTGCGCTTCGAGCGTGACGAGCCAGCAGACTTGCGCGGCGTGCTGGAACCTTTGATCACCGTGAACGCCGACGAGGCCTATCCCTTGCTTGCCCCGTTGCGGGAGAAGATCGAGGAACTGAACCTGACCCTCCCATCCACGGTGTTGGAGGAGGACATCGCTTTTGTGGACACGCCCGGTGTGCACAGCGTGTCGGAGACCCGTGCGGAAATCACCTACGGGATCATCGAGCGGAGCCACCTTGTCATCTCCTTCGTGGACAGCAGCTTCGCCGGGAACGTGCATGACCTGAATTTCATCAAGCGCATCATCAAGTGGCGCGGGCGGCGAGTTTTCTTTGTGCTCAACAAGGCGGACAAGCTGGAGAGCGCGGAGATCGATGTGCGCGGAGCGCGTGGCCCGGCGCGCAGCCTCATTGAGGCTTTCGCGCGCCACGACATCCCCGAGGATTCGGAAATCTTTTTCCTTTCCGGATACCGTGCCCTTCGTGCGCAGCAGCTGGAGAAGGGGCAGCTCAGTCTCGATGAAGCGCTGGAAGACAACCGCCTGTCGTTGCCAACCAGCGTGGAAGAGCGCATTCGCAGCAGCGAGGAGCCCGAGCGCGACCTCGCGGCTTACCTCATGGGGCAGAGCCGTTTTCCCCAGTTGAAGGGGCGGCTGGTGGATTATCTGGTGAACGAGAACAAAGCGGGAGCGGTGGTGGAAACCGCGGCTCAGTTCATCGCGCAGCGCGCGGTGGATTGCGCCACACCGCTGGAGAACGAGCTTGAGCTTGCGCGAGACCCGTCCAAGTTTGAGGCGCTGCGCGCCAATCGCGAGAAACTGACGGCACGATTGAGCGAGATTCGCGAGCGCGCCAATGAGGTGCTTGAGCGGTTTGCCGTGCGTAGCCGGGGAGGGGTGCACGGGGAGGAAAGCTACCCCGGATATGAAAATCTGTTCCGCGCCGCCGTGTCGGAGACTGCTATCGAGGAGCGTATCATCGCGCCGACGCTGGCCTGGCTACGCGAGGGTGGCAACCTGAAGGAATGCCGCCGCTCGAAGTTCCGTCCTTTGTCCGCCCAGCTTGAGGCGGCCGTGGATGACTTCGTGTCCGCGCTCACGCGCGACCTCAACCAGCGCATGGAGCGCGATGAACAAGAGGCGCGCGACGCCATTGAGCATCACCTCGGGCAGGTGCGCAGTCTGCGCACCAACCTGACCCGCCTCGGGGCCTTGGAGCCTGCGGCATTGGAGGCCTCGATGGCGCAGAGCTACGCAGCGTTCGGCGCGGGCGGCGCGGTGCTGGGTGTGGCTGCTGGCGCCGCCATCGGTTCGGTGGTGCCCGTTGTGGGTACGGTTATTGGTGCGGGCGTGGGGGGGCTTCTTGGGGCGGTGGGGGGCTTGATTGCACGCCTTGCGTGGAGTGAGGAAAGCTGGCTCAAGCGGCTCGAACCGGTGGTACGCGAAAACGCCGCCAACATGCTGCTGCGGGGTGGCAAGGACCAGCAGGGTAACGCCGCGCCCGCCATTGTGGAGGTGGTGTCGAAGTACCTGCGCGACCGGAGGAGCGCCTTTCAGGATGCGGTGCGTGCCGAGGTGGACGCCGCCCTGAACGCGGTGCAGAAGGAGTATGACGATCTTGTTGCCCGGGAGGAGGAAATCCGCCGGGAGAGTGAGGCCATCATCGCGCGCCTTGAACCCAAGGCGGAGCGTCTCAATACGATCCGGCGTGATGCCTCGCGCGTAATCGAAGCCGTGCGTGGTCAGGAATTCTTGCGCGTCTGAACGCATACAACCAGCGCATTGGAAGCGTGGAGAACGACGGTCATGTCGAAGAGTCCCGTGTTTATACTGGGTGGATACCAGACCGATTTCGCGATGCACTATGGCCGTGCGGAGCGGGGCATCGCGGAGCTGTTCAAGGACACGGTGGGCGGAGCAATGGAGGCGACCGGCATCGAGCCGGGCGAGATCGAGGCGGCGCATATCGGCAACTTCGCGGCGGAGCTGCTGTGTTACCAGGGGCACCTGGGCGCCTTCTTCCTGGAGGTTGACCCGGCATTCTCGGGACTGCCCACCGCGCGGCACGAGGCGGCCTGCGCAAGCGGCAGCATCGCGGCGCTCAGCGCCATGGCCGATATCGAGGCCGGGCGTTATGGGCTGGTCTGTGTAGCGGGCGTCGAACTGGAGCGGCATGTGCCCAGCAAGGAAGCCGCAGCGCACCTGGGCACGGCTGCATGGTATGCGCGCGAGTGCGAGGGGATGGCCTACCCATGGCCGCGCATGTTCAGCATGCTGGCCGATGAATACGACAAGCGGTATGGCATCCGGCGCGAGCACCTCGCAGAGATTGCGAAGATCAACTTTGCCAATGCCAAGCGTAACCCCAACGCCCAGACGCGAAGCTGGCAGTTGACGGACGCCCACTTTGAGGAAAACGACGAGCTGAACCCCGCCATCGAGGGACGCATCCGGCGGCAGGATTGCAGCCAGATGACCGATGGGGGCGCCGCGGTGTTCCTGGCCTCGGCCGAGGTGGCGGCGGACTATGCGAAACGCCGGGGAATCTCGCTCGATGCGCTGCCGCGTATCACGGGATGGGGTCACCGCACGGCCTTCATCACCTTCGAGGACAAGATTCGCGAGAGCGAGGGCAACCCCTACGTGTTCCCCAAGGTGCGGCAGTGCATCACCGACGCGCTGGGCCGCGCGGGCCTGACCGATGGGACGGCACTGGACTGCATCGAGGTGCATGATTGCTTCACTCCGACGGAGTACATGGCCATCGATCACTTCGGCCTGACGCCGCCGGGAGAGAGTTGGCGCGCCATCGAGTCCGGCGCGATTGCCTTCGGTGGCGATACCCCCATCAACCCCAGCGGCGGCCTCATCGGCCTCGGCCACCCCGTCGGTGCATCCGGCGTGCGCATGCTGCTCGACGCCGCCAAGCAGGTGACTGGCACAGCGGGCGACTATCAAGTCTCCGGAGCCAAGACCGCCGGCACCCTCAACATTGGCGGCAGCGGCACCACCAGCGTCAGCTTTGTCGTGCAGGCAGGGTAGGAATAAGCAGGGGGCTCGCCGTTGAGGCGCGCAAACGCCAGTCCATTCAACGACGTAATTTCGCTGCTGGTGAACGCGGACGGGCAAAAAAAATGCTTGGGCGGGTGATGGGAGGGGGAGAATGAATGGCGTATTATTTGGCGTACTGGCCGCCGGGGGAGAGAACCCAGCGAACATAAACTGTATTACCGAGAGAGTCCCATCAACTCGGCCCAAGCAACTTCAGTGTACCAGAATTTTCTGGAAATGCAAGTCCTTAATCGGGGCAACATTCCGGGCTGCTAAAGGTTTGCTAGAGCTTGCTTTATGCTGTCTGCGGTGATGTTTCCGTGGGAGGTGTTCCAGACGGCGGCGCCCTGGTGGAGCAGGATGATTTGGGGTGACTGATGGACTACGCCCAGCTGGCTGGCCAGGGCGAGCGAGACGGGGCGGCGTTCAATGACTTTGATGAGGTGGAAGGCGGCGGCCTGGTCGGGGTGCTGCGTAAGGTAATCCGACACGCGGCGGTGGGCCGCTGAGGAAACGGGGCAGGCGGTGCTGTGCTTGAAGATGAATTGCGGGCTTGACTGGCTCGCCGCGATGATGGCGTCCACGTCGGCCTGTTCCATGATTTCCTTCACGCCCAGCTCCTTCAGGTTAATTGTTCCGGACCCCAACAGCAGTCCAGTAATCCACGACGCTAAGGTGCTCAGGTTCATCCGGCCAGTTGTTTCTTGAAGTGGTAGAAGACGATATCCATGCCCGCCCCGATGTAGAGCCGGTGGGCGCCATGGCGTTGCACGCCGCTGTCGAGGTGCAACGAACCACACTCGAGCCGTTGCGCTTCTTCCTCGAGCCAGGCCAGCATGGCGCTGGCCAGTCCCTTGCGGCGGTGTTCGGAAGCCGTGGCCAAATCGTCCACATAAAGATGCCGGCCAGCGCTTAGGTTGTCCGCCACACGGTAGCCCGCCACGCAGGCGGGCACGCCTTCGAGCGCGAGGTAGGCCAGACGGTATTGCTGCGTCACGGCCTGATGCTCAACCATGCGCAGAAAGGTCTCTTCATCCAGATGATCGCGCAGTTCGCGCATCACCGGATAACAGGCGCGCAGTTGTGATTCCGTGGTCGCCACGTGGATTTCACGCTTCATGCCGCTCTCCAGTCCTGGCACCGGGTGCAACGCCCGTGCGCTTCGGTTAAGATAGCAGAACGCGGGCCGTCGCTGCTCGAAACCTTTTGCGGTCCTGGCGTATGGAGTCCGCATGAGAATCTTTTGTCTTGTTTCGTTGCTTGTTGTCTCGTTGCTGGCTGGCTGCGCGTCCACCCCCGAGTCCTCCTCGCCTGATGCTACCGCCCCCGGGCGGCAAGAGTCGGCCCCAACAAAGGCGCGCGCGAATGTCAGCACGCCCAGTGGGAAGGTCACCATCGAGCAGCCCTTGACTGCCTTGGTTGACATCGTACGGCTCTTCGGGCAGCAGGAGGCTGGGGGTATCGTGTTGATGCATGGCCTCGGCTTCGAGACGGCGGGCCCCTTCTCTTGGAATAACCGCGCCTTTAACGATGCCGTCGCCGATTTCGCCACCGCTGCCGGAATCAATGTGTCCATGAATCCAGCCTATGCCTTCCTGCATCCACAGGGCTATGAGATTCTGAACGACTGGACGGTGCCCGAGCTGCCGGGCGGCGCCGCCGTAGCGTCCGGGGTGGCGCTGGGGCATGGCACCAAGCTCAGCAGCGCCGCCGCGTTTCTCAGCCACATCACCGGCGTTACCATTCTGGTGGACAACGTGGTGGCCGATGCCCGCACGGGGGAGATGTGGCTGCCGTCCTTGCCTTTGCACACGGTGCTGGAAGCCGTGCTCAAGGGGGCGCGCGTGCCGCCATCCAGCGTGCGCGTGAGCGTGGCCGAGCGGATGGTGATGATTCAGACAGTGGCTAACAAGAGCGAGCTGCAACGCATTGGTCCCGGCGTGCCCGAACTGGAAGCCCGTGCCACCGTCTACCTGCCCTCCTCGCCAGCGCGGCCGCAGTTGTTCTCGATGAGTTTCGAAGCGCGCACACTGTCCGAGGTGCTGCCAGCCCTGAGCGCGCAGCTGGGCATACCGGTGGAGGCTGCCTCTGGTTTCGGGGAATTGCCGGTGGAGCAGTGCGTTTTCGTCGATCAGCCGCGCGATGCGATTCTTCGTGGTCTCATCGCCCAGTGGCCAGCTCCCGGCATTGGTTATCGATGGACGGGCTCCGGCGTGATCATTGAGCGGTTTAGCACAGCGCCTTAAACAATAGTCCCGGCCGGACTTTCCAGCCATTGCTAATAGGCTCTTGACAGCTTACCTAACGATAGGTATATTTCGAGCACTTCAGGGAAACACAAAGGAGCGCCCGTCATGTCATTGGAACTGCAGTGCGAGCACATTCAGGCGACGGTGGAGGACCGGATTCTCAAGGTGTTGATTAACCGCGCGGACAAGAAGAACGCGCTCACCCAGCCGATGTATACGGCCATGACCCAGGCGCTTGAGGAATTGGACCGGAATCCCGAATTGCGTGTGGTCTATATCACCGGGGTTGGGAATGTATTCACCAGCGGCAACGATGTGATGGACTTTATGGGAGGACTCGACTCGCTGGAGAATAGTCCCGTGGGCCGCTTCTTGAAGGCCATCGCCACCACGCAGAAGCCGATGGTCGCGGCGGTGAACGGGCTGGCCATCGGCATCGGCACGACGCTCTTGCTGCATTGTGACTTGGCCTATGCTTCCAGCAGCGCGGTCTTCCAGATGCCCTTCGTAAACCTGGGCCTCTGCCCCGAGGCGGGCAGCAGCTATCTGCTGCCGCGCATCATGGGTCACACGCGCGCGGCCGAATTGCTGCTGTTGGGGGAACGCTTCAGCGCCGACAAGGCTCACCTTTACGGCATCGTGAACGAAGTGTTTGCCGACGAGGAGCTGCAAGAGCGTGCATGGGCGCGCGCCCTTCAACTGGCGGCGCAGCCCCCGGCGGCGGTGCGCCTTGCCAAGCGGCTGCTGAAGCAGAATGAGCTGGAGAGCCTCGCGAGCGTGATGGCCAACGAAGGCGCCGAGTTCATTCAGCGGCTCACCAGTGAAGAAGCGGGCGAGGCCTTTGGCGCCTTCCTTGAGCGCCGCAAGCCCGACTTCTCGCGTTTCAGCTGAGCCGCGCTCGATGGAGAAACTCCCGCCCTCCGCGCAGCCCACCGCGCTGGTTGTCATTCCACATGCCGACGATGCCGCCGCATTTTGCGGCGGCACCATAGCCCGGCGGGTGGACGAGGGATGGCGCATCGTACTGGTGCGCGTCACGGATGACTGGTCGGATTCGGTGGGACTGACGCGCGCCGAAACGGTACAGCGAAATTACAACGAGCTTCGAGAGGCCGCCGAAATACTCGGCGTGTCCGAGATCGTCGAGTTGGGTTATCCCACCGACAGCCTCGCCGACGTGTCGCGGGTGGAACTGCGCGAGCGCTTCGTCTATCTGTTCCGCAGGCACCGCCCCTATGCGGTGTACAGCTTTGATCCCTATGCGAACTTCGAACCCAACCTGGATCACGTGGTGACCGCGCAAGCCGTGGAAGAGGCCTACTGGGTGGCCTGCTTCGACCAGCATCACCCCGAGCACTTCGAAGAGGGACTTCTTCCTTTCAGCGTATGCGAGCGCTGGTACTTCGCGCGGCGCTTGCCCGAAGTGACCCATGCCGTGGATGTGACGGATTACATGGAGCGGCGTGTGAAGGCGTTTTGTGCGCACGACACGATGGTCGCCAACATTCTCCATCAAGCCAAGCTGCAGCTCGCAACGGCGGGACGGCGTTCTCCACTCATCGAGGCGGCCATCACGGGGGACAAGTCGCAACTGCTCGGTATGGCCTTGCTTCAGGAGGCCGCCGCCCACGCGCAGGCGCACGGGCTTGGGGAGGACCGCATGGCGGAAGTCTTCCGCATGACCCGCTTCGGCGGGCTGGAGGACATGCTCGAGGCGATATCGGAACCGCTGGATTAGTCAGCGCTCGAAATAACCCATGAAGCGGTTGAGCGCGAGCACGCCACCTTCCACAACAAGCTCTCCTGTGAGCAGTGCCTGAGCCGCGCCCAGTTTGTTGGTGGCCAGGCGTTTCCAGGTCTGGGTGGTTGTGGTGACGCTCAGCGCCGGGTTCTCGATACGCCGTTCCCGCACTTCCGCCACGCCGAGTCTCAAGTGGATCGTGTAGTACTCGCCCGTGTCCGTGAAGTGAAACTGCGCGAGTTCATCCACGTCGAAGGTTTCTTCCGCTTTGAGCCGCACCGGCAGCGCGCGCATGAACCGGGCAACGGGCAGTCCATCCATGAATCCATCGTCGATGAGCGACTTGTCCGTGGGCTGTATGTCGAGGTCTCCGCGAAGCTCAGCCGCCTGGGTCAGGAAGTAATTGATTCCGTTCGGACTTGTCTGGGAGCGCGAGAGTCCCTCGAAGGCGGCCGCCAGCAGTTGGCGCGCATCGTCGTTGTCCGGTTCGGCGCGAAGCCAGTGGTCGGCCAGTTCCGCCGCCCACGCATAGTCGTTTGACGCGAGCGCCGACGCGGCCTGCTCCGGCAGGGGAGCGCCGCTGGCGAAGGCCTCCATCCATTTGCGCGAACGCTCCGCCGGAGGCAGCGTGTCCAGCGTTGCGGCATTGCCGTCGAACCAGCCGAGGTAGCCATCGTAGATGCCCTTTGCGGACCACGCCACCGTGCCGTAGAAGGGCTGCAACCAGGGATGGCTTTCGAGGTGCGGCGGCAGCCTGAGCGTGGCAGCGATCTCGCCGGGCGTTTTTCCCTTGTTCATCCCGCGCACCGTCTGGTCATGCACGAACTGGATGGCGTCGCGGTAGGCGGTCAGGGTTTCGGCTACGGCCTCGCTGCCGGAGAGCGGGCGCGTGTGGGACGGCACCAGGTGTTCCGCGCCCAGCTCGCGCATCAGGTCGATCGTGCGCACCCATTCCATCACATCGCGGTACTCGGTGCCGCGTATGGTGTACAGGTTGGGGAAGGCCTGATAGATGTTGTCGGCCGGAAGCAGCACATTCTGGTCGGGCAGCCACACGCAAATCTGGTCGGGGGTCTCTCCCGGCGCGTGAATCAGCTGCATGCGGATGCCCGCCACCTCGATTTCGAGGGTATCGTCGAAGGTATGGGTGGGCCAGTGAAGCGCCATCTGCTCCGGATGGAAGTCGAGTCCGGGCCCGATGCCCGCGTGCGGCACATCCGCTTTCGGAAGCAGCTGCCCAAACATGCGCATGCTTCGCACATAGGTCGCATCATTCACCACGCTTACGATCCGGGCAATGTATTCCGCCGTGCTGGCGTGGGCATACACAGGAATGCTTGGATCGCCGCCCGTAAACACGGCGCTGCCGAAGATGTGGTCGGCGTGGTTGTGGGTGAGGATGACCGCCTTGACCGGCTTGTCCGTGATTTCCCGGAATGCCGAGAATACTTCCTCGGCGCGCCCGCGGCTTTCGAGCGTATCAACAATGACTACACCGTCGTCGCCTTCCAGCATGATGGCATTCGCGAGGCTGTAGCCAATGGCTACATAGACGCCATCAACCACCTTTTCAACGCCTTTCCGGAAGAGCTCCCGGTGCATGCTCTGCGCGGCGTCCTGGTCGATGCTTCGAGGTGGTG
>JBJOID010000215.1:0-12549 GCA_046047315.1 Candidatus Hydrogenedentota bacterium | reverse complement strand
CTGACATGAAACGAATAGCCGCCTCGTTTATGCTTGCCTCGTTGCTCGTGGTCACCGTGGGGTGCGTCGTCCGGACGGAACACACCATCAATGCCCACATTACCCTGGATATCCGGCATATCGAACAGCAGGCGGATGACCTGCTGAACTTTATCGAGGGCGACATCGACACCCTCCCGGGGGAAAAGACGAGCATGTTGCAGCGCGCCCTAGATTTCCTGAAGCCCATCCAAACCGCGCACGCCGCCGAACTCAAATCCTCCTCGCCAGCGACGCAGGAATTGGCCAAGAGCATGCGCGAGCGCAATGCGCAGATCGATGCCTACCGTTCGAAGGGCTGTTTCGGCGAGAACAACCGGGGTTACCTGGAGTTGCGGGAGTGTGACGCGGTGGCCGAAGGCGCCGCGCGCAACGAGGCGCAGAAGCTGATGTCTGATGAGAACAAGGACCGCAAGGCACTCTATGCGGAGATTGCTAAGCTGAACCAGGATGATGGCGTTTCTGTGGGCACGGTTGAGAGCATCTTCCATGGTCAGCGCTTCAAGCGTGGAAAATCCGGGGAAGCCTTCCAGGTGCCGGCGGCGGGCGAGTTCTTCAATGCACTCAAGGAAACCCCCCAGGCCAAGGCCCTGGGCGAAGCCTTCCAGCCCGGCGCGTGGGTCATCCTGAAATAGCGATACGGCCACCTATAAACAACAACCGCCCTTGGGAGTTCCCAAGGGCGGTTTCGATTTTTGGACAAGACCAGCTGGTTCGCTGAGAGACTATCCCCTGGAGCGCTGCACGTGCTGATTTCGCAGCAACTCGAGGCTGACGCGTATGCGCTCGGCCAGCACCTCCCCCACGCCGTCCACCTCGACGAGTTCGTCCTTGGTGGCGCGCACGATCATCTGGAGGGTGCCGAAGCGCTCGATGAGGTTTTCGATAATCTGGTTGGAGAGGCGGTGTGTCGCGGTCAACACTCGATAGCCGCGCGGCGCGAGGTAAGTGTCCACACTACGCAGCTTGGGGCCGTAGCCCAGGGCCTGGCTCACGTTCTCCAGATTGAGAATGTCCTCCTCGGAAATCTGGGAAATGCGTTCCCGCGCCAGCTCATAGGTCATGCCGCCCTTGGCGTTGTAGTAGTCCTTGATCACGAGGAAGCATTCATCCACCGGTTGCAATAGCTCCTGCCGTTGCAGAGCGATTAGACGCCCCTCGGAGCCAAGCTCCAGCACGATGGGCTCGATTTCCCGGGCGATGCGCGTCACCATCTCCATGCGCTGTATGGCGCGGCACACGTCGAAAATCGTCACGATGTCCTGAAATTCGCGGGTGGTCAGTTCATAGACCGCCTGATGCAGGACCGCGAGGTACTTCTCCAAGGTCTGGATGGCTTGCATGCCCTTGTTGATGAGGGCGGGAATGTCATCAAGGATGTGGCGGGTGTCGTGCACATAGAGCGTCACGCTGCTGCGGCGCTGACTCACGGCAATGACGACGCACTTCGCCTGGCTGGCCATACGCTGCGCGGTGCGGTGGCGCGTGCCGGTTTCCTCACTGGGTATCTTCGAGTCCGGCTTGAGAAAGCGGTTGGCATACAGCACACGCTTGGCGTTTGCGGTGAGAATGATGCCGCCGTCCATCTTGGAGAGTTCGTAAAGAATCTGGGGAGTGACAGGCTCATCCAGTTGCACGCCGCCCTCGGACAAGGCCGAAAGCTTCTTGGAGTTTCCAATACAAATTAGCGCCCCGGTGCCCGCCTGCAGAATCGCATTCATGGCCTCGCGCAGTTGGGTTCCCGGCGCGATCATCTCGAGCGCGTCGCGGAAGGCCTCCTCCGAACTTTTCTGCTCCTTTTTCTCGCTCAACGCTTCATGCCTCCACCCCTGCCTCGATGGCCTCGGTAAGCCGCGACACCGCCACGGCGGTCAGCTTGACATCTCCCGCATCCTTGGCACAGACCTGCGGGAGTATACATTGTTGAAACCCGAATTTCGCGGCCTCGGCCGCGCGGGCGCGCGCCATGTCCACGCTGCGCACCTCGCCCGCCAGACCAACTTCCCCGAATGCCACAAGGTTCTCGGGCAAGGGAATCTCGCGGTGGCTCGACACCAGCGCAAGCGCGATGGCCAGGTCCGCCGCTGGCTCATCCAACTTAACGCCGCCCGCGACGTTTACGAAGACATCCCGATCCGCAAAATGAAGACCGGCCCGCTTCTCAAGAACCGCCAGCAGCAAGGAGACGCGGTTGGGATTCACCCCGGTGACTGTGCGCCGGGGGGAACCCGCGTGGGATTCGCCCACCAAGGCCTGCACTTCGACCAGCACCGGGCGCGTCCCCTCCACCCCTGGAAAGACCACCGAGCCGCTGATGCCGGAAGGACGTTCGTTCAGGAACAGGGCGCTCGGATTGACCACCTCGTGAAGGCCGCTCTCGCGCATCTCGAAGACGCCGATTTCATTGGTGGAGCCGAAGCGATTCTTCACCGCGCGTAGAATGCGCAGACTTTGCCGTCCTTCGCCCTCGAAATACATCACGCTGTCCACAAGATGCTCAAGGAGACGAGGACCCGCGATGGTTCCATCTTTGGTGACATGGCCCACGAGAATGATGGGGACTTGCAGTCCCTTGGCCAGACGGAGAAATTCGTTCGCGCATTCACGCACCTGGCCGACGCTGCCCGGCACTGAGGCCATCTCCGGGGTGTATACCGATTGGATGGAATCCACCACGACCAGCGCGTAATCCCCGTCCCGCACGTGCTTGGCGATGCCGTTCGCCGAGGTCTCGGTCAACAGCAGCAGATCGTCGTGCAGGGCATTCAAGCGGCCCGCGCGCAAGCGGGCTTGGGCAAAGGATTCTTCGCCCGACACATAGAGCACACGGCCATGATGGGCCGCGATGAGATACGACGCCTGAAGCATGAGCGTGGACTTGCCAATCCCCGGATCGCCCCCCACGAGAATCAACGAGCCCGGAACAAGTCCACCGCCAAGCACGCGGTCAAATTCAGCGATGCGTGTGGTGATGCGCTCCGGGGGCGCCACGGTGACATCGGTGACCGGGAGGGGCTTCGCATCCTGTTGAATTGAAGGACGAAGGTGGGCCCCCGCTTCCTGCTGCAACTCCTCGACGAGGGTGTTCCATGCCCCGCAAGCGCCGCACTTGCCGCTCCATTTGGGACTGATATTGCCGCATTCTTCGCAGACGTAGACTGACTTTGTCTTGGACACGCGTTGCTTTCCCGGGTGAATTTCAAATTCCACGAAGAGTAACAGCAGTTTCGAACCCGCCTCCAGCGCAAAGGATCAAGGCAAGGGATCCATGTCCCAAGGGTGCGCACGCTGGAAGTCCGCAAGGGCTTCGCTGCATGCGGCATGTATCACTGGCCCTACCTCGGGCCCGGAGGACATCCACTCGCCATACTGTGGAGCATCGTCGTAGACATACGGGGCACGTGTGTCCCACTGGCTCTTGGGGATGATGTACCCAATAAAGTCGTTGGCAAGCCCCAGCACCAGGTTCATGCGACCATGCATCTGGTCCAGCAAGGGCGGCACCTCCACGGGGTCGATCTCGAAGTCTCTCCCCGGCAGGGCCTCGACTCCGCCAATCACCAACTCGGGATAGATTTCGCCCGGCGTGGCAAGCATTAGCACGCCGCCAATGCGTAAGACGTTGATCTCCGACTTCGCCAGCCCGCCGGGATAGTAGCCCCGGTGCATAAGGCCAAGCCCCACCACGGCGCGAAAGAGCGGCTGCAAGGGCGCCTTGACGGTACGTGCGCTCCACGCCAGCATGGGCTTGGCGTTATGCCAGCGTTCAGGTCCGCGCAGGGCAGTTGCGGCGAGCACCGCGGTGTTCTCTCCCAGGGCCTGCGCCTTCTCGAAGGAGTCTTCGAGGTAGCTACGCTCGCCGTCCCGATGCGGCACAGCCATCTCCAATTGCGTCATCAATCCGCCGACGACTCCTTGGAAATAGAGGCAAACGCCCCCAAATCCCGGCGAGCCGTTCTCACCGGGCACGCCTTCTTCCATGCCCTTGCGCAGCCAATACGGAAAGTCTGGCGTGATAAGCGGATTGGTTCCACCCAACGCTTCAGGGTGATTGCCCCAACTTACGAACGTGGCGAGAACGCCATCGCCATCCTTGCGAGAGAACTCGAAAGCATAGAGCCAGGGTACGATCATCTCCGGCTTGCGGGAATCACGAACGAACCCCTCTTGGGGGACGTCCGCCACCGCGCAGTGCATATCCACCGCCACCATATCCAACACGGCGCGCTCAATGGCCGCGACGATGCGTTCGCGAACAAAGGCCATGTAGGCGGGATCGAAACTGATGAAGGGAACCGGGGAGCTCCACATGCCGATGGGGTCGGGCACCTCGTGGGTATGCGTGGCGGATATCAGGATGTGGTCGATTCCCAGGCTGGGACTCACCATTTCGCGAATGCGCAACACCTCGTTGTGCTCAATGCCGATCATGTCGGCGGTTACCATTACCACCAGTTGAGCGTTATTGCGCAGGGCGAGCGCCCGTGCGTCCAAGGGTTGTGCCAAGCCGGAAGCGGCGCGCCCGGGCTCAAAACCTGCCAACCAGATCGGATCGAATCGCCCGTTGGCGTTCCGGTCTTCCCAAGTATCCACCTTGGCATTGAAGCGGCGGTTCCCATCCAAATCGGTCCACGGGTCGTAGAGCGACTCAGGCGGGCTGATGTCCTCGACTGCAACGCCAGCCTGCAGGTCACCTACAGTCGGATGCTCAGGCGAGGGCGCGAGCACGTTCAACTCGTAGTCGTGATAGGGGCCGATCGCGCGTTCGCGAAGCCAGAAAAGGCCGATGAGAGCAAGTCCAACCAGCAGCAGGAATGCCGTAAGGCATCCCCGCCTGCTGAGAACGGACTTGAGCATCGCACACGCTCCCGCTATCCGGAAGTTATTCCTCGAAGGGAGGCGCCTGCGCCGCACCCTCGGCGATCTGTGCGGCAGGCAACAGGATGCCAGCGAGGTTGTCCTGCATGCTGTTCATCATGCCGCCCATCATCCCGCCCGGCTCGGACACCGTGATGGCCCGCAGTACAAACACGCCCACGGCCTTGCCCTCAAGATCAAAGGCCGGGGCACCGAGGCCCATCGAGAAACCCCCGGCGGTCGCATCACACAGGTAGAAAAGGCGGGGCTTCGGCACTACGGATGCGATGCGGGAAAGTCCCACGAAATGCTCCCGGTTCGCGACTTTTCCCGCACGATCGATAATGAGCACCTGGTCGAGCAGGGAGGGCTGCGCGGCATTGGCCAGATCAACGTAAGGAAGCGGGGCTTCCGGCTTGGCCTTGGGCCGTGCAAAAGCCAGGTCCAGATCGCGATCGCGCAGGAGGATCGAGGAGGAGAGCTCCTTGCCGGGCTCGACGATTATCTTGACATCCGCCACCTCGCTGGAGATATCCATGTCCTCGCTCATGCCCATCTTCGCATAGAGCGAATTGGGCTCCGTGGCGGTGAGGGACAGCACAGTCAGGCCATCGGGGGAAATGATGGTTCCCGTCACGGTGACCTTCGATTCGGACTCGTTGGTCGCATCACCAAACATGGAGAACTTCTCCTTCAGCACCAGCTCCACCATCACCACCGCGCCCTTGTGCGACTCGAAAACGGCGCGCGCCCGGTCGCCCGTTTCATCAGCTCCAGCCGACGCGGCGGCGAGGAGCAAGCAACCCATAATCATCGTCAACTTGCGATACGACATTCTCATCCCTTTCAGCGCTTTACTGCTTACCAGCGCGGTTCGACTTCGAGATAACGGGTATGTATGCCACGCAACACCTTGAAGACGACCGAAGCCGACTTCGTCTCGCGCACGGCTTCCAGCACCTCGCGCAGCGAGGCCGTGTCCGGCGTTGGCTTGCCGCCCAGCTCCATGATGAGATCCCCGATGCCGAGCCCTCCAAGCGCCGCCCAGCCGCCCGGCGTAACCTGATGAACGAATACGCCCGAAACGTCCTCGGCCCAGCGCTCATCAGACTTGTCGAAGAAAGTCACTTCGCGCACCGCAAACTCGAAGTCCTCGTCGGTGTAGCGCTTCATTTCACGATCGAGCAAGGGCGCGCGCGTCAGCTCAACAGGCAGGGAAAGCTCTTCACCATCCCGCCGAAGGCTCAGTGTCACGGAAGTTCCCGCCGCATACTGTCGTATCCGAGCGTCCAATTCCTCGTAGTGCTCCGGCGCGGAGGCCGTGAGCGGCTCCCCATCCACCGAAAGGATAAGGTCCCCGACCCGCAGGCCCGCCTTGTCTGCGGTTGAATCCTTGAAGACACGCGTCACCCGAAATCCCTTGAGCTCCGCATCGCCCAGCAACTCGGCGATATCGCGCGTCAATACCTGCGTCTCCACCGGAAGCCACGCCTTTTTCACTTCCAGTCCGGGGTCGTTCTCCTCGTCAATACCGACCCTCACCACGGTGACGAACTGTCCGGTTTTGCGCTCGAAACGTGTGAGGACGCGCACTGGTTCCGTGGCGCCCTTGGTCAGGTTTTCAGTCACGCGCCGAAGGTCGTCCACACTTTTCACCACCTCCTCACCCACGCCTACGATCACGTCCTTGGCGTTCATGGACGGCTTGGCGCTGCCGACGGGTCCCCCGGGGCGCACGCTGGTAATCAGCACGCCATCGGTGGATTCCCGCTTCATTTCCTTGGCCATCATGCGCGAGAGGTTCCTCACCGTGATCCCCCAAGCTTTTATTTCCACTTCGCGAGGCTGCTGGGGTTCCCTCAGCACCGGCGTAACGGTGACCGTCAGTTCTTTCCCATCCCGCACGAGGGTCACAGGGACGGCCTCACCCACCTTGAGGGCATTGGCCAGCAAGTTAAAGGCGGGGATTTCTTCCCCAAACTTCACCGACACCGGGGTTTCCCCAAGTTTGGTGATGAGGTCTCCGGGCTTAATTCCGGCCGTTTCTCCCGGTGAACCACCCAACACACTGGCGACAAGCGCGCCGGTGTCCGATTCGCCGTACTTCAGGCGGGGCTGCACATCCACGCCAATCCACGCGCGGCTGACTTCACCCGTGGCGATAAGCTCCTCCGCAACCGCGCGGGCCAGGTTTCCCGGAATCGCCCCGCTCAGTCCGAAACGCATCTCATTGATGCCAACGATACGGCCGGACATGTCCACCAGGGGACCACCAGAGTTGCCGCCGTAGATGTCGGCATCATGCGCAATCCAACGCACCAGGGCACCCACATTCTCGCCGTCCAGTTCCATGCCCCCCCAGCGCTCCATCCAATCGGGCAGGATCATCTCGGTATTGCTGATGATACCCTGGGTGACCGACTGGGAAATGGCCTGTGGGCTACCCATTGCCAGCACCTGATCGCCCACTTCGATGGCGTCAGAATCACCAAACTCCGCGACGGCGAATTGCATGGGCTCTGCCGGGGTCAGTTTCAAAACGGCGATATCCGTCAAGGGGTCCGTGCCGACCAGCACGGCGGGCACTTCTTCCTTGCTGTCGAAGGTACAGGTGATGACCTTGGCATGTCCGGCCACATGGTGGTTCGTGACGACATGACCATCCGGGGAGATGACGACCCCGCTGCCGGAGGCCTCGTATTTCAGCTCGCGCCCTTCACTGTAATACGTCTCAACGACATGAATCCTCACCAGCGCCGGCTTCACCCGGGCCACGGCTGCGTCGATGGCACGCTCCTCGGCCGCAGAAATCTCTTCGATGGTGGTTTCCTCGGCCAGGGCCGGAGCTAAAAAACTGCTCGAAATGGCAAGTGCGGCGGCAAGCGGGCGGGCGTAGGGGAATGGCATGCGGGTACTTCCAGGCAGGTTGAGGACAGACAGACACACCGGGGATGCATCATAGCAGAGCGTTGCCAAGCCCGCAATCTAGGGGCTTCGGCTAGGATGAAATGGCGCTACTCAGCGAGAGCGCTTGCGGAAAATAGCTGCCGCGCGGTCCACTCCTGATCCTTGCTCCAGGGGTTTTGGTAGCACTCCCAAGCGCTGTATCCGGAGATGAGCAGCAGGGCAAGCAAGGGAACGGCCCAAAGCGGCCGCCGGAGGCGGTTAAGAAAGGGCACGGCCATAAGGAGCAGGACTGGCGCAGAACCAAGATGCCAGCGGAATCCGTACGCCGCACCGCCGTAGTTGTTGGTCTTGAAGACGTAGTAGGTGGTCAGGATAGCGAAGGCGGCGAGGGAGATGAGCGAGATTTGTGAAATTCGTTCACCGGGCGCGCGAAGCGCGACGGCGCTACCCAGCAGGCCCAGCAGAAATACCGGAAAGAGGGAGAAGGTGCCATAGCGGCCGAAGGTCATGTGGAAGAGATAGGCCGCCTTGGGCTCATTCAAAGCGTCCACCCCGCCGGGAATTCTCCAGTAGGCGTTGCGATAAAGGTACCAGTCCGGATGCATTTGGATGGGCAAGATGCTTCCCGTCGATTGATAGAGCGCACCAATTTGCAAGCCCACCGGCAGGACGAGTCCAAGAGCACCCCAGGTGACTGCTTGCCTTGGCTGGCGATACAAGACAGGGAGACCGGCCAACGCGACGTAGACCGTCAGGGGTAGGTCGATGGCGAAGACCATCCCTCCCGCCAGACCGTAGAGGGCGATGCGCCATCCGTCCACCTTATCGCCAAGAAAGGCAGGTAGAACTGCCCAGAAGGCCACGCACAGCAGGGCCATGGCAGGCGTGTGGTTGTTGATGTGTCCTGCAAACCCAAGCGCCGGTGTGCCCAAGGCCAGAGCGACAACCAGCAGCGCCCTGATGGGCGGGCTTACCTCAAGCCGCTGGAGCAGCGCTCGGAATGCCAGCAGTCCCGCCACAAGCGGGAGCAGCATTAAGGTCACGATCATGAACCGCACGATGGTCCGCGCCTGATCGCGGTCGTCGAGCGTCCATCCGGCGAGATGATGGAAACCCGCATATTGCGCCGTCATGAGGAGCGGCAACAAGGGGGGCTTGGTGGACTGAATTCGCCCACCCACTTCCGCCTTGTCCACGGTCAGTTCGCTGAACGGATTCGGGGTCTCACCGGTAGGATTGTCTATGTACCACGTACCGTGGTAGACCAAGGCGTAAGCCGTTGCGAGACGGCTGTTGGCGGAATCACCCAGCACGACAACACGCAACTGCCACACGCCCAGCGCAAGCAGGGCAAGAATTGCCGCCAACTCGACAAGCGAGGACCACCGGCGATCGAAGACGGACATCAGTCTCCGGTCACACGGTCCCAGGCGCGACGGAACCAGCCGCCCTGATCATCCGCCTCCGGCGTGACGCGCATGGGTTCTTCCTCCTGAAGGGGAACCCACTCGCCATTGACCTGCATCTCGCTGACATCGGCCACGAAGGTGTTGCCGATGCTTACCCAGCGGCCATTGCGCAAGATGTACTCCTGCGTCTCCCTCCCGGTATCACGGAAGAAGTTCGTGTCGCGCAACGCATCGTCCCGCGAACGATGAAGCCGGGTGGTGAACCGGACTTTCGGCACCTCCACGCTGGCGCGCAGGGGATTCGAGCGAGACTCGGTCTGCTGGAACTCGATCCCGATATCGGAAGTCTCCGGGTAAGTGGCGTATTCCTTGAAGAAATACGGCGGCTTGCGCTTCACCGTTTGCTGCGCTTCCTCCCGCGCGTGGGAGGCTTGTATGCGCCGGCGCTGCACCAGGTCGCGAAGCTGCGCTTCGCGCTGCGCGGTGTCCTCCCCAGCCACGGGCTCAGACATGACCGGGGGAACATACTCGGCGCGGCGCGAGGCACAGCCAATTAACACGCACGATGCCATCAATACCGTCATCATCGCGTATACTAACTTCATGAAAAATTCACCCTCTATGGCTCGTGAATTGAAACATTGGAAGCGGATCCGATAATGCGCTAGCTTCCGGTTGGGGCCCTGAATGGCCGGCTGACCAACGGCCGCTGGCGGCCATGCACCTGACGCTTCGTGTCCTCAAGCCGCACCGAAGTCGAGGCGATGGCCGTGACGATGAAGCGATCCTGCAACATGTCCCCCACGCTTACCTGCTGTTCCTCAACGCCGGCACTGGCGTTGTTCAACTTAAACGTCGCCTTGCCTGCATCTGCATCCACTTGTACCAGAATGAACTTATGGAACGCCACCTCATTGGTGACCTCGGCGGCAAGGGCAATCAATCTCTCCGAGTGGTCAATTCGCGACACCTGGCTCATGAGGGCACTTGCCGCATCCAGTTTGCCCGGATCGAAGGGAGAAGCATTTAGCAGGTCATTGACCGCCTTGACCACGTAGTCACGCGCCTCCTCCAGGGTCGTCTGGTTGACCTCATTGGGGGCGACGCTCACGGCATTCTGGGCCTCCTGAAGCACCTCGATGGCGGGAGCTCCGACGGCGATCAGGGAGCGGGTGTTATTGATGTGCTCAACCTCGGGCTGTTTGTTGCGTTCGGCGAGATACGACTGAAAGGCAGGCCAGGCAAAGACATAGCCAATGACCAGCACGGCGATTACGGCGGCGCCAATACCAATGTTTCGAATCAAGTCAGCATCATAGCGGCGCGGCGCGGGCTTCGGCGTGCGCGTGCTCGTGGTCCCGCCCAGGATATCATCCGCGAGCGACTTGTGATCCCCATCGAGAGACGGCATGTCACTGCGGACGCCGCCGGGAGGCTCGGACTGCTGGCGCCGGCCGAACCACGAATTCGCCGCATCCTCTTTGCTGCGGCGCAAGTCTTCCGCTTCCGAAAGATTTTCCTCGCGAAACGCCTCAAGCGCGTCCATGACATTACCGGATACGGTGTACTGCGAGCGCGACTCGCCGCCGAGATCTTCCACCGTGATGCGCATTTCTTCCTTGCGGGGACGGCCGAGCGTCTCGCCGCAAAAGTGGCAGCGCGTGGCCAGGTGGCTCACCCAATTGCGGCAAGCCGGACACTGTCGCTGGGCTTCATCCCGGATCGTACCTGACACTAGCGTCTCTCCATCCCGTCATGGAATAATGAAATTCCGCAACCCTTGCGCATCGGGCCAATACTAAGCTTAGTGTTAAGCCCGGCTTGAAGTAAAGAACAACGGCACTGCAAGGTCTCGCAGTCAATCCCGGCCGTGGAAAGGTTATATCACTATTAAAAGTCTGGCAACAATTTTCTTTCCGTACGGAACTTCCAAATGCGAATTTTGAACGCGTTGCACCATCCTTTGCTGCAATACCTCGGCGTCGCGCCGTTTATTCGTGTACGAACAGCCCGTCGAAAGGAAGGCGTGGAGCGTCTTCACCACGAAGCCGCCATGGGAAGCTTCTTTCTCCTCTCCCTTCTGGGGCTGGTCTTTGTTGCCTGTTTCGTTCTGCTCTCCCTGCTCATGGTTTGGGCGCGGCCCGTATACGAAGGATGGCGTCTGGAGCCCCATGTGCTCGACGCTTTGTGGAAGCTGCTGCTCGCATGGATGGTCCTGCATGGGTTTTGCATGCTACACGCGGCAGGCGGAAGCGAACGCGCCTTGCCCGTGGTCAATCGATTGGGAAGCATTCCATGGGTTCAAGGTATTACCCGATGGACGGGACGCGTGGCATTGATCACAACCCTGCTCATCGCGGGATTGGCGATTTATTCCAGCACGCTGGTGCCGCAAACCCAGAGCCCCGGCAAGGTCTATCTGGTTTACGAAGACAACGGCGTGGTCCCGCGCTGGTTTTTCACGCTCGGCCTTCTTCCCATGGCCCGTGAAGCCAGACAGCTCTATGGAGATGGAAGCGTTCGGGCGCTCCCCATCACCCGCGAGCACCTGCTGGAAGCCTTCGCGCACGGCCGCTTCGTGATGGTGGCCAGCCATGGACAGGCGGAAGGATTGATTGCCGGAGACAGCTGGTTTGCCCCGCATGACCTTCAGCCAGGGGACGTCGGATTGCAGCTGGGCTACGTTTACCTGAGCGGCTGCGACAGCGGAGTGCAGGCGGACGCCTGGGCTGCGGCCCTAAAACCCGCCAAAGTAGTCACCCATGACCGACTCACGGCCGTGCTCGAGCATGCATGGTGGATGTGGTTTCAAGCCCCGCATGCCATGCGCTCCTTGGAGGAAGGCACGATGCGCCGCTACGAATTGTCCCCTCCGGAACAGAGTGCGGTGCCACAGCCCCGGTAAATGCGCCCTTTCACCCCGTACGCGCTACCGGCCTCGTGTATGCGCCGAACCTGCTCCGGACTAAGCGGCGTCACGTTCCCCAACGCCAGCGCGTGCCACAGTATCAGGGCCGCGTGCTCAAGCCGCTCGAGCTTGTGGTAGGCCTCCATCAGGTCGCCGCCCGCGCACAACGCGCCATGCCGGTCGAGCATGACCGTGTCACAATGGCGTATGGCCTCACGAATCGACACAGCCCCCTCGAGGGTGCCCGGCGTTGCATAGGGGCACGTGGGCACCGCGCCCATGTTCATGACCACCTCGGGAAGCAAGGGCTCCATCAGGGAGACCCCAGCGAGCGTCAGGGCTGTCGCCACCGGGGGATGCGCGTGAACCACGGCGCACAGGTCGGGACGTTCTTCATAGACCGCAAGATGGGTATAGAACTCGCTGCTG
>JBJOID010000214.1:0-32982 GCA_046047315.1 Candidatus Hydrogenedentota bacterium | reverse complement strand
GGTGAACCAGGCGCTGGCCAAGGCCCAGCCCGCCACGTTGAAGATTGCCACGGACGAGGCCAAGGGCAAGATCGCCTACAACTACTACGCCCCCCAGCTTTACGATCCGCGGTGCAGCGTCATCCAGGCGATTGGCCAAGACGGCAACGCCATTGCCACGCTCGTGAACTACGCCGTGCACCCGGAAGTGCTGGGGCCGGGCGTGGGTATCGTGAGCCCGGACCTCATCGGGCCGATGTATGACCGCATCGCGGAAGCGGGGGGCGGCACGGGCATCTTCATGAATGGCGCCCAGGGCGGCATGGTGACGGCGGACAACCGCGACTACGACAAGCCCCGGCCTGGTGGCGTGGGTATGTGGGACGACGCCCGCGTGTGGGAGGAGTGTCTGCGCATTGGCAAGCTGCTCGCCGACGAGGCGCTGCGCATTGTGGCGGACGCCCCGGTGCAGGAATCCCCCGTGCTCTATTGCGCGCGCCGTGGCGTTACCTTCCCTGTGGACAACGATGTCCTCTGGATGGTGGTGCTGGGATCGCCGCTGAACTATCCGCGCAACGAGGCCGACCGCACCATCGTGACGCAGGTGAACCTGGTCAATATTGGCAATGCGCAGATCCTTACCATCCCCGGCGAGGCTCTGCCGAACATCGGCTACTACCTCAAGCGCAAGATGCACGGCGAGCACAACATGCTCTTCGGCCTGACGAATGACGCCTTCGGCTACATCCTCACGAAGGAAGACTTCAATAGCTTCGAGCGATATGAGTACGTGAGTGAGACCTCGCTCGGCGAGCGTACAGGTCCCATCCTGGTGGATTCGTTGCTGGCCTTCGCCGATGAGTCACCCCGGCCGGAGGCGTTGAAGTAAGGTCCGCATATCACCGTCATTCCCGCGAAAGCAGGAATCCACTGCTAATGCAGCAACGATGATGGGAACCAGTGGATACCTGCTTTCGCAGGTATGACGTGGACTCGGGATTTCGGCAACCGAACTACTCCAGCGGCAGCAGTTCCACCCGCCGGAAGAAGGTCTCCGCGCCTTCGCTTTGAATCTGGATGCGGCCCGCCGTGGGCTTGAGACCGAAAGCCTCGTTGACGAGGACGCCATTGAGCAGCACCTTGAGGGTGTCGCCCTTGGCGATGCACTCGATGGTGTTCCATTCGCCCACCGGTTTCTCCACGTCCTTTGCGTCGCGAAAGTCCACGGTATCGGTCCACGCGGGATCGCGTCCCCACCAGTTGGCGCGGCCGCTATTGAGGGTGACCGGCGTGCCGCCCTTCTGGTAAACCGGGCTATTGCCCTGCCGCTCGGGCGCGGCGGGCACCGTCAGCTCGAAGTCCTTCGAGCCATCGCCCACCACGAGCAGGTCGCCCGTGCCGCCCTCGATAATCTGGCACTCGATGCTGTGCATCCAGGTGTCGCCGTAGCCGCCATCCTTGCCGGTGGAGTGCAGCAGGATGCCGTTGTCGCGCGCTGCCTTCTCGCGCGGGGCGAAGGTCTCATCGCCCCATCGGAACTCAACGATAAGGCGGTAGTTGGTGAACTCCTCGTTCGTGGTGATGCAGCCCCATTCCTCACCGGACACGCGTATCTCGCCATCCACCACGGTGAAGACCGCTTTGGGATCCGCGTCGCGGCCTCGCCCCTTGATGAAGGTGTAGAACGACGAAAGGTCTTTGCCGTTGAAAAGGGGCATGGGTTCTGTGGGGCTGATGGGCGCCGCGAACGATGTCGCGCAGATCGTTGCCATCAGCATCGGTAAAGCAAGTTTCATGCAGACCAGCCTTTGCATTATTGCGTTGCCTTGGCGGTGTCCCGTTGTTCGGGCAACAACCAGGGTTCGTTGTTGAGGGATTGCAGGAAAGCCATCAGGTCGAGCAGCTCCTCCTCGCTGAGGCCCTGCTCCAATCCCTCGGGCATGAGGGACAAGGGGTATTCTTCCATCGCCAGAATATCAGGCGTGGAAACATAGGTTTCCGCGTCGGCGGCGGTGCGCAGGGTAAGTCCTTCGGCGGTTTGTTCGCCCAACACGCCGAGCAGGGTGCCGTCGAAGGTTTTCACCTGGTAGGACTCGTAGCCCTGCACGATGCTGGCATTGGGAAAGAGTAGCGCCTCCAACAGATCACCACCGGAACGCACCACGCCGACGGTGGTGAGGTCCGGGCCGAGATCACCGCCTTCTTCGCCAACGGTATGGCAGGTGGAACAGGCCACCTTCTCGCCGAAGAAAATCTGCCGCCCCCGCCCCACGTCGCCCGTGCCGAGTTTGGGAGTAAGTTCCGCTAGCCGCTTCAGGCGGGCCTCGTCCAAGACTGCGGCCTTCGCGCGGATCGGCGCGGCGGCTTGTTGCACCTTGTCGGGATAGGCGGAAAAGAGCGCCTCGATCTCGCGCGGGGGAATGCGGTTGATGTCGTATTGCGCACGGCCCAATGCCTCAACCAGCGCAAGACCGGTGGCCTCATCGACATGCTTACCCACGGCGGCCAGCAGGTTGCCAAAGGTTAGCGCGTCCGCATTGGGCAACAGCGATGTGGCAACAACACGGGCTTGCTCCGGGGAGAGGGGAGCTTTGCTCAACAGCCTTGCCGCCGATTGGCGGACATTGGGATCGCGGTCAACGCCCAGGCAGGAAATCACCTGCGCGAGGCGGGCATCTTCCAGGGATGCCAAGCCAGCCAGAGCGGCATCCAGCGCCGCCAGGCGCAAGGCTTCGGGTTGCTGTGTGTCGTCGGCGAGCGCAAGCAGCTTCGCGTCGAGTCCCGTGACATCACGCGTTCGGATGACTCGAATGGCCTGTGAGCGAAGGCTTTCGCTGTCCGAGTCCAACACGGTTGCCACGGCATCGAGCCAGATTTCCGGCAAGGGATCGAAGGCGCTGCGCTCAACCGCGTTCAGCATAAACGCTGCACGCTCAGGCCGAGACGTGTCGGCCATGTAGGTGGCCACGGCATCCATTACACGCGTATCCCCGGCGAAGGCGCGCAGGGCACCCAGCAAACTGGCCGACCTCTCCGGGCTCCAATCCCCGAGGCTACGTCCTATGTGCTTACCGAGCGCTTCGCTCCACAAAGGATGCCGGGCCGCGATAGCAAACGCGGCGTCTCGCACGCGCGCATCCGCGTCGTCCATCAAGGGAACAAGCGACTCCTCGCTCAACTGCTGATGGTTGTCCATGGCCAGCAACACGGCGCGCCGAACCGATGCATCCGGGGCGGCCAACATTTCCTGAAGTCCCCACGAGTCTGAAATGGATATTCCATGGATTGCCGCATGTTCCAGGAAAGCGTCGGGCTCCTGATTCACCAGCGCAGTCAATATCGCCATCGGGGCTCCACGCGTCCCGTAATGTCCCAGCGCCAAGGCGGCTTCTCTACGGGCCGCGATCTCATGTCCCGTGGCCAGTGCTGCCAAGCCGTCGAAGGCTTGCAAAGCCTCTTCACTGGCCGATTGAGGATCGGTCCGTGCGAAAGCAATACCGGTCCAACGAGCCGCTACAATCTGCACATTGGTATCCGTGTTGTTGAGCAGGTTCAGTGCAGCCTCGGCCTTGCCCATGCGGCCCAGGCTATCCAATGCAACAATCTTCGTTGATGACTCGGCATCCGATTCGAGCAACCCCTTCAAGGGTTCTTCCGCTTCTTCTCCCCGTTCCGACAGCATCCACGCCGCCCGGTCGCGTACGGCCGGTCGCGGGTCGCTCAATTGCTCCGCCAAGGCCGCCGACGATGCATTCTTCCATGCCAGCTTGAGTCCGCGCGGATCATCCACCTTGGGTGCGTCTAGCCGGCGGATGCGATAGATGCTGCCGCGAATCTCGGGCTTGGCCACGCGCGACACGGGGCAGGCGTCCACGTACCACGCGCCCGTGTCGGACACGAGCATGCTGCCGTCGGCGTCTTCGATGACATCCGTCGGGTGGAAGTCGGGGTTGGTCGAAGTCAGGAAGTCGCTGTCCTGCGAGGCGAAGGTGGCGCCCGCGCGGGTGATGATGTGCCGCTGCACGCGGTGCGGATTGAACTGCGCGCTGAAGAAGTTGTCCTTGTACTCCGCGCCAAATGCATCGCCGCGAAGGCGCATGAAGCCCGATGGGGCCACACGCGCGAACTTGGTGATGGGCGGCAGCAGATCGCCCGTGCGCTGGCCGTCAAACTCCTTCAGGCTTTCGTGTTCCTTGGGGTACACGCCCCCCTCGACCCAGTGCATCAGCGCGTCGCGCTGGCCGTTCTTCGGGTCGGTGAAGTAGGTCATCGTGCCGATCAGTTCGCCCGCCTCAGTGAAGGCTATCTCAATGGGATTGTCGAAGCCGCCGCCGCAGAAACGCTCGAGCTGCGTGCCATCCGGCTTGCAGCGCCAGATGCGCGACGCGAGCCCCTCCAGTGTTTGCCCTTCCTTTGTCTGGATCTTGTAACCATGCCGTCCATGCGTGAGATACATCCACCCATCCGGCCCGAGGAAGGGACCATGCAGGCTGGCGGTGTTCAGCACGTTCCAGCCAGTCAGCAGCACCTCGCGCTCGTCGGCCACGCCGTCACCGTCCTTATCCTTCAGGCGGATGAAGTCCGGCGGCGACGCGGTGTAGATGCTGCCCTGGTAACTCAGCACCCCCATGGGCAGGCTCAGCTTGTCGGCATAGACCGTGCGCCTATCGAAGACCCCGTCGCCATCCACGTCCTCCAACATCAGGATCATGCACTCGGGTTCCGCCTGCATCTCCTTGCCGGACTTGTCCATGCCGGAGGATTCAGCGATGAACAGCCGCCCCTGCTCGTCGAACTCCATGAACATGGGGTAGCTTGACAGCTCCGGGCCGGCGGCAATCTCCACCGTGAAGCCCTCGGGCACGTGGAGCGAGGCAAGGCCGCGCGGTGGCTGGGCAGTCGCCATATCCACGATAAGGACGAATCCCGTGCAAACGAACACAGCAAGCTTCTTGAGCACGTGACGGGGGTCCTTTCTCCACGCATTCCAAACGAGGATTCACGCATAGTTGAAGCGAGTATTTCAATGCATTGACTCGGGGCCGCCTCGACCGCATAGTGATAGCAGGAGGACATTGCCCCGATGAAGCCTGTTCTTGCCTGTATCCTTGCTTGCGTCTGCATGGCCAGCGTATCGCAAGCGGAACTCTCTCGCCCGAACATTCTGTTCATCTTCGCGGATGATCAACGCAACGACACCCTGGGCTGTGCGGGCGACCCGATAGTCCAGACACCGAACATTGACCGGCTCGCGGCGGAAGGGGTGCGCTTCAAGAATGCCTTTGTCACCACGCCCATCTGCGCGGCGAGCCGCGCCTCGATATTGACCAGCCTGGCGGAGCGCACGCATGGTTACACTTTCGGCGCGCCACCGGTGCCCCGGCGATTCACGGAGTCCAGCTATCCCGCGCTGCTGCGCAAGGCGGGATACCACACCGGCTTCGTTGGGAAATTCGGTGCGAACTATGAAGGTTTCGACGAAGCCGGTTTGTTCGACGTGTTTCACGATCGTGATCGCCCCTACCTGAAGAAGCAGGAGGACGGCAGCCTCCGCCACATCGACGAGATCAACACCGAAGAGGCAATTGCTTTTCTTGAAGCAGCGCCAGCCGGCCAGCCGTTTTGCTTGAGCCTCAGCTTCAGCTCGCCGCATGGCGAAGATGGCGACCTCGAGAATCATTTCCCCTGCATTGACGCGGTGAAGGGCATGTATGAAGATGTCACTTTTCCCGCGCCGCGCCTTGGCGACCCCGCCATCTTTGACGCCCAGCCTGATTTCCTTAAGGAGTCGATGAATCGCGTGCGCTATCACTGGCGGTGGGACACGCCGGAGAAGTATCAGAAGAACATGCGTGCCTATTACCGCATGCTCTCCGGGGTGGACGTGATGATTGGGCGGGTGCTGGAAGCGCTGCAGCGGCGGGGCCTCCCGGAGAACACCGTTGTCATCTACATGGCGGACAACGGCTATTACATGGGCAACCGCGGATTCTCGGGCAAGTGGTCGCACTACGAAGAGTCGCTGCGGGTGCCGCTCATCATCCGCGACCCGCGAGTGCCGGGGGGGCGCGTCGTCGATGCTATGGCGCTTAATCTGGATATCGCCCCCACGCTTTTGGAAATCGCTGGCCTTCACGCTCCCGGTCATTATCAGGGCCGCAGCCTTGCGCCGCTGCTTCGCGGTGAAAGGCCCGCAGATTGGCGAAACAGTTTCTACGCGGAGCACCGCATGAACCATAAGCAGATACCCAAGTGGGAAGGCATACGCGACACCCGCTACGTCTATGCCCGCTACGATGAACAGACCCCGCCCTACGAGTACCTGCATGACCTGCGTGCCGACCCGGACCAACTCAGGAACCTGGCGGGAGACGAGGACCACGCGTCCGTGTTGGAAGAAATGCGCGGGCGATGCAATGCGGAGCTGGAACGTTGCCTTGCCGCGCGCAACGCGGGGTCATGAGGGTGTCTTCATGAGATCGACGCTTGCAGGAATACTTCTGTTATTTCTCGGGATGCACTCAACCGCGTCGCCCTTTGGCCCGGCAGCTCATGCTTACATCGCCCTGCAGCTTTTCGAGGAAAGTCATCCCACCGCGCTCTTTGCCGCGACGCTGCCCGACTTTAATGGCGCGTTCCGGTCGAGCCCCGCTGCTGAAAGCCACATGAAGCGTGCCACGCATTGTGAATTTGAACAGCTTGAGCTCACGCCCTTCTCGGCCGCATTCGCCACGCACAACAACACTTGGGGAGCCGATGCCATTGCGCATGCCTACTTCGTTGCAGATGCTCCCGAGAACTACATGACGCGCAAGCTGCGGGAATTGAGCGAACGCAGCGGCATCACGATGCACCAGGCAGAGGACCTGTTCGACGCGGCGCTCGATATGGCCATCGCCCGGGATATGGGCCCCACCCTTGGGCAGCAACTCTATACCAGTGCCAGCGCTTCTGGAGCTGGTGAGGAAGAGATTCTCGTCAGGGCCTATGCTGCTCCGCTGGCCGAGGCGACAGGAATCCCCGTGGACGACGCCGTGCTCCAAATCCGCTGGGCCGTCCGCTGCATGAAGTCCGTCATGATGGCCTACGGCAACCTGCTTCAGAAGGACATGATCCTGCACCGGCCGATAGCTGTTTATGGCTGCTCGCGATTCTTTGGGTGGCCCCAGGCCGAGGCCAACCGGCATCTCAACGATGCACTCGATCTCGCGCAGGATTGGCGACCGGCGCTGGATGAGATCGTCCAGGGGCTACGCTCAGTGATGTTGGGGAATAGCAACTATGCACCATACCTCTTCGAAGTGGACAGATTACGATGAATAAGCGATGCACAATCATCATGTTCGCCATTGCGCTTCTGTGCTTTGTCGTGCCGCCACTTCACGCTCAGCCGGTGATTCCTTCCGCGCAGCCGGAGTTGTTCGGCGATATCCAGTCGCGTCTTGCCCAGTACGACGTTATCCTTCGCCCTGACCGCGACGAGCCGGAATGGTGGGCGGGTGCGCCATCCGTGGCGCGGGGGGATGATGGCACGTTCTGGCTGGCGGCGCGGATGCGCACGGCAGAATCAAAGCGCGGCCTTCGCGGTTACGAAATCCGGATTCTCCGCAGCAAGGATGGTGTGAAGTTCGAACACGTACACAGCATCAAGCGTGATGAGGTGCCCATCCCCGGCTTCGAGCGGCCCGCGCTTCTGCGCGATCCCACCTCGGGGAATTTCAAGCTCTACGCCTGCGGCCCCTGGAAGGATGGGCCATGGGCCATCATCAAGTTCGCGGACGCGGAAAGCCCCGATCAGTTTGATCCTACCTCGGCCTATCCGGTGATCACGGCTCCCGAGAAAAGCTTCGACCGCGACATCGTTCCGGTGGAATATAAAGACCCCGTAATTGTTCACGCGGGCGGCAAGCACCACGCCTATGTCACGGGATACATTCGTCAGAACGAGCGCATCTTTCATTTCACCAGCGACGATGGCGAGTCCTGGTTACCCGTGGGGAATGTGCGTGATCCCGTGATGGACCTCGCGGGCTGGCACGATTTCTTCGTTCGTCCATCCAGCCTGCTTCCACTGGGCGTGGGATACCTGTTCGTTTACGAAGGCTCGGACGTGACGTGGCATGACCCGGTGTATAACATCGGCACTGGGCTGGCCTTCACAATGGACCTGCACACCATGCAGGATCTGACGCCGGATGCGCCGCTGCTGTTGAGCTGTACCCCGAGTGAACACTTCGCCACGTTTCGATACAGCAGTTGGCTGCGCGTGGGGGAGGAGCTTTGGATCTACGCGGAAGTGGCGTGTCCCAACGAAACCCATGAGATTCGGCTGTACCGCCTGCCAATGGAGTAAATCTGGTCAGGCGATCTGGAAGCGTTCGCCCAGGTAGATCTCCCGCACGCGTTCGTTTGCGGCGATTTCTTCGGGCGTGCCTTCTGCAAGCACCTGCCCCTGGTGGATGATGTAGGCCCGGTCCGCAATATGCAGCGTCTCGCGCACGTTGTGGTCGGTAATCAGCACGCCAATGCCCTTCTCGGCCAGCGCGGCCACCGTGTCCTGCAAGTCCGCCACCGCGATGGGGTCGATGCCCGCGAAGGGCTCATCCAGCAGGAAGACCTTGGGCTCGGTCGCCAGCGCCCTGGCAATCTCGGTGCGTCGGCGCTCTCCGCCGGACAGCGTCACGGCCTTGCTGTCCATCAAGTGGGCTATCGCCAGCTCTTCCATCAGCTGCTTCGTGCGCGCCTCGCGCTGGTCCTTGCTCAGGCGCTGGTACTCCAACACCGCCAGGATGTTCTGCTTCACGGTCAGATCCCGGAACACGCTCGGTTCCTGCGGCAGATAGGCCACGCCCTCGCGCGCCCGCCGATACATGGGCAGCTTCGTCACGTCCTGTCCGCGAAACCACATCTTGCCCGCGTCCGGCCGCACCAGCCCCACCGTCATGCTGAAGGTGGTCGTCTTGCCCGCGCCATTGGGTCCCAGCAAGCCCACCACCTCGCCGGGGCCCACGGAAATGGACACCCCACTCACCACCGTGCGCTTGCGGTAAGCCTTCACCAGCGCCTCGGTGCGCAATAATTCTTCGTGGTTGGACAAGTCCGGTTCCCCTTGTGTTCAATGCACAACGATAGCCGCAATGGAGGGTGTGCGGCAAATGTTAAGTGCCCTGTTTGAGCACATTGCGCGTTATTTGCTATACTCTCCGCCGCTTGCAGCGGTGCAATCCCTTGCCGCGCTTTTGTTTAGCAGACCCCGCCCGGCTGTCTGCCATCGCGCCATGGGATGCCCCCCAACCCTTCGGAGATTCTCGCCATGGCTTTCGATTTCGACATGATCCAAAAGGTATACGCGCAGCTTCCTGAGCGCGTAGCCGCCGCCCGCAAACTGGTGGGCCGGCCGCTCACCCTGGCCGAGAAGATTCTCTACAGCCACCTCTATGACCAGTTCCCCGCCTCCGCCTACCAGCGCGGCAAGGACTACGTGGACTTTGCCCCGGACCGTGTGGCCATGCAGGACGCGACGGCGCAGATGGCGCTGCTCCAGTTCATGAGCGCGGGCAAGGCCAAGACGGCCGTGCCCAGCACGGTGCACTGCGACCACCTTATCCAGGCGCGCGTCGGCGCGAAGCAGGACTTGGCCGAGTCGTTGACCAACAACCAGGAAGTCTTCGACTTCCTCGCCTCCGTTTCCAACAAGTACGGCATCGGCTTCTGGAAGCCGGGCGCGGGCATCATCCACCAGGTGGTTCTGGAGAATTACGCGTTCCCCGGCGGCATGATGATTGGCACCGACAGCCACACCGTGAACGCGGGCGGCCTGGGCATGCTCGCCATCGGCGTGGGCGGTGCAGACGCGGTGGACGTGATGGCCGGCATGGCGTGGGAACTCAAGTGGCCCAAGCTCATCGGCGTGCATCTCAAGGGCAAGCTCAGTGGCTGGGCCGCGCCGAAGGACGTTATCCTCAAGGTGGCAGGCATCCTCACCGTGAAGGGCGGCACCGGCGCCATCGTCGAATATTTCGGTGAAGGCTCGGAAAACATGAGCTGCACCGGCAAGGGCACCATCTGCAACATGGGCGCGGAAATCGGCGCCACCTGCTCCACCTTCGCCTTCGACGACTCGATGGTGCGCTACCTGGAATCCACCGGCCGCGCCGATGTGGCCGCCGCCGCCAAGGCCGTGGCCGAGCACCTGCGCCCCGACCCCGAGGTCTATGCCGACCCCGCGAAGTATTACGACGAACTCATCGAGATCGACCTTGATACGCTGGAGCCCTACCTCAACGGCCCCTTCACCCCGGACCGCGCCACGCCCATCTCCGAAATGAAGAAGGTGCTGGCCGAGAACGGCTGGCCGCGTGAAGTGGAAGTGGGCCTCATTGGTTCCTGCACGAATTCCAGCTACGAAGACATGACCGCCTCCGCCAGCGTGGCGCGCCAGGCCGGCGCCAAGAAGCTGAACGTGAAGGCGCAGTTCATGATTACGCCCGGCTCCGAGCAGGTGCGTTACACCATCGAGCGCGACGGCATCATCAAGGACTTCGAGGCCATCGGCGGCACCGTGCTGGCCAACGCCTGCGGACCCTGCATCGGCCAGTGGGCGCGCTATCGCAGCGGCGACGAGTACGAGCCGAACACCATCGTGCACAGCTTCAACCGCAACTTCGCCAAGCGCGCCGACGGCAATCCCAAGACCCACGCCTTCGTCACCTCGCCCCCGCTGGTGACGGCCCTGGCGCTTGCGGGCGACCTTGGCTTCAACCCGATTACCGACACGCTGACGAATGCCGACGGCGAGCAGGTGATGCTGGATGCGCCCACCCCCGTGGAACTGCCCCCGGCGGGCTTCGCCTGCGAAGACCCCGGCTATCAGGCCCCGGCCGAAGACGGCAGCGGCGTGGTGGTGAAGGTCGCTCCCGACAGCAAGCGCCTGCAGCTGCTCAGCCCCTTCGCCGCGAGCGGCAACGGCAACATCACCGGGCTCAAGCTGCTCATCAAGGCCAAGGGCAAGTGCACCACCGACCACATTTCCATGGCCGGGCCGTGGTTGCGCTTCCGTGGCCACCTCGACAACATCTCCGACAACATGCTGATCGGCGCCATCAACTTCTTCAACGATGAAGCCAACAAGGTGAAGAACCAGCTGACCGGCGAATACGGCGAAGTGCCCGCCACCCAGCGCGCCTACAAGGCCGCCGGCGTCGGCTCCATCGTCGTGGGCGACGAGAACTACGGCGAAGGCTCCAGCCGCGAACACGCCGCCATGGAACCCCGCCACCTCGGCGTGCGCGCCGTCATCGTGCGCAGCTTTGCCCGCATCCACGAGACCAACCTCAAGAAGCAGGGCATGCTCGCCCTCACCTTCGCCAACCCGGCCGACTACGACAAGATTCAGGAAGACGACACCATCGACATCCTCGGCCTCGACACCTTCGCCCCCGGCGTCCCGCTCACCCTCGTGCTGCACCACGCCGACGGCACCACCGAAGAGATCAAGGCCAACCACTCCTACAACGAAAACCAGATCGGCTGGTACCGCGCCGGCTCCGCCCTCAACCTCATCGCCAAGGCCGAAGCCGGGGCGTAATTCCACGCGGTCTATACCAAGCATAGAAGGCTGCCCCGATGGGGCAGCCTTCTTGTTTTTGCTGAAGTGCTTGGCCTCAGAACAACGGCAACTGAGGCTTGCCGCCGTCGGCGTCCTGCGGGGGAGTCTCTCGGGGCGGGGCGGGTGGTTTGGCCGGGGCGCGTTCGTTGCGTGCGGCGGGTTCTTTCCGTGCGCCGCGCTTGGCGGAATCCGGGCCGCGCTTGGGCTCTTTCTGCTTCACACGGATCGACGCGTCTTGCTTGGCGTCGGCCACCCGGGGCAGCGGCTCGGGCTGGGCGGGTGGTTCATCCAAGTCGTCTTCGATCCGCTTGCGCACGCGAATGGTGTTGAGCAGGGCTCCCGACCCGTATTCATCGGTCGCCTGGGGCGCCGCTTCTGGCTGGCGTGGGAGGGGCCTTGCGAACTCGGTCTCCTCCGGAACGAAATCGGAGGGTTCATCCTCGTGGGTGTCGGGCTCCAGGTCGCGCGCGGGGACAGGCGTCACCGTGGGAGGCATCGATGTGGGGACGTGCAACATCGCAGGTGCGGCCTCGCGGCTTGGCCTTACAGGCGATGCGGCTGCGGGAATCTCCAGCGCTCGTGCACGCAGTTCCTCGGTGGAACGCTCGGGAAGTTCCGCGCTCCAGCCCAGGCGCAGCATCAGGATGTCGCTGGCATCCAGCCTGCCAGAAAGCCATGCCGCCTCGGCTTGTTCATCAAGGTCCAGCAGTTCGCGTCGCAGGGCATCCCGCTTCTCGTCAGGAGCCTCCGCAAAGGCCAATTCGAGCGCGCGGGCGCGCAGGGCGAAGTGCGTCACCAGTGAGGCGCGTTGCCGGTGAAGCCTTGTCTCGCGGTACTGCAATGCCCGCATGCCAAGCAGGGTGAGCACCGCGAGTCCGCACAACATCCAGGTCAACAGCGCCGCATCGTCCCAGGTCCATGGCGCCATGCTTCGATACGCCGCCGCGGCACCGGGATGCAGGTGCACTTCCGGCGGCAATCCGGCCAGCGCATTCCTCCCCGAGATGCCAACCATGCCATTGCGCTCGAGGGCGGCTGCCAAGGTCGTGGCCAGCGAGCCCGCCACGCCATGTGCCAGATCGGGCCGGGTATACACCAACATGTCCAAACCCAGCGTGGGCACGGGATTCTCCGCCGTCGTGCCCGAGCCCGGCGCCGTGTATACCTGCGCGGGGATGGATGCCAGAAACGCGGCCGGCAGCGACCAGATTCCGGCGGCGCCCACACTCACCGACAGCAAGCGGTAGTATCCCGTGGCGATCAGGCCGGTTACTTCCGGGGAAGGCAAGGGACGTATTACCGCTCCCGCATCAATTTCTCCGTCGAGAAAGGCCTGCTCCAGGTCGAGATTGTGCCCGGTGACCAGCTTCGCGGGCGGGTTCAGGGGGATGGCGGCAAAAAGTGATTCTAGCAGCGTGGCTTCCACGGAGCCAGGGAGCCCCCCGCCGACCCGCTTGCCCGCCAGTTGCGCATAGGAGTTCAAGCCGGAATCCGCCGGGGCGAGCATGTGCAACAGGCGCGCACCCGCGCTGCCCAAGGCCACGCGCTCTACATTTCCACCGCCGGGAGGAAGTACCGCGGGAAGCACGGCGAGGTCGGCGTTCCCACTGCGCAGCAGCCCCATCGAGGAAGCGGGGGTGTCGGATTCCACTGTGGTCACGTCGAAATCTGGGTGTGCATCGAGGAATGCGGCCAGGGCCTTGCCTTCGTGGTCCCGCGGGGAAACCGCCATCCTCAACCCGATGGTATCGCCGCGGAGCGAACCCATCGCCTCGCGCCATGCGCCTCGTAGCAGGTCAGGCCGCAGCAGGGCGAGGAGCGCCAACAGCAACAGTCCTCCGTAAACGCAACGGGTAAGGTTGCGTGCTGTCAGTAAACCTGCGGGAATTGAAGCCATCGGGCGTCGGTTCTCTCGGTGAAAAGCTTGATCTGCGATGATAGCACAAGGATTCCGAGACGCTCCCGCCTCGTATCGCGCAGGCCAATCGCCCCTTGCTATACTGTCGTTTTGCCCCCGGTCGCATGCCTCCAGCCGGACTCTACAGAGACGATGACCAATACTTCGACCACCTCTTCCGCCCCAAATACGCCAGTGCTGCGCCTGGCGTTCCTTACCTTGTTTCTCGATCTCGTCGGATTTTCCTTGATCTTCCCCCTGTTTCCTTCGATGCTCGCATACTACCGCGATGCCGGGGAGGCCGGCGGCTTGTTCCAGGCGTTCCATGACCTGCTCACGCGGCTGAGCGCCACGGCGGGGGCCGATGCTGAGTGGGGCGTTCTCGTGCTTTTCGGAGGAATCCTCGGCTCCATATACTCCCTGCTCCAGTTCCTATTTGCCCCCATCTTCGGCAGTCTTTCTGACCAGCACGGACGCAGGCCCCTGCTGATTCTCGCCCTCATCGGCATGCTGTTTTCTTACGCGCTCTGGTTCTTTGCCGCCCGCTTCGAGGTGCTTCTGCTGGCGCGTCTGTTGGGCGGCGTGATGAGCGCCAACATTTCCATCGTTTCCGCCATCGTCACCGACGTCACCGCGCGTGAGCACCGTGCGCGCGGCATGGCGGTGCTCGGCATCGCATTTGGCCTTGGTTTCGTGCTTGGCCCGGCCATCGGCGGTGCGGCTTCGCTGGTGGACCTCACCGCGTGGTTTCCCGCCTTGACCGCCTGGGGTGTGAATCCCTTCTCGGGCGCTGCCCTGGTCGCGTTTCTGCTCACCGCCATTAACTTGGCGGGTGTGTTGCGCAGCATGCCCGAAACTCGCGCGCCCGAGGCTACGGCCGCCGCGCCCACGCGCACGGCAAATCCCTTTCGGCTGTTCGACGCCTCGGATTTTCCCGGGGTCAGCCGGGTCAACTTCGTGTATTTCCTCTTTATCTTCGCCTTCTCTGGCGTGGAGTTCACGCTCACCTTCATGGCGGCGGAGTACTTTGGCTACGGTTCGGGGCGGAATGCCGCCATGCTGTTTTTCGTGGGCCTCAGCCTCGCGCTGGTGCAGGGGGGATACGTGCGTCGGAAGGGCGATGCGGTGGGGCCTCGCGTGATGGCCCTGCGCGGACTTGCCTGCATGCTCCCGGCCATGCTCATCATTGGCGTGTCCGGACCCTGGGGCAGCCAGCCGCTGCTCTACGCCGGATTGTTCCTCGCCGCCGTCGGCATGGGGCAGGCCGTCCCATGCCTCACCTCGCTGGTCACCCTTTACGCAAGCGACGATCAGCAAGGGCGTGTCAACGGACTGTTCCGATCAGTCGGGGCACTGGGCCGTGCCTTGGGGCCGCTCTCCGCCAGCGTCATTTACTGGCGCTTCGGTTCCGTGAGCACCTATGCCGTCAGTCTCGCGCTCATACTTTTCGCGTTCATTGCGGCCCTCGCCCTTCCGCAGCCCCGTCATGATGCGCCGCAGGCTCGCACCGCCCCGGCCACGGGGTGAGACGGTCTCATCAAAGGACGATTCGATAGCGCACGAAGTCGTCCGCAGGCTGGTAGGAATCATAAAGCGCTCTCGCCGTCACGTTGTCGCTGTGAGTGTGCCAGTATAGGCGCGCGTAGCCGCGCGCCTTGCAACGAGATATCAGGTCATCCAGCAGCGCACGTGCGATTCCCTGACGTCTCGACGAGGGACTCACGTAGAGATCTTCCAGATAGCAGCAGGGTTCGCTGACCCAAGTCGCAGGATGCACGACGCAATGCGCGAAGCCGCAGGGCTGGCTATCGCATACCGCAATGCGTGCGAACATGACCGAGTCGCAAGGGTCCAGCAGACGATTCCAAGTGTTCACCGAGACGGACTCGTCGAGTGCGACTCCATAAAACTGGCAGTAATCATCCCAAAGCACGCGCCAAGCGCGGTAGTCCTCCGGCTCCATATCACGAATCAGCACCTGCATGACGAACTCCCAAGCGCTACGATTGCGCTGCGGGTACACGCCGCCATGCGCACGAGAGGTCGATGTGCTTACTCCGTCAGCGTGCCGGTAATTCTCAGCCGGGAGGTGTCAACTTCCAGTTCCTCCAGTTCCGCGAGGATGCTCTCGTAGCGTTCACGCGTCATGGCGGGAGTACGATTGAGAACGAAAAGCGTCGATTGACGGCTGTCGGTGACCACCGCGTATTCGTAGTCTTCGTCCAGAATCACTATCCAATACTCGCCTTCAAACAGAAAACTGAAAGGCACCGAGGGGAAGCGCACACCCAACTTCGAATTGGTGGTCGTGTCCTTCACGCGAGCCACGCCTTCGATGGTCTCCTCGGGTCCATTCGGCGATCCCTGAAAGCCGCGGTTCAATACCGTCACTTTGCCATCGTCGCGGAGCGTGTACTCCGCCGTAACGTTCACCAGGTCTTCATTGAAGAACTGCGGGTTGCTGGCAATCTCGTGCCACAGCCCCATGTATCGCGGTATCTCAACGAAGTCCACCGTCTTCGGTGGATCGCCAAACCGGGCGCAACCCATCGGTAGGCAAATCAACCCCAACAACAAGACGTTCAGCGGTAACCTGAGGGTGCGAATCAACGTTGACATATCAGTTTCTCCTTTTGTCTAAAAAATACTATACGAAATCGGATACGTTACACAACCCCGATAATTTCCTCGCGAGCCAGCCTCGGCTTGTCGACAGAGCGGCTAGCCGAGCTGTAGATCGGGTGACCAGAGACACTATTGAATGGACTTGACAGTCCCGATTCTCCGTGCTAAACTGTGAGGCTGCATTCCCAACAGGGAGAGACGGCAATCAGGCAAGGTCCGCCTAACCACTACAACCTGGTGGCAGTGTGCACGCGAAAGCATTGTTCTCCCACAACGATATCCGGAGATTGGCGACGTCTTGGCGCAGGGCGCCTCAGGCTTGGTTATGAAGAAGAACCACGCTTGGGGCTTTTTGTGTCTTGCAGCCGCGCCAGTTTGCCGGGGCTAGGAGTGTCCGCATGGCAGTTGCCCCCCGCATGGAACGTGTATCTCTGGCGACGCTCGCCGACCCGCACGAACTTCCCAACCTGATCGACATCCAGACCAAGTCGTACGCGGACTTTCTTCAATGGGAAGTGCCGCCGGACGAGCGCAAGTCCACCGGGCTTCAGGAAGTGTTCGACGAGGTCTTTCCGATCAGCTCTCCCAACGGGATGACGCGCCTCGAGTTCGTGCACTATTCCTTCACCCCCCCGAAGTACTCCATCCAGGAGTGCCAGGAGCGCGGCATGACCTATGCGGCGTCGCTCAAGGCGCTGCTGAGGCTGGTGCGCTTCGAAGAGACAGGCACGGGCAGCGAGACCCGCGAGAAGATGATGCTCGAACAGGAGGTGTTCCTGGGCGAGCTTCCCATCATGACGCCCACGGGCACCTTCATCATCAACGGCGCCGAGCGCGTCATCGTCAGCCAGCTGCACAAGTCGCCGGGCGTGAGCTTCGAGCGCAAGCAGCACCAGAACGGCAAGTGGCTGCTGAGCGCGCGCATCATCCCCTACCGCGGTGCGTGGCTTGAATTCGAGTACGACATCAACGACTACCTGTGGCTGACCATCGACCGCCGCTCGAAGTTGTATGCGACGACTTTCCTCAAGGCCTTCGGCTACGTCGAGCCTGAGCAGATCCTCGCGCTTTTCTATCGCTTCCAGACCGTGAGCTTCGGGCGCACGAAGGCCAAGCTGGACGGCAAGCAGATCGAGCCGGAAGAATTGGTGGGCGCATATGTGGCCTCCGATGTGATCAACATGGAGACCGGCGAAATTCTTGCCGACGCCGCCACGCAGCTCACGCAGTCGAAGATCGACACGCTGATGCACAGCGTGCCGGAAATCCAGATCCTCCACAAGGACGACATCCAGCGCGACACGACGATCGTGACGACGCTGACGCAGGACCGCACGCAAAGCCAGGACGAGGCGATGCGCGACATTTACAACCGGATTCGTCCCGGCGACCCCGCGACCGACGCGACTTGCCGTACCTTCTTCCAGAAGCTGTTTTTCGACGCGAGCCGTTACGACTTCGCGGCGGTGGGCCGCTACAAGATCAACCGCAAGCTCGGCCTGCAGATTGACCAAAACCTGAAGACCCTGTCTAAGGAAGACGTTGTTGCCACGCTGCAATATCTCGTCCGCCTTCGCGGCGGCGACGGCGTGCTCGACGACATCGACCACCTCGGCAACCGCCGCGTGCGCTCGGTTGGCGAACTTCTTGCCAACCAGGTGCGCATCGGCCTCGTGCGCATGGAACGCACCGTGCGCGAGCGCATGAACTTCCAGGACGAAGAACAGCTCACGCCGCAGTCGCTCGTGAATCCCAAGCCGGTGAGTGCGGTGATCAAGGACTTCTTCGGCCGCAGCCAGCTGTCCCACTTCATGGACCAGATCAACCCCCTCGCGGAGTTGACCCACAAGCGCCGCCTGAGCGCGCTCGGGCCGGGCGGCCTGAGCCGTGAGCGAGCGGGCTTCGAAGTGCGCGACGTGCACCCCACGCACTATGGCCGCATTTGCCCGATTGAAACTCCCGAAGGCCCGAACATCGGCCTCATGGCGTCGCTGTCCACCTATGCCGAGATCAATGACTTCGGCTTCCTCGAGACCCCCTACCGCAAGGTGGAGACCGGTCGCGTCACGGAAGAGGTCGAGATGCTTTCGGCCTACGACGAGGACAACTACATCGTGGCGCAGGCGAACGCCCCGCTGGACAAGCGCGGCAAGTTCGTGCGCCAGACGGTGCTTTGCCGCCACCAGGGCGACTTCCCCCAGGCGCGCCCCGAGCAGGTTGACTACATGGACATCTCGCCGAAGCAGCTGGTGTCCATCGCCGCGGCGCTGATTCCCTTTCTGGAACACGACGACGCCAACCGCGCGCTCATGGGTTCGAACATGCAGCGCCAGGCGGTGCCGCTGCTGCGCACCGACGCTCCCTACATTGGCACCGGCCTTGAGGCGGTGACTGCCCGCAACTCCGGCACGGTGGCCCGTGCCGAGCGCAGCGGCGTGGTGGAGTACGCGGACAGCGAGGTGATTCGCGTCAAGGTGAAGAAGGGCCAGAGCGAGAATCCCTTCCGCGCCGACGAGGACGTGTATCAGCTGAAGAAATACGTGCGCTCCAACCAGAACACCTGCATCACGCAGCGTCCCATCGTCCGCAAGGGCGACAAGGTCAGCGCGGGCGACATCCTGGCCGACGGCCCCGCCACCGATAACGGCGAGCTGGCGCTGGGCAAGAACGTGCTCGTGGCCTTCCTTCCCTGGGAGGGTTACAACTTCGAGGACGCCATCATCCTTTCCGAGGAACTCGTGAAGGATGACGTGTTCACCTCCATCCACATCAACGTCTACGAGCTCGAGGCGCGCGACACCAAGCTCGGCCCGGAAGACGTGACGCGCGACATTCCGAACGTCAGCGAAGATGCCCTGCGCAAGCTCGACGAAGAAGGCATCATCCGTATCGGCTCGAAGGTTGGCCCCGGCGACATCCTCGTCGGCAAGGTCACCCCGAAGGGCGAGACGGAACTGGCGCCCGAAGAGAAGCTGCTGCGCGCCATCTTCGGCGACAAGGCCGAAGACGTGCGCGACGCCTCGCTCACCCTGCCCCCCGGCGCCTCCGGCGTGGTGGTGGACGTGAAGGTGTGCAGCCGCAAGGACAAGGCCGGCGACGCCACCGCGAAGAAGTCGCTCGCTGCCGACGTGGCCAAGGTCAAGCGGCAATATGATGACCGCATCGAGGAAATCCGCAACAGCTTCGTGGATATGGTGCGTGATGATCTCATCGGCATGAAGATCCTCGAGGACGTGTACGACCACAAGACCGAGGGCCTCGCGCTCGAAAAGGGCAAGAAGCTGCGCGCTGCGCACTTGAAGGACCTCGACTACTCCGTGCTTGCGCGCATGCAGCTGGAGGACAAGAAGCTCCAGACCAAGATCACCCGCTTGATCAACATGGCGGCGATGGAAGAGGCCAAGCTGGTCGCCTTCCGCGACAGCCAGATCGACCGGATGAAGAAGGGTGACGAGCTTCCCCCCGGCGTGATCAAGCTGGTCAAGGTCTTCGTGGCCACCAAGCGCCGCATGTCGGTGGGCGATAAGATGGCCGGCCGCCACGGTAACAAGGGTGTGGTCAGCCGCATCGTTCCCGTCGAAGACATGCCCTTCCTGCCGGACGGCACCCCGGTGCAGATTCTGCTCAACCCGCTCGGCGTGCCCTCGCGCATGAACGTGGGACAGATTCTTGAGACGCATCTCGGCTGGGCGGTGAAGACCCTCGGCATGAAGATCGCCACGCCCGTGTTCAACGGCGTCAAGGAAGAGAAGATTCACGAGTACCTCAAGCAGGCCAAGCTGCCGCAGAGCGGAAAGATTCGCCTGCGCGACGGACGCAGCGGCTTCGAGTTCCATCAGGATACCTGCGTGGGCATCATCTACATGCTCAAGCTGAACCACTTGGTGGACGACAAGATGCACGCCCGCGCCATCGGGCCCTACTCGCTGGTCACCCAGCAGCCCCTGGGCGGCAAGGCCCAGTTCGGCGGTCAGCGCTTCGGCGAAATGGAAGTGTGGGCCCTTCAGGCCTATGGCGCTTCCTACACGCTGCAGGAGCTGCTCACCATCAAGTCCGACGATATCCAGGGCCGCACCAAGGTCTACGAATCCATCGTCAAGGGCGAGCGCGAAGTGGAGCCCGGCACCCCCGAGAGCTTCAACGTGCTCGTGCGTGAAATGCAGAGCCTCTGCCTCGACGTCATCAAGCTGGTTCAGGTTGAAGGCGTCGGCGAATTGCCCGTGGTGGAAGAAGACGTTCAGCCCGCTGAATTCACGGAGGAGTAACTCTTGTCCAAATACATCCCCACAACCGGTGATCGCTTTGACGCGATCCAGATTCAGTTGGCCTCGGCGGACGAGATCCTCAAGTGGTCGCGCGGCGAGGTGAAGAAGCCGGAAACGATCAACTATCGCACGTTCAAGCCCGAGCAGGACGGCCTGTTCTGCCAGCGCATATTCGGCCCCGTGAAGGACTGGGAATGCGCCTGCGGCAAGTACAAGAAGGTCAAGCACCGGGGCATCACCTGCGATCGCTGCGGCGTCGAGGTGACCGAAAGCAAGGTGCGCCGCGAGCGCATGGGCTGCATCAAGCTGGCCGTGCCCGTAACGCACATCTGGTTCTTCAAAAACACCCCCAGCTGCATTGGCAACCTGCTCGACCTGAGCATCCGCACGCTCGAGCGCATCATCTATTTCGAGCAGTACATCGTGCTTGATCCGGGCGACGTGGGCGAACTGCCCGGCGACCCGATCAAGCTCGAGAAGATGCAGATGCTCACGGAGGATGAATACCAGGAAGCGCGTTCCGCCTATGGCGACCGCTTCGTGGCGCGCATGGGCGCCGAGGCCATCCAGACGCTCCTGGGTGAACTCGACCTCGGGGCCCTGTCGGCCGAGCTGCACCAGCAGTTCGCCACCACCTCCTCGCAGCAGGCGCGCGCCAAGGCGGTCAAGCGCCTTAAGGTGGTCGAGTCCTTCAAGAAATCCGGCAACAATCCCGCGTGGATGGTGCTCGACGTGGTGCCGGTGATTCCGCCGGACCTGCGCCCCCTCGTTCCGCTCGAAGGCGGCCGCTACGCCACCTCCGACCTCAACGATCTCTATCGCCGCGTCATCAACCGCAACAACCGCCTCAAGCGCCTGATGGAACTTCAGGCGCCCGAGGTCATTCTGCGCAACGAAAAGCGCATGTTGCAGGAAGCGGTGGACGCGCTGTTCGACAACGGCCGCCATGGGCGCACCGTGCTGGGCGCGGGCAACCGCCCGCTGAAGTCCCTGAGCGACATGCTCAAGGGCAAGCAGGGCCGCTTCCGCCAAAACCTGCTCGGCAAGCGCGTGGACTATTCCGGCCGTTCGGTAATCGTGGTTGGCCCGGAGCTCAAGCTCAACCAGTGCGGTCTGCCCAAGCGCATGGTGCTCGAGCTTTTCGAGCCCTTCATCATTCATCAGCTTAAGGAGCGCGGCCTCGCCACCACCATCAAGGCTGCCAAGCGCGTCATCGCGCAGGGCCGCGACGAGGTGTGGGATATCCTTGAAGACGTAATCAAGGATCACCCCGTCCTGCTTAACCGCGCGCCCACGCTGCACCGTCTCGGCATCCAGGCCTTCCAGCCGGTGCTCGTGGAAGGCAAGGCCATCCGCATTCACCCGCTGGTTTGTCGCGCGTTCAACGCCGACTTCGACGGCGACCAGATGGCCGTGCACGTGCCGCTGCTGCCGGCCGCGCAGCTCGAGGCTCATCTGCTCATGATGTCCTCGACCAACATCTTCTCCCCGTCCGACGGCTCGCCCATCGTGACTCCCTCGCAGGACATCGTGCTCGGCATCGCCTGGATGACGCGTCACCGTCCAGGCGCCAAGGGCGAATGGAAGGCGGAGTGGATCAACAAGGACGGCAAGATCACCCAGCCCGGCCGTATCTATCCCGATTTGGAAAGCGTGGTGCTGGCGCACGCCGAAGGCCGCGTGGACATTCACGCCGGCATCAAGCTGCGCACCCCCGAGGGCATCATCGACACGACGGTCGGCCGCGTGCTTTTCCGCGAGGGACTCATCCCCGAGATCTCAATTCACGACGTGAACCGCGAGCACGACCAGGGCAAGATCGGCGAAGTGATCGCGAAGTGCTACCGTGAGCATGGCCACGCCCGCACCGTCGCGCTGCTCGACAACCTTAAGCGCACCGGCTTCAAGTACGCCACCAGCTCTGGCCTCAGCGTCGCCATGGTCGACATGGTGATTCCGGACGAGAAGAAGCAGTTGATCGACGCCGCCGAAGCGGTCGTGCGCGAGATCGACGACATGTACCAAAACGGCCTGATCACCCAGGGCGAGCGCTACAACAAGATTATCGACGAATGGACCCGCACCTCCGAGTCCGTGTCCGAGGCGATGCTCCGCAAGATGGAAGAAAACGAGCAGGGCTTCAGCGGCATCTACCTGATGTACCGCTCCAAGGCGCGCGGCAGCAAGTCGCAGATTCGCCAGCTCGCCGCCATGCGCGGCCTCATGGCCAAGCCCTCCGGCGATATCATCGAGTCGCCCATCACCTCGAACTTCCGCGAAGGCCTCACCGTGGTGGAGTACTTCATCAGCTCGCACGGCGCGCGCAAGGGTCTTGCCGACACCGCCCTCAAGACCGCCGACGCAGGTTACCTCACCCGTCGCCTTGTCGACGTGGCGCAGGACGTGGTCATCGAGGAAATCGATTGCGGCACCCTCAACGGCGTCTGGATGGAGCCCCTCGTCGAGGGCTCCGACGTTATCGCGCCACTTGAGGAACGTATCGTCGGCCGTATCGCGCTGGACGACGTCATGGTGCCCGGCGTGCCCGACCCGCTGGTCGAGGCCAACGAGGAAATCACCGAGGAGATTGCCGAGAAGATCGCCAAATCCGGCCTGCCCGGCGTGATGATTCGCTCGGTGCTCACCTGCCAGTCCAAGCGCGGCGTGTGCGCCAACTGCTACGGCCGCAACATGGCCACCGGCAAACTCGTCGAACTCGGCGAGGCGGTCGGCATCATCGCGGCCCAGTCCATTGGCGAGCCTGGCACGCAGCTGACCATGCGCACCTTCCACATCGGCGGCGCCGCCAGCCGTCAGGTCGAGAGCAACGAGATCAAGGCGCTCGAAAGCGGCACGATCGATTTCCGCAACGTGCGCACCGCGGTCAACCGCGAAGGCGTGACGGTCTCCGTGAATCGCGGTGGCGAAATCGGCATCCTCGATGCGAACGGCAAGGAAATCCAGCGCTACCAGGTGCCCACCGGCTGCGCCCTGCAAATCGAGCACGGCAAGAAGGTGCGTAAGGGCCAGGTGCTCTACACGTGGGATCCGTACAACATCTCCATCGTGTCGGAAACCGACGGCCGCGTGAAGCTCGAGGGCATGGTTGAAGGTGTGACCATGCGCGTCGAGACGAACCCCGACACCGGCTTGCAAGAGCGCATTATCACCGAGCACAAGCAGGATCTGCACCCGCAGATCACCATCCTCGGCAAGGGCAGCGAAGTGCTCTCCTTCGCCACCATTCCCGCGCAGACCCACGTGGTCGTGCAGGACGGCGCCCAGGTCAAGGCCGGCGACTTGCTCGCCAAGACCCCGCGCCAGTTCAGCAAGACCAAGGACATCACCGGCGGTCTTCCCCGCGTGGCCGAGCTCTTCGAGGCGCGCCAGCCCAAGGACCCCGCGGTTATCAGCCACATCGACGGCATGGTCGAACTGGCCGGCGCTTCCAAGGGCATGCGCAAGGTGCAGATCATGCCGCCGGTCGGCAAGCCGCGTGAATACACCATTCCCCCCGGCAAGCACCTTAACGTGCAGTCCGGCGACCGCGTGTATGCCGGCCAGCGCCTCACCGACGGGCCCATCATCCCGCAGGACATTCTCGACGTGCAGGGCGAGGAGAAGCTTCGCCAGTACCTGCTCGACGAGGTGCAGCAGGTGTATCGCCTTCAGGGTGTGCGCACCAACGACAAGCACATCGAGGTGATCATCCGCCAGATGCTGCGCAAGGTGAAGGTGAAGGACGATCCGGGCGACACGCCCTTCCTTGCCCACGAGGAAGTGGATCGTATCCGCTTCTACGAGGCGAACGAGCAGACCACCAAGCGCGATGGACGTCCCGCCGAAGCCACCCCGATCCTGCAGGGCATCACCAAGGCCGCCCTCAGCACCGAGAGCTTCGTGGCCGCTGCCTCGTTCCAGCAGACCACCCGCGTCCTTACCGACGCCGCCATCTCCGGCAAGGTGGACTACCTGCGCGGTCTCAAGGAGAACGTGATCATCGGTCACCTCATCCCTGCCGGCACGGGCAGCCCCCATTACCAGCGCACCCAGCCGCTCATCAAGGACGCCGCCCTCGAGGACTTCAGCGACGACCTCGAAATCGGCAGCGCCGACCTCGGCTACATGGAGGAGGAAACCGCCTGATAAAGGGCGGCATCCAAACGCAGAACGAAAAGGGCGGAGCCAAGCGGCTCCGCCCTTTATTTCTTGTCGTTGGGCTTTGTCAGCCGCGCGCCCGCAGCGCCATGACAGCCAGCACGAAGGGCACGATGGCGGCCAGCCAGTACTTGTGGTCCACGATAAACTGAAAGATGTCTTCCGGGCCGATGTTGATGTTCATCACGCGCGCCTTCAACCGCCCGCGTTCAGGAAGGCCAACAGCGCCACGGCGCCGCCCGCCACGGCGCCCACTGCGGCGAGGGCCTTATCGCGCGGCTCATCGTCTTTCATCATGCCGTTCATGCACCAGAGCACTGTGCCCGCCGCGACCACGATCGTGAAATAAGAGCCGTAGGGCTGGAACATCTTGAAGCCCTGGTTGAACACCAGAAAGAAGAGCAACAGGATTGACACGGCCGCAAGTACGAAGCCGCGAATCCACATGGGCGGCGCCACGGCCCCGCTCGCTCCCAGCACCTTCGCATTGATGCGGGCCTCCATCTCCTTGCGCTCGCGAATCTTCTCCTGCTCGGAAAGGGAAAGCGGGTCGCCATCCGGGGTGCGGTCGGGCACTTCCTGCTCGTGCCGCAGGGGAAAAACCTCGCCCATCTCCTCGCGGAGTGCCCCAAAGCTCAGGTCCTCCACGGGCCGCTTTTGCGACGGGTCGTTCTGATCGGACATGATGATTCCTCCGGGCGGTTGCACTATCGTCCGTTAACCTAGCAAAGCCTCGCGCGGGGTGCAATCGCGCGGCAGGAGATGCCTTCGCCATGACTCCCAGGGAACTGCTTCGCGCCCGTGCCGGGCTGATTCAACTTGTGCTTGCCGAGCGCAACCTCGACGGCGTGCTGCTCAATCGCGTAGACAACTTCGCCGCGGCCACCGGCGGTCGCCGCAATTACATCAACATCCACTCCGACCTCGGGGCGAACGGGCTGGCCATCACCCGCGAGGGAAAGGTTTTCTACATCGGCAACAACATTGAACGACCGCGTCTCGAAGACGAGGAATTGGGCGACATCGTCGATGGCTTCCACGACTTCCTCTGGACGGAGAACACGCCGGCTGGATGCGTGCGTGAACACTTCACCGGGCAGTGGGCTTCCGACGACGGGAGCCTTGGCGAGAACATCCATGGCGCGCTGGCCATGGCCCGCACGCTGCTGACGCCGCTCGAACTCGACCGCTATCGCGCGCTCGGGCGGCTTGCCGCCGAGGCCATGGAAGCCACCCTCGCCCAGATCGCGCCCGGCACGACTGAGGCCGATATCGCCGCCATCCAGGTCTGCGAAGGGCAGCGCCGCCACTGCCAGGTTCCGGTGTCGCTCGTGGCAGCGGATGACCGCATCGCCAAGTACCGCCATCCGCTGCCGACGCTTGGTCCCCTCTGTGGCGACGGCGCATCTCAGGGCGTGCGTCGCTATGTCATGGTCGTTGGCTGCTTCCAGCGCGAGGGACTCATCGTGTCACTCACCCGCTTCAAGCAGGTCGCCGAACTGCCCCGGCAGATTACCGACAGCTTCGCCCGCATCTGCGCGGTGGATGCCGCCGTGCAGGAAGCCACGCTGCCGGGCTGCACCCTCGGGAATGTCTTTACCGATCTGCAGGCGGCCTACGAGCGCCAAGGTTTCCGCGAGAACGAGTGGCACAACCATCATCAGGGCGGATTGACCGGCTACGCCGGACGCACCGCCAAGGGAACGCCCGGTAGCCAGGTCCCCTGCCTCGACGCTGATTTCGCGGCGCGAGTCTCCGAACTCACCGGCGCGCCCGTCCAGTTTGGATGCGCTTTCGCATGGAATCCCTCCGCTCCCGGTGTGAAGTCGGAGGACACCTTCCTGCTCCATCCCGACGGGCGGCGTGAGATCATCAGCGCCACGCCTTCGCTGCCCCAAGTGGATTTGGCTGCGCTCTTGGGCCATCCCACGGACATCCGGAAGTCCGGCATCGCCCCCGCCTAAACGCGCCGCCAAGAAATTCACCCCGCAAATCCCGCCCATCTGTGGTAAACTTTTATTCGCCCGTACGTTGCGCGGGCTGGGTCGAAGGGCTTGAGACGGAGCGCGGACTTGCCGTCTTTCAAGAATTTGCCGGTATCGCCAAAGCTGCTTTTGATCGTGATGACGCCCGTGGTGCTCGCGCTCGTCATCTCGGGGGCGGCGCTGTTCACGTTCGACATGGTCGTTGTGCGGCAGACCCTCCGCAACGAAGCCAACCAGGCCGCGGCCTTCGCCGCGTCGCAACTCACCCCCGACATCCTCGCCAATAATCCCGGTCGCGCGGAACACCTGCTCAACATGTTCCAGCAGAATCCGCGCATCCTGGCCGCCGCCGTCTACGATGCGCGCGGCAAGGTCGTGGCGCGCTATTTCAAGGAACAACAATCAATCGCCCTGCCCAACTTGCCGGGCGAAACGGGCGTGCGTTTCGGCTTCGACACCCTCGAAGCCGTGCATGATGTGCAGGTGCTGGACATTGACCGCTATGCCGACCGCTCGATTGGCAAGCTCTACCTGCTTTACGACACAAGCTTCCTCTTGTTTTACATTCCCGTCTATGCGGCCTGCGTGCTGCTCGTGGCGGCCATGTGCGCCATCGCCGCCTATGTGCTCGCGCAGCGCATGAAGTCCGGCATCTCGACCCCGATAGAAAACCTCGCCCTGCTCACCCGCCTAGTCTCTGAGGATAACGACTACTCCCTGCGCGCGGTGAAACAGGCTGACGATGAAATCGGCCGGCTGGTGGACGAGTTCAACCACATGCTCACCCGCATTGAATTACAGGAACGCGCGCTCAAGGACGCGCGCCAGACGCTCGAGGTGCACGTCGAGCAGCGCACCAGGGAATTACAGCGCGAGATCGTCGAGCACAAGCGCACCGAGGCCAACCTGCACCGCGAGATCAAGGAACGTCAGGGCGCGCAGCAGAACCTTCAGCAGGCGCTGCGCTCGCTGGAAGAGGCCAATGCCTTCAAGGGCGAGTTCCTCGCCAACATGAGCCACGAGATCCGCACCCCGATGAACGGCGTCATCGGCATGACGGAGCTGCTGCTCAGTTCCGAGCTCACCCCGTCGCAGCGTAAGTTCGCCGAGACCATCCGACGCAGCGCCCGCGCTTTGTTAAGCATCGTAGACGACGTGTTGGACTACTCGAAGGTAGAGGCAGGCCAGCTCACCATCGAGGCGGAGCCCTTCGATCTGATGCTCGCCTGTGAGGACGTGGCGGAGCTGCTGGGCACCCGCGCTTCTGCCAAGGAGCTGGCCCTCGTGTTGCGCTATGCTCCCGGCACCCCACGCCATGTCGTGGGAGACGCGGGCCGCATTCGCCAAGTGCTCATGAACCTGGTGGGCAACGCCATCAAGTTCACCGAGTCGGGCCATGTGCTCATCGACGTGGCGGCCGCCGGTGCGGTGAATGGCTCCGCGACCCTGCGCTTCGCCGTGGAGGACACGGGCATCGGCGTCTCCGAGGAAAGCCTCGAACGCATCTTCGCCAAGTACCAGCAAGAGAAGGCGGCGGGCAAGCGTTATGGCGGCACAGGCCTCGGACTCGCCATATCCAAGCAACTCGTCGAGTTGATGGGCGGCGTCATCGGTGCGAAGAGCGTGCCGGGCAAGGGGTCGCGCTTTCAGTTCGAGCTCACCCTGCCGGTCGCTGTAGATGCCATGGACGCCGAGCCCATGGGCGCGGCGCTGCACGGACGTAAGGTGATGGTGGTGGAGGAGAGCGCCGTGGTGCGCCGGGTGATGCATGAGATGCTCACCTCGTGGGGCGTGCGTGTGTCTGCCCTTGCAGACGGCGCGCAGGCCATCGAAGTGCTCGAGGCGGCCGTGATGGACGGCGCCCCCTATGATTGCGCGTTGATATCCGACAAGCTACGCACCGTGCGCGGCGAGTCCCTCGGGCAGATGATTCGCATGCAGGCGGCCTTCGACTCCCTGATGCTCGTGCTCGTCACCGATGGCGGCGCCCCGGGCGATGCGCGCAGCGCCAGCGAGGTGGGCTTCGCCGCCTACCTCACCCGCCCCTTGCGCTGGGAGGAATTGCAGGGCGCGCTTGAGATGCTTTTCGAGGCGCAGGCCCAGGGCGAAGTGCTCGGGCTGGTCACGCGCCACACCATCACCGGGCGCGCGGGGCACTCGGAAACCACTCTCCTGCCGCTCGGCGAGATCGAATTGGGGCTGCGCATTCTCGTCGCCGAGGACAACGAGGTCAACCAGGAAGTCGCCCGCGAGATTCTGCTGGGTCTCGGCTGTGACCCCATTGTCGTGCCGGACGGGCGTGAAGCGGTGGCGCAGATCATGCAGGACCGTTTCGACTTCGTGCTAATGGATTGCGAAATGCCCGAGCTGGACGGCTTCGAAGCCACGCGCCGCATTCGCGCGCTCGAGGGGGGAGAGCGGCACACGGTCATCATCGCCATGACCGCCTTCGCCATGAAGCGCGACGAAGATCGCTGCCTCGCCGCGGGCATGGATGATTACCTCAGCAAGCCCGTCGCCTTCGACCGGCTTCTGGCCACCTTCGTGAAGTGGCGCCCCGAACTTGCCGCCCGGGTTGAGCGCGGGCCTGCGCCGCGCCTCGAGGCCCCCGCCTTCTCCCGTCTTCCCGTCGTGGACCTCGCCCAGGCGGCGCAGGTGACCGGAGGCAAGGTGTCGCGCTACCAGCGGATCGTGCGGGTCTTTTTGGACAACATGCCCGCCCGGCTGGGAGAAGTGGAACGCGCGCTCGACGCCTGCAACTGGGAGGAAGTGTGCCGGCTGGCGCATTCCATCAAGGGCGCTTCCGACTCCCTTGGCGCTATACGCATGCAGCGCGCCGCTGCCGAGCTGGAAGCAGCCGCACGCAGCCGCCGTACCCAGCAACTTCAGGAACGCTTCGAGGTGCTGCGCGACAAGTTCGGCGAGGTAAGCACCGTTTTCTCGCAGGCGGATTGGAACCAGGATGCATTTGCGAATATCCTGAACCCGGAAGTGCTGGCCTGACCGGCCGCCCCGAAGGAGACTAGCAATCATGCCCCGCGCGCTTGTTCCCCTCGCCGATGGCTGCGAGGAAATGGAAGCCATCACGATCATCGACATCCTCCGGCGCGCCGGCGTCGAAGTTGTCACGGCCGGGCTCGTGCCCGGCGTTGTCACCGCAAGCCGTGGCACCCGCCATCTTCCCGACGCCACGTTCGACGAGGTGGTCGGGCAGGCCTGGGACCTCATTGCGTTGCCGGGCGGACTGCCCGGCGCGGACCACCTCGCCGCCAGCGTGCCCCTCGGGGAAGCGCTGCGCGACACGGCGGCCGCCGGCGGGGTGGTGGCGGCCATCTGCGCGGCGCCGAAGGTCCTCGCCGCCCACGGCCTGCTCGACGGCAGGCGTGCCACCGCCTATCCGGGCTGCGTGGAATGGGGGAGCTATCCCGAGGCCAAGCCCACGAAGCATGCCGTGGAAGTGGATGGCAACGTGATCACGTCGCGCGGGCCCGGAACCGCGATGGACTTCGCCCTCGCGTTGGTCGAGGCGCTACGCGGAAAGGCCGTGCGCGAGGAAACCGAGGCCCGGCTCGTGAGGACCCTTCCGGATGGATGACGATCGCATCGAGCCGTTGCAGGGTTCCCATCGCATACCGGCGTTACGGCGCGGCGACTATGTCGAGCCGGAGCCGCCGCACCGCCACGGCCTCGTCATACGCGGGCGTATCGTCTCGGTCGCCCCCGGCCGTCCCCATGCAGGAGAAGAACACCAGCTCGATGTGAGCATCGGCGGCAGCGCCTACGCGGAGATCGTGCTGCGCGTGCCCAGTCATGCCTACGCTCATCTCGAGGGCCGCGAGGCCACCCTGCATGTCGACCCGGCATGACCCTGCCCCGGACCCTGTGCTATCCTTTTCTGCTAATCCATTCCTAACCCCACCCGGGAGAGGCGACGATGTTTTATTCAGGCATATCCGACGAGGCCGGACGCCCCATCGAGACACAAATCAAGGCGCACCGCGAGCTGGGCTGGAAGCACCTCGAATTGCGCATGGTGGGCGAGCACAACATCACCCAGCTGCCCCCGGATGATTTCGAGTACACCTGTGACCAGGTGGCCGCAGCCGGGATGACCGTGTCCTGCTTTGGTTCCGCCATCGCCAACTGGGCCAGGCCCATTACCAACGATTTCAATGTCGACGTCGAGGACCTCAAGCGCGCCATCCCCCGCATGCACCGTCTGCACACGCCCTATATCCGCGTGATGAGCTACCCCAACCATCCAGACTCCCCGCTGCCCGAGCGCGAGTGGCGCAAGGAATCCATCCGCCGCATGCGTGAACTCGCCCAGATCGCGAGCGACGGGGGCGTGGTGCTGGTGCATGAAAATTGCAGCGGCTGGGGCGGACTCTCCGCGGAGAACAGCAACATCCTGCTCGGTGAAGTGGACAGTCCCGCACTCAAGGTCGTGTTCGACACGGGCAACCCCGTCACCTACGGGCAGGACAGCTGGGAGTACTATCAGGCCGTCTACAAGGACATCGTCTACGTGCACATCAAGGACGCCATCCGCAAGGGCACGGAAGACCACTATGTGCTCTGCGGCGACGGCCAGGGTTACGTGCGCGAGATCGTGGGGGACCTGCTCGCCAAGGGTTATGAAGGCGGCTTCTCCATCGAGCCGCACCTTGCGGCGGTGATCCACACGGGTGAGCGCGGCAGCAGTGAAGCCCAGCTCTACGACAGCTACCTCGCCTACGGCCAGCGCCTGATGGAAATCGTTAATGAAGCCAAGGCAAAGAAGTAAACCTCGAAACTGAATTTCGCTCAGCGAATCCAAGGATTGCACCATGAAACTGAACGGCAAAACCTTCATCGTCACCGGCGGCGGCTCCGGCCTGGGCAAGGGCACCTGCGAAGTCTTCGTCGAGGCGGGCGCCAATGTCATCGTGGCCGACCTTAACGAGGAGCACGCGGGCGCCGTGGCCAAGGCCCTCGGCGACAAGGCCGCCCCCATTGCCTGCAACGTGACCAACGAGGAGCAGGTGAAGGCCGCGATTCAATTGGCCATCGACAAGTTCGGGGGGCTGCATGGCGCGGTCAACTGCGCGGGCGTTGGTGTGGCCATGCGCGTAACCAGTAAACAGGGCGCGTTTCCCTCCGAGTTGTGGGACCTCTGCATCAACGTCAACCTGACCGGCACCTTCAATGTGATCAAGCACGCCACGCTGGCCATGCAGGATTTGCCGGCCGAGGCCAGCGGCGAGCGTGGGGTCTTCATCAACACCGCCAGCGTGGCCGCTTACGACGGCCAGATTGGCCAGGCGGCTTACTCCGCCTCGAAGGCGGGCGTTGTCGGCATGACGCTGCCCATCGCGCGCGAACTGGCCCGCTGGGGAATCCGCGTGGTCACCATCGCCCCCGGCCTCTTCGACACCCCGATGCTCGCCGCGCTGCCCGAGGAAGCGCGTCAGTCGCTCGCCGCCCAGGTGCCGTTCCCTTCTCGCCTCGGGCAGCCGCGCGAATTTGGCGAGCTGGCCCGTTGCATCGTCGAGACCGAGATGTTGAACGGCGAAACCATTCGCCTCGACGGCGCCATCCGGATGCAGCCCAAGTGATGCGCCGCGCCGCCACAATCCTGTTGCTTGTCGTCGCCGCGCAGGCCGTTCGAGCCGCCGAGACCGATCAGTACATGACCTGGTCGGTCGAGCTCAACGACTCCGCGCCCGCGCTTAATGCCTATCTGAACGCGCAGGTCGTCGAGTTTCTCGAATCCCGGAACCGTTGGACCCGCCCGATCAAGACCGAGGAAGAAGTGGCGATGGCCTTCTATGGCTATCTCTTCGAGGGGCTTCACAAGTCGCGCGTGCGCACCTGGCTTTTCACCGCAGACGAGGTGGACCGGTATCCCGACAACGACGTTTCCATTTGGGAGTACCAGCGCAGCAGCATCTACCGCGAGCTCTCTTTTCCCTTCTTTCTGCCCATGGCGCGGAGCGTGCGCCTCGGCGACGTCTACCTGGGCATCGACAAGGTCGGCCACTTTTTCGGCTTTGGAAGGCGCTACTACAGCCAATATGTGCGCTTGATCCAGGAGGGCCGCGGCGAGGAGGAGGCCGTCGAGAGCGTGGTGAGGCGGGGCTACTTCCAGGAGCGCAGCATGGTCGGCGGCCTCGTGGACGGCATCTTCTCGTACGGCGATCTCGAGGCGAACTACCAGGGTATGCGCCTCTGCCGTCAGCTCGCCAGCGGCACGCCCCCCTGCTTCGTCAAGGGCGAGGATGGGCTGTGGCGATTCGAGGGCAGCATCGACATCCTGCCGTACATCACGCCCGACATGGACGAGTCCTGGAACAATTCCTACTTCATGGGGCGGCGCAAGCGGAACGTGCTGCGTCGGCTGGGTGAGGAGTATTGCGAGCTCAAGCGCGGCCCCATAGTGGCGCAGCGCTTCGAACGCTACGCCACCTACCCGGAGAGCCTGTC
>JBJOID010000213.1:0-20111 GCA_046047315.1 Candidatus Hydrogenedentota bacterium | reverse complement strand
CAGGTCGTCGAGTTCCTCCTGCGCAATCACGCCAATCCCAACATGAAGACCAACGCCGGTTGGACCGCGCTTCAGCTCGCGCTTTGGAAAGGCCACAACGACACCGTCGAGACCTTGCTGCGATTCGGCGCGCTCCCCACTGGAGTCACCCCCGAGGGTTACAACACCGTTCATCTTGCCGTCATGGGGGGGCTGGTCTACGGGCTTGACCTATTGTTCAGAGACTGGAAGCAAAGCGGGGATTCCGGCAAGCCCGACATCAACGCCCCGGACGACAAAGGGCGTTCCCCCTTGGAGATAGCGGTGGAGCGCCGCGACGATGCCATGGTGTCCACGCTGCTCCTGCGCGGGGCGGACGCCCTGCGGGTGGACGCAATGGGTAACACCACGCTGCACCGCGCGGCGGGCTCCAGCAATATCGCGCTGGTGCAGGCGTTGGTCAGCGCGGGCGTGTCACCCGACGCGCTCAACCACGATGGCAAGACCGCCTACGATCTCGCGGTGGAAAAAGGCGACGCAGTGCTTATGGACTGGCTCCCCAGTGTGATGCAAGGCTGGCAGCAGTCCGGGAGTTAGAGCCCCAGCAAATCCACCGCCCCCGCCCATGCCCGGTTCCCAGGGAAGGCACCGGGATACTTGATGAATTCCACGTGTCCGTCCATATAGAGCGCGTTCACTCCTCCCGGCACATGGTTGAATCCCGACACGTCATAATCAATCCGGTCAAACATTACCGGAATCATGCTCTGGGAGATGTTCGTTAAAGAGGGGTTATTGATGTCCTCAATCAGGAAACGCTCCACCCCGTCTCGCAGGCGCAGCGCCTTGTGCTTCTCGCCAAAGGGCCCGTCGAATTCCCAGTTGATGTCAAAGCGCGTGGGGTCCGATCCGCGCAGCCAGCGCTCGAAGCCCTCCACGAAACCCGGTGCCGCGTCGCCCGTGCCGGGCTCGCCCATCGCCGTGCCATCCATGATGAAGCCGATGTAGAAGTACGAGGTCTGATCCAGCAGGCAAGGGGCCACCGATCCTTCGGCGCGGCTTCCCGCGGGCCCGTCGGCCCGTTTCCAGGTTCCGCGCTCCCAGGCATCCGGACCGTTCAGGCTCGAAGGGCAAACCAGAACCCGCGCGTCCGTGAGGTATTCCGGATAAACCGCCGGGCCGTTCACCATCAACACGCTCTGGTTGGGGATGTCGCAGTTCTCTCCCGTATGGCGCTGCACGGTGGGGTAGCGGTCAGCGTGCTCCCCGGTATACATCTTGAAGATCAACCCGAACTGCCGCAGGTTGTTCGCGCAACTCACACGCCGCGCTGATTCCCGCGCTCTCGCCAGCCCCGGAAGCATCATGCTGGACAGGATGCCTATGATGCCCACGACCACAAGCAATTCCACCAGCGTGAAGCCCGACCGCATTCGCTGGCTATTGCTACAACGGCAATTCATGGCCGTGTGGACTCCTGCTGCAAACGTTCTCCAATCCAGACCTTTATGACGGACTGGCGCGTCACACCCATCTTGGCCGCCTGCTTATCCAACCCTGCAACCATCCATTCCGGGAAATCGACGTTGACGCGTTTCGGGGGGACATCTCCACGGCGCGCGCTTGAGAGATCGAGATATGGCGTCACATCCTCGCCATGATCAAATCGCCGGTCAAATTCCCCGGCTTTCATAGAGCCGCCTTTCCTCATCACGTGCTCTCCTTGCGGAAATAATTCGAACTCTTGTTCCCCGAAGCGTAAAAACTGCGCTCCATAATTTTGTCCCGATTTTCCCTATAACTAAGGCTCGGTACTCAGAGACGTTTCTGGCATCGATGGTTACCCGCTCTGGGTCTAGCCAGATCGTCTGTGCGTCGATGAAATCGATTCCATGCTTAGACCTGTTTGAATTGCTCTTTTTTTCGTCGAACTCAAAGAGCATGTATAAAAAGTATACCTTTTTCGCTGTGGGGTCAAGTGCCTCGATTACTGCCCCAACACGTTGGCCAGGGGAAAGCGGCTCACGGCGTGGCGGCGTTCGAGGGGATAGTAGATGTAGCGCACCCGCCCTATGATGTCCTCGACCGGATACGTCCGATGGGTCACGCTGCTGTCGTCGCTCTCGTTGCGGTTGTCGCCAAGCAGCAGCACCTGTCCCGCATCCACCTTGCCGAGCGGGTGGAACTGATACTGCATCGGCTCCGCAATATAAGGTTCCGAGGCATACGCGCCGTTCAGGAAGAGTGCGCCGCCCTCGATGGATATCTCATCGCCTTCCACCCCGACAATCCGCTTGACCAGGTATTCGCGGCCGACCTCATCCCAGAGGACGATGATGTCGCCGCGCTGGTACTCCGGCTCGTTGAGGGTGAAAATCCAATCGCCAACCAGGAGGGTTGGCTTCATCGACGACGAAGGCACCTGAAAGAAGCGAAGCTCTCGGATCACGAACAGGTAGGCCAGCGTCCCGAAGAACACCAGCAGCAGGAGGTTGGCTGTCCAGATGCTGGCCTTGAGCCTCGGCGTACTGGTCTCTTCGCTCATGGGGCGTTGGGGGCCTCTGGCTGGGGGGCAGCCTCCTCGCCGCTCTCCGGGGTCTCGCGTATCGCGTCCAGAAGTTGCCGCGCGGGCACGCTGTCCGGGCGCATTCGCAGCGCCTCTTCGAGACAGGGGATGGCCTTGTCCGGCGACTCTGCGCGCAGCCACACCCGGCCCTCATTCAGCCAGCAATAAAACCGCTCGTCCTCGCTCCGGGCCTGCGCGCGCGCGGCCTGCCATGCCTTGGCCGCCTTGTCCCAATCAGACGAGAGCCCGAAGTTTTCCGCCGCATAGAAGTTCACGGCGTAATCCTGCAACAGGTCATAGTCTTCCGGCGCCTGTTTTATGGCCCGTTCCGACAGCTTCATGGCTTCCTTGTAGACTCGATCCTTTTTCCATCCGCGCAAGTCCGCCACCTGGGGAAAGTGCGCCAGGTAGAAATTACCCATGTTGTACAGGTAGTCCGGATTCTTCTTGTCATACTTCAACGCGGCGTCCATATGGCGCAGACCCGTGTCGTACTCGCCCACGTGGAAATGATGCAGCGCAAGGTTGTTGTAGGCCGCGGCGTGCTTGCTGTCCATGGCCAGCGCCAGATGCCACTGGCGTAGCGCCCCCACGTGATCCCCGTAGCGGTCGTACAACAGCTCGCCGTAGTAAGTCAGCAGGCGGGGATTCCTTGGATACTGCCGCAGGGCCGATTCATAACCCTCGCGCACCTGGGCCAGCAACTGCTCCATCTCCGCCTTGCTGAATGGCTTGGCCCCGTCGTCCGTCGATGCTCCGGCACCGCCGCGGAGGCGGTCCAACTGCGCATCGATATAGCGCATCTTTTCCTTGTCAAAAGCGCGGAGGGCTTCCGTCAAGGCGGACTCATCCGTCCATACGGCCGCAAGAGGTTGAAGGTAATCCGGCAGGGCCGGGGCGGCGGACAGCACGGCAAGCAGGCCCGCGACGACCAGATGAAACATGAAGGTAACTCCGTGAAGGGTTAAAACGACAACACAACCCGCGAGGCGTCGAGCGCCCCGGCATCACGTTCCGTGACCACCACGATGCCCTCGGGTGTTACCTTGAATCGCCGCGCGTCCTCTTCCATGTCATAACCGATTGCCGTGTGCGCGGGCAAATGAACCCGTTTTTCCAGGATGGCATTGCGCACCTGGCAATGCCGGCCCACGCTCGCCCCATCGAAGAGGATGGCGTTCTCCACGGTCGAATAGGAATTGATGCGCACGCCCGGCGACAAAACACTACGCCGGACCTTCCCACCGCTGACGATGCATCCAGGACTTACAATCGAGTCCACCGCCGCGCCAAAGCGTTCGCCTTCATCGCCGAAAACGAACTTGGCGGGAGGCACCATGGGCAGGTTGCTCCGGAGGGGCCAGTGCTTGTCATACAGGTTGAAATGCGGATCCACCTCGACAAGGTCCATATTGGCCTCGAAGTAGCTCGCCAGGGTGCCCACGTCCCGCCAGTAGGGCTCCTGCTTCTGGTTCTCGTCTTCAAAGGAATGGGCCACCACCCGGTTCGACTTAATCATCGACGGAATGATGTCCTTACCGAAATCATGCGAAGAATCGCGAAGTGCGTCGTCCACGCAGACGTCTCTAAGCACCGCCGTCTTGAAGATGTAAATGCCCATGGACGCCAACACCGGCCCGCCATACGCGCTTTCCAGATGCTCGGGCTTCTCGTGGAATCGAGTCACACGCGCATGCGAGTCGACCTCAAGCACCCCGAAGCGGCAGGCCTCTTCGACCGGCACCGGGATACTGGCGATGGTCAGGTCGGCATTGTTTGCCCGGTGGAAGTACAACATCTTCCGGTAATCCATCTTGTAGATGTGATCCCCGGAGAGAATGATCACCTCATCCGGGTTAACCTGATCGATCGAATAGAGGTTCTGGTAGATGGCATCCGCCGTGCCGAGATACCAGTTTCGGCTGACCCGCATTTGCGGCGGTATCACGTCGATGAATTCGCCCAGCGACCGGCTCACGATGCCCCAAGCCGTGTGGATGTGCCGCACCAGCGAGTTCGACTTGTACTGCGTCAGCACATGGATTTTTCTCAAATCGCTGTTGATGCAATTCGAGAGCGTGAAGTCAACGATCCGGTAGATGCCGCCGAAAGGAACCGCCGGTTTGGCCCGGTTCTCCGTGAGCGGATGCAGGCGTTCGCCCGCTCCTCCAGCGAGGATGATGGTGAGCACGTTGTACAGCGGACGACCCTTTCCCAAGTTGTACTGCAAAGGGGGGTATCCAAAATCCCCGCGCGGTACCGCGCGCGCCGGGGGATGTATCGCAACGCTCCACCATGATTGTATCACGCGAACGTGATTCTCGCCGTGGAATTACCGGCTGAAGAAAGCCCGGATGGCCTCTTCATTCTCGAAATAAAATACGAAGCTGAAGCGAAGAAAAAAGAACAAACTCAACCCAAGCATCCAAGCACCAAACAATACCGTGAGAAAGCGCCGCAAAACATGGTTGCCCGCCAAGGTCTCCTTCACTTCAGGCTCGTCGGGGATAAAGTCACTCATGGCAAATTGACTTAAACCATTTCAAACCGTCAGACAATTCAACAACTTCACCAACAATGAAAAGCGCGGGTGGTTCGAGCTCGGCCTCAGTCGCTATGCGGTGTATGGAGGCTAGGGTTCCGGCAATCATCCTTTGTTGGGGCAGGGTGCCCGATGCGACCAGTGCGGCCGGGGTTTCTTGAGAGCGACCGCTTTCCAGCAGCACCTGCACCATATGGGGGAGTGAGTGCAAACCCATATAAACTACCACGGTACCCCGTCGGGGCAGGTCCTCCGGGGTCAGTACAAAACGGCCTTCAAGATCGGTATGGCCAGTCACGAGGGTCACCCCCCTCGCCAGTCCGCGATGGGTGACAGGAATACCGGCATAGGCGGTTACCCCGGTGGCCGCGGTCACTCCGGGCACAATCTCAAAGGGCACGCCATGTTCGGCAAGGAACAGGGCCTCCTCGCCGCCCCGTCCAAAGACAAAGGGGTCTCCGCCTTTCAGGCGGACGACATGGGAATGATCCCGAACCAAGCGAAGCAATAGAGCATTGATGTCGGCCTGCGGCATGCTATGGCGACCGGACTGCTTTCCGGCGTAGAGGTGCTCTGCCTGCGGGGCGTGGCATAGCAGGGCAGGATTGACCAGTGCGTCATAGACCACACAGTCCGCCATTTCGAGGCAGGCCTTGCCGCGCAGGGTCAATAAGTCCGGGGCGCCCGGTCCCGCGCCCACGAGGTAGACCTTGTGCGGCGTGTGATGAATCGAAGAAAGCATTCCCCGATTATAGGGCAGCGGAGTGCTCCGCTTCCCCTGTGGCGCGGGCCGACGCGAGGCCGGTGGATTCCACCGCGGCCGGGGCCGGGTACACCCGCCCCAAGAATTCATCCACGACTTGCGTGTACTCCTCGGGGTGATGTCTCACCAAGCGGTGCTTGTGCGTGGCTCCCGGAAACAGGTGCATTTGCTTGATGCTGGCGGCGCAGGCCGCGAAAAGACCCTCGGTTTCGTGCACCGGAATTTCGGCTTCATTGTCGCCCGCCAGCAGCAGCGTGGGCACATGGGCTTCGCGCATCCAGTCCAGCGGCCGCAGCTCCTCGGGGCCCACCCCGATGAAAAGCGGGGAGAACTTCCGGAAGGAATAGGCGATCCAAACAGGCGCGCCCACCATGCGCAGGCGGTTGTCCAGCGCGCTGTCGATCGTCTCGTAGGGCGATTCCAGAATCGTGAAGTCCACGTCGGGTTTGTCCTGGAAGGCATAGATGATCGTTGCCGCCCCGAGTGAAATCCCGTTGAGACCGATGTCCTCATACCCCTTGCTCTTCAGGAAGTCCACGGCCCCCAACACGTCGTTGCGCTCAAACCAGCCCATCGTCACCGTATCCGGCTCCGACTTGCCGTGTCCCCGTAAATCGATGCTCAACGCGGCAAAGCCGCGATCCAAGTAGAACTTCATGTTCGACTGATGCTGGCGGCGATCGCTGCCGATGCCGTGCGCGTACACCATCGCCCGCTTACTCTCCAGAGGCACATACCATCCCGAGACCTGAATGCCGTCCCGAGCCTCAAAGGTCACGGCCTCCACCGGGCGTCCTTCAAACTCGGCTATGTCGTCAAAACTGCGCGACTTCGGCATCACCACCAGATAGGCGACCACCGCACCCAGCACCACCCACAAGGCCAGCAAGGTGCCGCCGCTCCATAGGGCTATCTTCGTGATTCGCTTCAACTTCCGTCTCCTGAAGGGCTTGGAAATTCTGTCAATATCTGGACAAGCCAGCTGGTTGCGTGGCTTGGACTCGCCCGTGGCCCGATGGTTTCGCGGCCGAGCGCCTAAAGTGTAAAGCATCTCGATGTGAAGCGCCATCCGATTTGCGTCGCGGGAGTGGTGGTTGCAAAACTGCTCCCTATCTATTAGAATGCCAACGGCTTATAACGACCGTTAGGTAAGATGGAGGATGGCATGGGTGGGATTTCGCCAGAGACCTCCTCGGCGAACGAAGCGGAAACGAAGCTTCTGGAAAGCGCGTTGACGCTCTTCTCTGAGAAGGGATACGAGGGCACCAGCATCCGCGAGATTATTGAGGGCGCAGGGGTTACGCGCCCCGTGCTTTATTATTACTTCGAGAATAAGGAAGACCTCTTCACGCGCCTTGTCGAAGAGAAGTTCTCGGAGCTGGTGGGCCAGATCGAGCGGGCCAAGTACGACCACGACTCCTGCCGCGATCGCCTGAAGTCTATAATCCGTATTGCATTTCAACTGGCTGAAGACAATCCAGAGGCCGTGCGGTTGATACTTCAGGTGTTCTTCTCGCCTCCGCAGCAGGGTCCGTCGCTCGACCGGCAGGCGCTGGCGCGAAAGCGGTTTAAGCACATTGAGGACATCATGCAGGAAGGCATCGAAAACAACGAGGTATCTGGCGGCGACGCGCAAAGCCTCGGCCTGGTGTTTCTTGGCATTATGGACATGCACGTGATGGCGAAGACGAACCGTCCCGAGACGCGCCTCACGGATGAATTGGCGGATGGGTTGGTGGACTTGTTCTTCTCGGGAGCGAAGTATACGGACCAGCCGGACACGGCGCTGGTCAGCCCGTATTCATTTTAAATCCCGTTGCGGGTGCGCATGCCCCGCTGCAGTAGTATCGCAACCAGTACCGGCCAGCGCCTGCATGGCGCGCGCCCACCGAGAATCCAATCATGAAACGGTTCGCCATCAGTCTTGCGCTCTGCCTCGTCACGCTTGGCGTTGGCGGCGTGCTCGTCTATTTCTTCGCGGTCATCCCGGCGGTTGAAGCCAAAAACCGGCCGCCTGAAACCAAGCCCGAAGCACCACGCACCAATGTGCATGTCATTACTCTGGAGGCGGCACCCTTCGAGGATATGCTTCACCTCACGGGGCAGGCGCTGGCTTGGGAGGAAATCCAGGTGGGCGCCGAGGGCGCGGGCAATATTCTTAAGCAGCACGTCGAGATTGGCGACTCGGTAAAGAAGGGCGATTTGCTCTTCGAGATCGATACGATCTCCATCGACTCGGACAACGCCCAGGCGAAAGCGCGGCATAAGCTGGCGCAGGAGGAACTGCGACGCGTGGAGGGGTTGGCCAAGAGCGGTGTGGCCCCTCCGCAGGCGCTGGATCAGGCGCGCGCCGAGGAGCGTGTCGCGCTGGCCGCCTTGCGCGCCACCGAAACCCGTTACTCCCGTAGCGAGGTTCGCGCGCCCATCGATGGCGTCGTGGATGAGTTGCTCAAGGAGACCGGGGAATACGTGGACTTCGGTACGTCCCTGTGCGCACTGGTGCAGACGGACCGGCTGAACGCCGTCATTCCCGTGCCGGAACGCGACATTCCCCAGTTCAAGGTGGGGGACTCCGTCGAGGTTCGTTTCGATGCCTTTCCCGGGGAGGACTTCACCGGCACGATTTTCCGCATCCAGCCATCCGCCGACCTCGCCACCCGCACCTATCCCGTCGAGGTGGAGTTGCCGAATCCGGAAGGCAAGCTGCGCCCCGGCATGACTGCGCGGGCCGCCATGGTGCGGAAGGTGCACGAGGACGCCATCGTCGTGCCGCTCTTCGCCATCCGTCCCATGGAGAATCAATACTTCGTCGTGCTCGAACAGGACGGCTTCGCCCACCTGCGCAAGATTATTCCCGGTAAGATCAGCGGCGATATGGTGCACGTGCTTTCCGGTCTCACGGCGGGGGAGCGGCTTATAGTATCCGGCCAGCGCGACCTGCGCGAGGGCGCTCCCGTGGCGGTGCAAGACCGTCCCGAATCCAACTGACCGGCCCGCGCCATGAAGCTCACCGACGTCGCCGTAGACCGCAGGACCACAACCTATGTGATGCTGCTGCTCATCACTGTCGCGGGTCTCGCAAGTTACTTCGGAATGCCCCGGGAAAAATACCCCGAGATCATCATTCCCCGCGTCATCATCACCACCACCTATGAGGGCGTCTCGCCCACGGACATCGAGTCGCTGGTCACCATCCCCATCGAGCGCGAGCTTGCGGGGATCAAGGATCTGCGCACCATGAGTTCCTACAGTGCCGAGGGGATATCGAGCATTGATCTCGAGTTCGAGCCCACCATCGACATCGATACCGCACTGCAAAAAGTGCGCGACAAGGTGGACCAGGCAAAGAACGATCTCCCCGATGCCGCTGAAGAGCCGACCATAGAGGAGATCAACTTCTCCGAGTTTCCCATCATGTACCTCTCGCTCACCGGCGACGTTGGGCCGCCCGTGCTCACCCAGCTGGCCGAGGACTTGGAGGACGAGATCGAGAGCATTCGCGGTGTGCTCGAGGTGGACGTCATCGGCGGCGTCGAACGTGAGATCCAAATCATCGTTGACCCCGTGCGTGCCAGTGAATACGGTGTCTCCATGGCTGACCTCGTGCAGCTTGCGCAGGTGGAGAACATCAACACCCCGGCCGGCTCGGTGGACCTGGGCGACGCGAAGTATCTGGTGCGCGTACCGGGAGAATTCACATCGGCCCGGGAAATCGAAGACCTCGTGGTCAAGATATCGCCCGAGGGCGCGGTCTACATGCGCGACATTGCCGTGATTCGCGACGACTTCAAGGACGTCGAGACCAAGTCGCGCCTGAACGGCATTGACGCTGTCACGCTTTCCATCTCGAAGCGTTCGGGGGAAAGCATCATCGACATCAGCGACAAGGTGCGCGCGCTGGTGGCCGAGGCGGACCAACACCTCCTGCCCGGCACAGAACTGCACATCACCAACGACCAGTCCGAAGAGATTCGAGACATGGTCGCCGAGCTGGAGAACAGCATCCTCAGCGGTCTCATCCTCGTGCTGATCGTCATCTTCATGTTCCTTGGATTCGTGAATGCCCTGCTTGTCGCGGCAGCCATCCCCGTCAGCATGCTCATCACCTTCATCGGCCTCGAAGTCATCGGCACCACCCTCAACATGGTCGTCCTCTTCAGCCTCATCCTCGCGCTCGGCATGCTCGTCGACAACGGCATCGTGATCGTGGAGAACATGTATCGCCATTATCAGGCGGGACTTACCCGCGTCGAGGCGGCCAAGCGCGGCGCATCCGAAGTGGCATGGCCACTCATCTCGTCCACCATCACCACGGTGGCGGCCTTCGCGCCCATGTTCTTCTGGCCCGGCATCTGGGGCGAGTTCATGAAGTATCTGCCTCAGACCCTCACGCTCTCCCTCTTCGGATCGCTGTTTGTGGGGTTGATCGTGAATCCCGCACTCGCTGGAAAGTTCATGCTTCGCAGCAAGCGTTATCACGAAGCCAGCGACTTTCATTCGCACCCGGTCATTGGACTCTACATCGCCCTGCTGAAGGTGGCCCTTCGCTGGCGCGCCGTCACCGTGATCATGTCCGCAACGCTGCTGGTCGTGATATCGACTATCTATATCTCCGGGGCGGAAGTGGAGTTCGAGCCAACGACCGAGCCGAGCGGGGTGCATATCAACGTGGATGGCCCGCAGGGCCAAAACCTTGAAGTGACTGATGGCATATTGCTGGAGATCGAGAAGCGCGTCGCCGGGCTTCAGGAGAATGGCGAAACCAAGTTCGTGCTCACCAGCGTGGGCTCCGAAGGTGGTTTCAACGCCATGAGCGGCGACCGTGGCGAAAGCAACATCGGCCGCGTAGCCCTTGAGTTCCCCAAGCTTTCCGAGGTGAAGACGCTCCCCAGCAAGGTGCTGGAGCAATTGCGCACGCGCTTCACCGACATGACCGGCGCCGAGATTCGGGTCGAGGAAGAGCAGGACGGCCCCGACACCGGCCCGCCAATCAACGTGGAAATCGCCGGTCCCGACTATGAGACCCTTACCGAGCTTGCAGCGGAGATGGCCGCGATCGTCGCCACCGTGGTGGACACGGTCGATGTGCGCGATGATTTCGATCAAGGCAAGCCCGAGGTGAATGTCATCGTCGATCGCCAGCAGGCGCTTGCCCTCGGCCTGAACACGCAATTCATCGGCCAGACCGTGCAGGCCGCCATCAATGGCCGTAAGGCGGGGGACTATCGCGAGGGTGACGAGGAATACGATGTCACCGTGCGCTTTCCCGAAGAATTCCGGAAGGATCTTTCCAACATAGAGTCCATGACGCTGGTCAATCTCAACGGTCAGGCGGTGCCCTTCTCCGCCGTGGCGCGTTTGGAACAAGGGGCGGGCATTGGCTTCATCCGCCGCATCGATCGCAAGCGCGTCGTCACCGTCTCTGCCGAGGTGGTCAACCGCAGCGGCGCAGAGGTCCTCAAGGACGTCGAGGCTGCGCTCGCGGATTTCCGTCTGCCGCCCGGCTATACCATTTCCTATACCGGCGAGAACGAGGACGCCGAAGAGTCGCAGGAGTTCCTCTCCCGCGCCTACGTCGTGGCACTCTTCCTCATCGCACTCATCCTCATCACCCAGTTCAACTCTGTTATCCAGCCGCTCATCATCATGTCCTCGGTCATCCTGTCACTCGCCGGCGTGTTTCTGGGGCTGTGGCTTTTCGACATGCGCTTCAGCATCCTCATGACCAGCATTGGCTGCATCAGCCTTGCCGGTGTGGTGGTGAACAACGCCATCGTGCTGCTCGACTTCATCAACCAGCGCCGCGGCGAGGGGATCTCTGCGCAGCAGGCGATCATAGAAGCGGGGGCCACGCGGTTCCGCCCGGTCATGCTCACCGCCGTCACCACCATTCTCGGTCTCATCCCCATGGCCATGGGCGTCAGCTTTGATTTCCGCACCTGGGGCTGGGTTGTCGGGGGAGAGTCCAGCCAGTACTGGGGCCCTATGGCCATCGCGGTCATCTTTGGCCTCAGTTTCGCCACCATCCTCACCCTCGTTGTCGTGCCTGTGCTCTACAGCCTGGCTAACAGCATGGCGGAGGCATTGCCCGGTGGCAGCGAGGAAGCGCCCGCGCAACCCGTGGAGCCCATTGTCGCGAAGTAGCTTGCCCTTCCCGTGCATGCCCCGCGTCCGGCGTGACATACTGGCCACATGGCATCCCGGGGAATCGCGAGACTCGCATTGTATTGCGGCTATCTGGCCGGGCTGTTCTGCTTTATGCTCTGGGTCTATGTGAGCCTTACGCGCTTTGACGCCTTCCTCCGCCTGGAGGAAGGGAAGAGCGAACGCCTGGCTTTCGCACCGGCCTCCGGGCAGGGGCCCTTCGCCGTACGCCTTGCTTTGCCCGCCGAATTGCACCCCTTCGATATTCCCGCCACCGCGCGGCGGCTCTCCGCTAATCAGGATTTCTCGGCGCAGACGCTGCCTTTCAGCCTTGGGCTCTCGCGTGTCGAGGTATTGCACGAGTTCCCGCCGCGCGATGTTATCGAATCGCGCACCGCCCAGGGCGGCACGTGGGATATAGAACAGGGCGCCACCGTAGCGTTGCCATCCGGGCCAAGCCTCCGGGTGCTCGGCTTAGGGGAATGGCGGGGCCTTGTTCCCGATCGGGGTGGAGCCCGCTCGGCCGCCGTTGAGTTAGACTCGCCAGACTCCGAGCAGCAGGTTCTCTTGGAAGCGGGGCGATGGGTTTTCCCTCGTTCTGACCTCGCGCTGATGTTGCACTGGTCCGAAGGCATCGAGGTGCCGCCCGATCTTCCCGCCTCCCTCGAGGACACCGCATGGTGGACCGTGCGGGATGGCGACTCGCACATTCGCATCAACCAGCTCGCGTCCGGCGCGGGCACCGAGTGTTCCGATGGCAGCCTTTGGACCGTTGAGCGGGTGGAGCGTGATGACGACGGCATTGCGCGCGTGTTGCATCTTCGAGTCGAGGAATCTGGAAAAGTCCGAATCGAGCGGGTTCCTGCCAACGAGACAGCAACAGAGACGCGGGCGCGATTCTTTCATCCCGCTGCCGCGGACCAAGCCGTACTACTGGTGGCCAGCCGGGATGACCAGGTGGACGCCGTGTGGCATCGGGCGGACTCCAAGTGGGAGCGCGAGGATCTGGCGTTGCACGCGCCACTCCAGCTGCACGGTGACATTACCCTGCGGATTGCGCAGATAATGGCCTACGGGTTGCCGGTGCTGGAGGGTGGCGAACCACCCCGGCAGGCGCTCGTCGAGTCGGAAGACGGCCGTCGTTGGCGCCTGCGCGAAGGCAAACCGGAGCGCATCGACCGTGCGCTCGTGGTCTACCGGAGACAACGCGAGACGCCCGAGGCGGTACTGCACTTGACCGCGCAGTGGCAGAACAAAGCCGAGCGGCTCGAATTCTCACTGCCTCCCGAGGCGTCTCGAAGGCTCGGAGCGTGGCGGGTATCGCGGGCTGCTTCGATACCGGGAGACGAGTCCGGTTGGATGCTGACCGTGCGGGCGGTCCCCTTCACTCCGGAGCGAATTCTCGGCATTCTTCTCTTCGTCGGCGGCGCGTTTGGTCTGGTGCTGGCGCGGTTCTGGCCCCGGAGCAAGCGGGAATCCGATGACTGGGCGATGGAGCCCGGCGACAAGGAATCGGAAACCGGGGACTGAAGTCGTAGCGCAGCGAGAATTCGCTATGATTCTCCGCTCGCAACGTCAATGCCGGTGCGCATGCTTCCGGTAACGGCAAGTTCTTCGGGCAATGGGAGGAGTCGAATTGATTGAACTGGGCGTGAATATCGATCACGTGGCCACGCTCCGGCAGGCTAGGCGTGAAGAGCATCCCAGCGTGGTGGAAGCCGCGCGGGTGGCCGAAGACGCAGGAGCGCATCAAATCACCGTGCATTTGCGGCAGGACCGGCGGCACATCCAGGATCACGATATCGAGGAACTCTCGAAATCCCTTCGCGTTCGCATGAATTTTGAAATGGCTGCCGTGCCTGAAATGATTGCGCTTGCCCACCGCATCCGTCCCCACTGTGTGTGCCTCGTACCCGAGAACCGCGAGGAGATCACCACGGAGGGTGGACTGGATGTGGCCGCTCGTGTGCCGGAGCTCACCGAACTGGTGGCGGGAATGCGGGATCACGGCGTACTGGTGAGCATGTTCATCGACGCGGATCAACGACAGGTGGAAGCGAGTAAAGCCGCCGGCGCGGACATGGTGGAACTTCACACAGGATGCTACGCCAATGCCTGCGGGGAAGCGCGCGGTCTTGAACTCCAGCGGCTCCGAGAATCCGGGGCACTGGCCTGCCAACTCGGGATGACCTTCAACGCGGGGCATGGCTTGAGTGTGCGCAATCTGGAACCGGTCGCGCTCTTGCCCGGCCTTCACGAGGTGAACATCGGGCACGACATCATCGCCCGCGCCCTGTTCATCGGACTCGACGCGGCGGTTAAGGAAATCCTGGAGATACTGCAACGATGCTCCGCCTGAGCGTACTTTCCTGCATACTCATCGCCGCCGCGCTGGCGGGATGTATGAGCGGTGGGCAAGTGCCGCCAGCTGAGGCCTTTCATTCGCTCGGGCGGGTGGACCTGCCCGCACCGGAGTCCCCAGAGGGCGAGGGTATGGACTCTGCCGTGGATGCGGCCTTGGCGGCGGAGGAGCAGTTGGCGGGCTGGCAGGAGAAGTACCGCGAGAACAGCCGACAGTTGCGGGGGCTGGCCTGGAGCATTCGCGCACGGTACAGAATGCCCGGAGCCTATACGATTCATCTGCTTTATCGTGCCGCATCGGACGTCAACGGCGACGTGCAGGTGACGGAAGTGACCCGGCGGCTGGAGATGGCGCGAGGAATCGAGCGCACGACCGAGGCCCTGCCTCCCGGCGACGAGGACTATGATCGGGCGGTGACGGCCGCGGCCCTCGCGCGCGCCTATACGCTGCCGCAGCCCGGGACCATGGAGCGCCTGCTCCAGCCGGAGAATATCGTGGACGCCCAGACCTCCGGGCGTGTCACCGTTCGGGGGGAAGGATTCGTCATGCCGGGGGATTCCGTCGAGCTCACGCTTGCGCCGCTGGGCTTTCAACCGGAGTCCATGCGATTCACGGCCCCCCTCGGCGAAAATCCCGTGGAGGGCAAGGTCACCTATCGAAAACTGCCCGACGGCATGTTCTACCCTTACACTGTCTCGCTCGGGTTCCCGGATGGCGCTGCATCAGTTCTCGTAGAGAATTTCGGCTTTCGCCTGCAACCGCGCTAGCTCCTTGGAATCGCGAAATCGGCAGTCTCGAATGCGCTCGTCGCTAGCAGGGCACGCATGGTGCTGAGCACTTCCTTGATGTCCAGCGGCTTGTGCACCATGCAGGCCAGCCCGTCGTTGGCAAAGGGCGGCCGGGCCAGCTGGCTCATGTCGGGCGAGGCCAGCAGCATCGGCGTTCGCGGGGCGCGCGCTCGAAGCAGTGCATGCGCCTCGGCGGGATCGTATCCGCCGCACACGGTGTCAAGTAGAATGCATGCCGGAACGGCCAACTGACGGGCAAGGATGTCGTCCAGCGCGTCGATCGACGGCACGAGCACCGTTTCGTATCCGAGCTCGCGAACCCCGCGCAACAAGGATTCCACTCCCGCGCGATCACCGCTCATTACCAGCAGAGTCTCGGCGCCGCGCAGACGATCGAGGCGGGCGTCTCCGGCATCGGGCGTGGGGAAGGCGAGCGGCAGCATCACCCGGAACGCGGCGGCACCGGAGCGCTCGGGCATCAGACTGACCGAGCCTCCAAAATCCTCGACCAGCCGCCACGCGATCGCGAGGCCCACGCCGGCATCCCGCCCCGGACGGGAGAAAACCGGTTCGAAGGCCCGAGCAGCGTTGCCGTTTCCCTCTGAGCCGCTTCGAACCAGTATCTCGATCACGGCGCAATCGCCCCTGTGGGTGGCGTTGCCACCACCAGACGAGGCAACTTCCCCGCTTGATGCGCGTCGCGCGGATATCCGCATGCTCCGAATCGAGGTAACCTGGGCGCAGGCGTAGGCGGCAAGGTTGTGCACAATCTGCCGCAATCCGCTCACGGTGCCCTCCACCCAGAGCGGCTCTGCGCTTTCAATGGTTTCCAGTTCGATCTCGGTTCCCAGCAAGTCCGGAATAAAGCCCCTTGCATCGCGCACGAGGGATGCGCAATCCACCATCCCGCGCCGCTCGGCTGCGCTCTCCTGAAAGACCAGCAGCTTCCGAATTTCAACCGCCATCCTCGCGCAGGCATCGTTCGCACGCGTCAGATGCCCCCGCACAAGATCGTCCGGGGCACGGCTATGTGCCAATTGAACCTCGCCCATGATGGCCGCAAGCAGGTTGTTGAAGTCATGGGCAATGCCACCCAGAAAACGGGTCAGCGAATGCAGGTCCGTCGCGGGTGCCGGAGGCAGGGGATAGGAATTCGACGCCTGGTCCACTTCGGCGGGTGGGCCGGAGCGGCGTCGGCACAAGTCTTCCAGCAGTTCCCGGTCGGGCAGGGTGCCCGTAAGCCGGTGAATCTCGAAGCGGCCGTCGTTCTCCAAGGCTGTGTCGGTGGCCCGGCCAAAGAGGTATACGGGGAAGCGCTCACCATCGCCGGGTTCGAATTGGCGAAGCAGCGCCGCTAGCCGCTCGGGCTGCCACCCAGCGCAGATTAGGAAAGCATCGGCCCGGCGATGCGATGTGGCCACCGTGACCTCGCCCTCGGAGAGGCAGAAGACGACCTCACAGTCCCGGTCCGCAGTGAGGAGTTCCCTCAGATCATACTGATCGAACTCATGCTCGCCGATGACAATCAGGAGTTTTTGTGTTGAATAGGATTTCAACATCACGACCCCGCGCCTAACGGGACCATCGCTCCCCTCGCGATGAAAAGCCGCAGACTCTGCCGACTTGCCAGACCCCCAAGGTCAGGCTTCCCCATCGACAGAGCCTAATCGAAGGAACTAATTAAATGCAAGAAATGCAATAACGAGCTAAACTAGCGAAAGGTCAGCGGAAAGATTCAATCCTGGGCTGGGCGCCCTCGCCGAGCTTGAAGACCTTCACGCGAATTACACCGCTTCGTAGTCCGGGGTCGAGCTCGCGCATGGCGGCTTCGGAGAGGTCGATGATCCTGCCCTTGGTGAAAGGGCCCCGGTCGTTAATGCGGCAGATGACCGTTCTGCCATTCTGGGCGACCACCAGAACCCGGTCGCCGAATTCCCCGAAGTTTGCGGCGCAGGTGTATTCGTGGTCCCATAGCCGCTCACCGGAGGCGGTAACCGCGCTGCTGCTGGCTACCGTGTAGTACGAGGCCATGCCTTCTATCGAGGGCATCACCGGTTGCTGCGAAAGCAGCATCAACACCAAGACTTCCAACATGCATTTGCTCCTTGCAGTTGGCCGCCCGTCATCTCGTGGGGGAGAGCAAAAGCTCTCTTAAATTCCCCTGCCTTCTTGGATACTGCATTTAGAAGGACGGAAGGCGATGGGCCTTCGGGTGAGATACGGCGCGGGCTGTGGAGGGGCGGCTAGGCTTCTGCCTCGATACCGAGCAAAATCCTACGGATTCGCTCCAAGCAGTAGACGGCCGCCCGCAATTGGTTTCGCTGGGCTTTTGCGTAATCTCCAATTTCCCAGGATGACTCGCCTTCCGGCGAGACGAACGAGGCGATGGACCGGCCCTGCACCGGGTCATGCACCACGCTCAGTGCGCTTAACAGGCCGGAGCCTACCAGATTTTCCCGGGCCATGGCAAGCGCTTTGTCCAACAAATTTTCGCCCTCCAGCGGGGGCTGCGGAGGCAACACGACGCCTCCGGCAAAGCTCTGGGCGCCGGCAGCAAGCAACCTCTGGGCAATCATTCCGCCCGTGCTCTGCTCCACCAGCCGGATTTTCCAGCCCTTTTCCATCAGCAGCCGGTCCAGCACCGACTCGATGGTGTCTTGATCATGCCCCATCACGAGACCGGGCAGCCGCTCGAGCACCCGCTGCTCCATGGCGTCGATCAAGCGGATTGCTTCTTCGAGTGTATCCGCGTGGGCGGCGATGCGGATCCGGTTGGCCTCCGGGTTGGCCAGCAGTCCCACCGTGGGGTTTGTCGAATTCGTGATGAGGTCACCGATCAGGCTGTCAATGCGCGACTCGCCCACGCCACAGACCTTCAGGGAGCGATAGTGCAACACGCCTGACAGGCCAAAGCGGTCGCGCAGCCACGGAATCACGGATTCGCGCATCATGCCCTGAAGCTCATGGGGCACTCCCGGCATGCAGATGACCACCCCAAGATGGCCATCCATCAACACGCCAGGCGCGGTGCCTCGTGGGTTTTCGATGGCCTCGGCCCCTTCCGGCAGGGTGGCCTGGCGTTTGTTGTTCTCGGTGATGTTGACCCTGATGTTCCGGAAACGCTCCAGCACGCTTTCGTAGAGCTTCTCCCGGAAGGCCATGCCCACGCCGAAAACCTCGGCCACACACTCGCGGGTGATGTCGTCCTCGGTCGGGCCGAGTCCTCCGCTGCAAAGCACCACATCGGCACGCCCAAGCGCCGCCCTAAGCGCCGCCACAATCCGCTCGCGGTTATCGCCCACCGTGGTTTTCTGGTAGATGTGAATACCGTTTTCGGCCAGCGTCTGCGCAAGGAATGCCGCGTTCGTGTCCACGATTTGCCCGAGCAACAGCTCGGTGCCGATCATCAGGATCTCGGCTTTCATCTCAGGGAGCGAGCTCGCGCTTCTCCGTGATGATCTTGCTGACCAAGCCGTATTCGAGGGCTTCCTCGGCGCTCATCCAGAAATCGCGGTCGCTGTCCTTGGCCACCTGGTCCACCGGCTTGCCGGTTTCCCGGGAGATCAAGTGGTTGATCTTCTCGCGAATCTTCAGGATTTCCTGCGCCTGGATACGAATATCGGCTGCCTGACCGCCCGCACCGCCGCTGGGCTGGTGCAACAGGAAGCGCGTATTGGGCAGGCTGTACCGGTTTTCCTTGGGCGCGCCAAAGAAAATCGGCACGGCGATGCTCGCCACCCAGCCCGCGCCCACCGTGCGCACCGGGGAATTCAGGAAGCGCATGGTGTCAAAGATGGCGAAGCCCGAATCCACATGGCCGCCCGGTGAGGAAATGAACACCGTGATGGGGTCGGTCGAGTCGGCGTCCAGCGCGAGCAACTGCGCCATCACCTTTTCAGCCAGCTCCTGATTCACGGTCCCGGTCACCAGCACCGAGCGGGTCTTCATGAGCTTGTGCATCAGGCCTTCAAGCTTGGCGCCCTCGTCGGCCTTCTTGTCATCATCATCGTCGTCATGGAATATCATGCGAAAAGCTCCACCGGGTTGCGCGGAAATGCCGTCTCGATGCCGCCGGATTGGGTCTACAGGGCCGGAAACGCCCCGGCTGCCTCAAACATTCGCCGGGACAGTGGGTATTGTGCCAGCCTGACCAGCGGACCCGCAAGCCTACCAACGCCCTCGGGGCTCTGGTAGCATGGTGCGACGATGGGAAACGGGGAATTACGAATGTCCAAGGATAAGCGCAAGACACTGGCTGGCGGCGGATGCATGGTGCTGTTCTCACTGCCCTTTGCGGCGGTGGGCCTCGGATGCCTCGGCTATCTTGGCTATATTTTTTATCAGTACGCCCAGATTCAGGGCTGGGAGGAGACTCCGGCGACGATAGAACGCGCGGAGGTGGTGGAGAGTTATGACAGCGACGGTGGCAGCACGTACCGGTTGGAGGCGGAATTCAGCTATCAGCGCGATGGTCGCACTTACCGGAGCGACTGGGTGAGCCTCATTGGGGGCAGCGACAACCTGGGTGACTGGCATCACGACCGCTACGCAGAGCTGGCTCCCTACCTCGGCACGGGCCAAGAGTACCGCTGCTATGTGGACCCATCCAACCCCGAGCGAGCCATCTTGTTCCGCGAACTGCGGCTCGCGATGATTCTGTTCCTCATGCTTTTCGCCTGCATTTTCGGCTCGGTGGGCTTTGGCTTGCTGATCGCCACCCTGTCCGGCGTGAAGAAAATGTCACGCGAGAGCAACCTTAAGCAGGCCCATCCCGAGGAGCCTTGGACCTGGAAGACGGAATGGAGCGGGGGACGGATTGAGTCGAACGCGGGACGGGCGGCGTATTTCATGCTGGCCTTCGGCACCATCTGGTCCCTCATCAGCGCGCCCGCCGGGGTGATCGTGCCGGGCGAAGCGATTCGCACCGGAGAGTACGTGATGCTGGTCGCGCTCATTTTCCCCGTTAT
>JBJOID010000212.1:0-7268 GCA_046047315.1 Candidatus Hydrogenedentota bacterium | reverse complement strand
TTCTTCCTGATTGAGGCGAAGCTCGCACTTCTTGAGGTTGAGCACGACATCGGTGAGGTCTTCCACGACGCCGGGGATGGCGGAGAATTCGTGGTTGATGCCCTCGACACGGATGGCGGTGACGGCCGCGCCCTGCAGCGAGGACAGCAGCACACGGCGGAGGGAATTGCCAATGGTGGTGCCGTAGCCGCGCTCGAAGGGCTCGACGCTGATCTTGGCGAATCGTTCGGTCGCGCCTTCATCAACTTTGATGAAGCGCGGAATTTCCAGGGTGGTAGCTATCATCGGGCGATTCCTCTCGCTTGCGGTTGGGGACGGGGCCGGGGTTGCGCCTCAGACGCGGCGGCGCTTGCGGGCCCGGCATCCGTTGTGCGGGATGGGGGTCGTGTCCTTGATGAGGGTGACGGCGAGGCCGGCGGCCTGGACGGCGCGGATGGCGGATTCACGCCCCGCACCCGGGCCGGAGACCAGCACGCGCACTTCCTTCAGGCCGATGTCGAGCGCCTTCTTGGCGGCCTGCTCAGCGGCGAGCTGGGCGGCGAAGGCGGTGCTCTTGCGGGAACCGGCGAAGCCCACCTGGCCCGCGCTGGACCAGGAGATCACGTTGCCCTGGGAGTCGGTGATGGAGATGATGGTGTTGTTGAAGCTGGCCTGCACATGGGCGACGCCCGAGGTGCTGGTGAGCTGCTTCTTCTTCTTGACGACCTTGCGCTTTTCCTTGGCCACGAAATCTTCCTCCTACGGGAATGGGCGGATTGCCGGGGTATTACTTCTTGCTCTTAACGGCGGTGCGGCGCGGGCCCTTGCGGGTGCGGGCATTGGTGCGCGTGCGCTGGCCATTGACCGGGAGCGAGCGCTTGTGGCGCTGGCCTCGGTAGCAGTTGATTTCCATGAGACGGCGGATGTTGGAACTGACCTCGCGGCGCAGATCGCCCTCGACCTTGCAGGTCTCAAGGATGACGGAGGTGAGCACGTTGATCTGCTCGTCGGTCAGGTTCTTCACGCGCAGGTCGGGGCTGATGCCGGTTTGGGCGAGCACCTTGCTCGCGGTGGCCGGCCCGATGCCGTAGATGTAGGTCAGCGCGACTTCCACGCGCTTGTCGCGCGGAAGGTCTATGCCCACTATACGTGCCATGAGATTGAACTCCCGGGGCCTTCGCCCCATTTGACTGGTCTGTTAACCTTGTCCACCAACTATATTCAGCGCGCCGCTTGCGGCGCTGCCACACTTCCTAGTAACTACCTTGCCGCTCCCACACCCTCGCGAATCCCCCACGCCAGCTTCTGCGAAGCGGAGAGGATTTCTCCTCCTCCAGGACGCACCACGATGCTGTGCTCGAAGTGGGCGCTGGGCTTGCCGTCGGCAGTGACCGCTGTCCAGCCGTCCTTCAAGACGCGCACCTTCTTCGTGCCCGCGTTAATCATGGGCTCGATTGCGAGTATCATTCCTTCCCTCAACCTTGGCCCGCGTTTGCCCGTGTTGAAGTTGGGCACCTGCGGTTCCAAGTGCATCTGATCGCCGATGCCATGGCCAACGAAGTCCTCGACAATGCCGAGGCCGGCGGGGCGGCAAACGCGCTCGACAGCGAGGGCAATGTCCTGCACGAAGTTGTCGACCTTGGCGGCGCGCACGGCTTCCGCGAGGGAAAAATCCGTCAACTCAAGCAGACGTTGCCGCTGGGCATCCACCTCGCCACAGGCATGCGAAACCGCCGCGTCGCCGTAGTAGCCACGGTAGGCCACGCCCACGTCGATGCTGACGATCTCGCCTTCCTTGAGGCGACGGTCGCCGGGAATGCCATGGACAACGACCTCGTCCACCGAAATGCAGGTGGTGGCCGGGAAGCCATGGTATCCCTTAAAGGCCGACGTGGCGCCCATCTCGCGAATGAGCCGGGCAGCGGTATTGTCGAGCTCGCGCGTGGTGATGCCGGGCTCGATCAAGTCCGCCAGATACTCGTGCACTTTGACGACGATCTGGTTAGCCTCGCGCAAGATATCGACTTCGCGTTCGGAGCGAATCGATATCATGGCACGAGGGCCGGGTCGGTTGAACTCAGGAGCGATTCAATTTTCTCAAATACGCCATCCGCGGAGAGGCTGCATGCCTTCACCACGCGCAACTTGTCCTGCGCGGCGTAGTACTGGATGATGGGTTCATCATTCCGGTGGTACACCCGCAGGCGTTCACGTATCACTTCTTCCCGGTCGTCATCACGCTGTACCAGGGCCTGGTCCTCGCACTCTGGATTGTCGCAGAGGCCGGGGCGCCGGGGCGGATTAAACCGTTCGTTGTATATCTTGCCGCACAGCGGACACATCCGCCGGGCGGTGAGCCGGGAGACGACTTCGTCATCCGGCACTTCGATGTTGATGGCCATCATTAGGCTACGGCCAACTTCACCCAGTATCTCATCCAGCGCCACCGCCTGCGACTCAGAACGCGGGAAGCCGTCGAAAACACAACCCGCGGCGCAATCGCGCTTGCGGATCCGCTCTTTAACGGTCCGGCACGCCAAGTCGTCCGGCGCAAGCTGCCCCCGGTCCAGCAGGGTTTTTACTTCCCTGCCAAGATCGGTATCCTCAGCACTCTGCTGACGGAACATTTCACCCGTGGACACGTGGGCCAGTCCGAGGGCGGCGGAAATCCGCTGGGACTGCGTCCCTTTGCCCGCTCCGGGAGGGCCCAATATTACCATATCCACGGCCACGCGTTACTCTACATCCCCCTGCGCGCACGCACGCGGCCCGCTCCCTTGCCGGAGAAGCCGTCGTAGTGGCGCATGATCAAGTGCTGTTCAACCTGTTTGATCGTGTCGAGAGCGACGCCGACCAAGATCAGCAGCGTGGTACCACCGAAGAACTGCACAATCATCCAATCCTGCACGTCGAGGACGACGTACACGATGGTGGGCAGCAGCGCGACGGCCACCAAGAACACTGAGCCAGCCAGTGTAACGCGTGTCATGACTTTATTCAAGTAATCGGCGGTGGCCTTTCCAGGGCGCACGCCGATGACCACACCGCCGTACTTCTTCATGTTATCGGCCATCTCGACGGGATTGAAGGTGATGGCGGTGTAGAAGAAGGCAAAGAACATGATCAGCACGGCATAGAGAAGCGAGTGCGTGATGGTGCTCGGGTCGGAGATGGCGTTGATGATATTGGCGACCCACTCGATGGTGACGGCCTGGCCGATCATTCCCGGCAGCATCAGGATGGAGCTGGCGAAGATGATGGGAATCACACCGGCCTGGTTCACACGGAGGGGCAGGTAGGTGCGGGTTCCGCCGGCCACGCGTTGGCGGCCCACCGAACGGGGATACTGCACGGGGATGCGGCGCTGACCGGTGGTGACGACGATGGCGCCGGCGACCACCACGACCATCAGGAAAATCAGGATGATGGCGCGGATGGGATCCAGCTGATCATTGCTAATCATGCGGAACATGTTGATGACAGCGGTGGGCATCTGCGAGATGATGCTGGTGAAGATGATCAGCGACATGCCATTGCCGATGCCGTGTTCGGTGATTTGCTCGCCCACCCACATGATGAAGGCGGTGCCTGTGGTGAAGGAAATCACGCAAAGCAGGATGAAGCCGATGCCCGGGTTGGGCACGATCTCGGTGCCCTGGCGCTGCAGGAACACGGCAATTCCGATGGATTGCACCAGGCAAAGAATAATGGTGCCGTAGCGTGTCCATTCGGTGATCTTCTTCTGCCCCTCCTGTCCCGACTTTTGGAGCGCCTCGAGGGCGGGGATGACGGGGACAAGCAGGGAGATGATGATGGAGGCGGTGATGTAGGGCATGATGCCCAGCGCCATGACAGTGGCGTTGGTGAAGGCGCCGCCGGTGAAGATGTCATAGAAGCCGAGGAAGCCTCCGCCCGAGCCGCTGAGCTGGTTGGCCAGCGCGGCGCCGTCCACACCCGGTGTGGGCACGTGGCAACCGAGGCGGTACACGGCGAGCATGCCGAGCGTGAAGATAATTCGGCTCTTCAGCTCGGGAATCTTAAAGGCGTTTTTGAGCGCCTGAATCGGCTCGGACACAGGTTACTCCTTGGGGGCTTCGGCGTTTCCGCCGAGCGCGATGATCTCGACGCTGCCGCCTGCGGCTTCAATCTTGCTCTGGGCGCCGGGGCTGATGGCCTGCACCTTGAGCTTGAGGGACTTGGTAATCTCACCCTTGCCCAGCACCTTCACGCCGCCGGACTTGGCATGCACAATGTGCAGGTCAACGAGAGCCTGTGCGGTGACCTCGGCGCCGGATTCAAAATGCTTGTCCAGCATTTCGACGTTGATGATGGCAACGGGGTGGCGCTTGGTGTGATGGAAGCCGCGCTTGGGGAAGCGACGGAACAAGGGCATCTGGCCGCCTTCGAACTGCGCCTTGTAGACGTGTCCGCTGCGGGCCTTTTGGCCCTTGTGCCCCTTGCCGCTGGTCTTGCCCGTGCCGGAGCCGGGGCCGCGGCCAATGCGCTTCTCGTTGCGCACCGCGCCTTCAGCATGCTGGAGATCGTGTAGTTCCATTGGAATCTCTCTTTCTTATCGCATCCAAGCCGTAGCTTAGAGGACTTCCGCCACTTCGCGGCCGCGCTGTGCGGCAATCTGTTCCACGGTCTGCAACTGGCGCAGGGCATTGAGGGTGGCCCATACCACGTTGGTGGCGCTGTTGGAACCGAGGGACTTGGTAAGGAGGTTGTGGTAGCCGGCGGCCTCGACCACGGCGCGGACGGGACCGCCCGCCACGACGCCGGTACCCAGGGAGGCCGGCTTGAGGAGCACGTATGCGGCATCCGAGCGGCCGGTGACTTCATGGGGCACCGAGGTGTTGACGACGGGCACGCGGATCATGCTGCGCTTGGCACGCTCGATCGCCTTGCGGATTGCGTCCGGCACTTCAGAGGCCTTTCCCATGGCGGCGCCGACGCGGCCATTGCCGTCGCCCACGACCACGATGGCGCTGAAGCTGAACTTGCGGCCGCCCTTAATCACCTTCGACACGCGGTAAATCTTGACCACATGCTCGATGAATTCCTGCTCGTTCTCGCGGGGCTTCTTGTCGCCGCGGGATTCGCGTTTGGTGCGCTCGGTGCTCAAATGAGTTCTCCTAGAATTGCAGACCCGCTTCGCGGGCGGCTTCGGCGAGGGCCTTGACGCGGCCATGGTAGAGGCGGCCGCCGCGGTCGAAGGCCACGGCGCTGATGTTCTTTCCAGTGGCGGCTTCGCCGAGGGCCTTGCCAACGGCCTTGGCTGCCTCGATATTGCCGCCATCGATCTTCAGGGCGACCGATGAGGCCGCGCAGAGGGTGACCCCACGCGTGTCGTCGATGACCTGGGCGTAAATGTGGTTCAGGGTGCGGGTCACCGCGAGGCGGGGCCGGGCGGTGGTTCCGCTGACGGACTTCCGCACGCGGCGCCGGCGGCGCTGCAGCAACACGGTTTCTGCTTTCGTCTTTGCCATCGTTCTTTCTCCATCGTCCGCCGATTGGTGGCGGGGAAATTACTTCTTCTTCTTACCGCCCGCCTTGCCTTCCTTGCGGCGCACACGCTCTCCGCGATAGCGGATGCCCTTGCCCTTGTACGGCTCAGGCTTGCGGATGGCGCGAATGTCCGCGGCTGCCTGGCCCACGGCCTGCAGGTCGATGCCCGTCACGTTGATGACGTTGGTGCCCTCGACAGCATAGGTGATACCGGCCGGGGGCTCCACCACCACGGGGTGGCTGTAGCCCACCTGGATGTTGAGGGCGTTGCCCTGCATGTTGCAGCGCCAGCCCACGCCCTGAATCTCGAGCGTGCGGGTGAAGCCCTCGGTGACGCCCTTGACCATGTTGTTGATGAGGGCGCGCGTCATGCCATGGTAAGCACGGGTCTGCTGTTCCTCGTTCGGGCGCTTCACCACCAGCTGGCCATCGGCCAGCTCGAGGTTCACCTCGGGGCGGAGCGTCAGTTCGAGCGCGCCCTTGGGGCCGGTCACCTTGAGGTTAAGGCCGTTGATATCCACCTTGACCCCGGAGGGAATCGCTATGGGAGAATTTCCTACGCGTGACACCGTTCTGTTCCTTTCCGGGCTGCCCAGTCGCGGGGGCCCGCCAGGGCTTCGCGCCCGTCGTTACCAAACTTCGCAGAGCACCTCGCCGCCGATGCGTTCCTTACGGGCGTGCTTGCCCGTCATCACGCCGCGCGACGTCGTGAGAATCGAGATACCGAGGCCGGTGCGCACGGGACGGATGTCGCTGTGCGACACGTAGACCCGCAGGCTTGGCTTGCTGACGCGGCGGATGCCCTGGATAACGGACACGCGAGCGCCAGTGTACTTGAGCGTGACGCGAATCAGGCCGGGACGGGGCTCGGGGGAGACCACGTAGTCCTCGATGAAGCCTTCTTCCTTGAGCACGCGGCAAACCTCGATCTTCACGTTCGAGGCGGGGATGTCGGCGGTGGCATGGCCCGCGCGCGCGGCGTTGCGCAGCCGGGTCAACAAATCCGCGATGGGATCGTTCATGGACATTTCAGGTTGCTTCCTCTCTTTACCAGCTCGACTTCGTCACGCCGGGGATCTTGGCATCGAGGGCCAAGTCCCGGAAGGAGACGCGCGACATCTTGAACTTACGCAGGAACCCGCGCGGGCGGCCCGTCACTTCGCAGCGATTGCGCACGCGCACCGGCGAGGCGTTGCGCGGCATCTTCGCCAGCTTGGCGTAGGCTTCGAGCTTCTGGTCCATGTCGGCCGCCGGATCCTTGATGATCTTCAGCAGGGCGTCACGGCGCTCCTTGTACTTGACGACCAGTTCCTTGCGTTCCTGGTTCTTGGCGAGCATGCTCTTCTTGGCCACGGTAGTCTCCCGATTACTTTACGAACGGCATGCCGAACAGGCGGAGGAGCTCGCGCGCCTCGTCAGCCGTCCGGGCATTGCGGATCGTGAAGGTTACATTCATGCCGCGCAGGCGGCTGACCTTGTCCATGTCAATCTCGGGGAAGATCGCCTGATCCTTGAGCCCGAGCGTGTAGTTGTTCTGCTTATCGAAGGCCTTGGCCGACACGCCGCGGAAGTCGGAGATGCGCGGCATGGCGGTGCTGAAGAGGCGCTCCATGAACTCGTACATCCGGTCGCCGCGAAGGGTGACCTTGCAGCCGATCTTGTGGCCCTGGCGCAGTTTGAAGTTCGAGATGGACTTGCGCGCCACGCACTGGACCGCCTTCTGGCCGGTGATGAGGGTCAGCTCGGCCATGGCGTTGTCCAGGTTGCGGGCATCCTGAATC
>JBJOID010000211.1:0-14177 GCA_046047315.1 Candidatus Hydrogenedentota bacterium | reverse complement strand
TATTCTTTCCGAAAGCAGCCCATCTGGTTGGGACCATGTCTTCATGTCCCACCAGCTGCATGAAATCACCATGTACTACCCCATGCGGGTCCTGCGCGAGCGGCGTTTCAAGCTAATCTGGAACATCGCTCACGAGCTTCCTTTCCCCTTCGCTTCCGACCTGTATGAATCCTCAACCTGGCAGGCTGTACTCGAAAACGAAGTGAAGCGCTATGGGCAACGCGACACCCTCGCGCTGCTTCATCGACCCGAATTCGAACTCTATGATCTGGAATCCGACCCGCATGAAGTGGTCAACCTGGCTTCCGATCCCGCGCACGCGGAGACGCTTGCCCGCATGCAGTCGCAGATTCGTGAATGGCAGAGGCAGACCAAAGACTCCTGGGAATTGAAATGGGAACGGGAATGAGCCGCATTCGATTGACCCTCCGTATCGCCTCGATACTACTTTTGTTCTCCGCCACGGCATCGGCGGAACCGGGAACCATAACCCTCGACTTGCCCCCCGGCCCGGCCAATCCGCGGAATTCCGAGGGAGCCTTCATCACCCTGCGCGATGGACGCCTCCTGCTGGTCTACACCCACTTCACCGGTAGCGCGTCCGACGAGGGCACGGCGCACCTCGCGGGACGCTATTCCGACGACGGCGGCCAAACCTGGGACGCCGAGGACACCCTCATCCTCGCCAATGAAGGCGGACAGAACACCATGTCCGTGTCCCTGCTGCGCCTTAAGGACGACCGCATCGCCCTCTTTTATCTGCGCAAGAACTCCGACGCCGACTGCCGGCTCTATCTGCGCTACTCAAGCGATGAGGCGCGAACTTGGTCCGAGCCCATCCTGTGTATGGCCGAGCTGGGCTACTTCGTGGTGAACAACGACCGTGTCATCCAGTTGGCATCCGGACGGCTCGTCGCACCGGCGGCCCGACATTCCCTTCCCGGCGAAGAGTTCCGCCGCAGGGCCGAGGCCCTCTGTTACCTGAGCGACGACCATGGGGGCACATGGCGTCCTTCCGCCACCGTGCTTGAAGCGCCACTCGAATCAACCAGCGGACTTCAAGAGCCCGGCGTCGTGGAACTCGCCGACCGTCGCCTCATGATGTTGTGCCGCACCGATCAAGGTTGCCAGATGCGGTCTTGGTCCAGCGATGGCGGCGACACCTGGAGCAGCCCGGAGTTGACGGATATCCGCTCCCCCGTGTCCCCCGCGTCCTTCAAGCGAATCCCCGGCAGCGACCAACTGCTGATGGTCTGGAATGATCACCAAGCCTTGGGAAGGCGCCCCAGCTCGAAGCGCACCCCGCTCACCATCGCGCTTTCCAGTGATAATGGACTCACCTGGCCCAACCCCAGGAACCTTGAGACCGACCCCGATGGCTGGTATTGCTACACGGCCATCGACTTCATCGACGACCACCTCGTGCTGGCTTATTGCGCCGGGGACAAGCAACTCGGTGGACTCAACCGCCTGCGCATTCGCCGCATCCCGCTTGACCAGCTACCCCCAGCTACTGTCGCATCCCCCACCCCTGCCAGCTGAATAGCGCTCCACCCACGCCGTCGGCGCGAAGCCCGACATACCCCGTCATGCAAGGCGCGGCCTGTGCATGTCGAGAGATACGCGAACTTTTCAGCCGTTGCCAAAGCGACATCGCCGCATTACTGTCCGCACTCACTTGACAAGTAGCCGCAAGAATTTTATAATTCCAGTATCATGAAAATATTAGATGCCATAACCGCCTTCTCAGCGCTTGCCCAGGAAACCCGCCTCACCGCCTATCGCTCACTCGTAAAGGCCGGTCCCGAAGGGATGACGGCAGGGGCTTTGGCCGAATCGCTGGGTGTGCCAGCACCCACACTCTCCTTCCATCTGAATCTTCTGGTGCAGGCGGGACTTCTTAAAAGAAAAAGAAACAGCCGTAACATGATTTATACCGTTGAATATGATCACATGCGAGACCTATTGGCGTTCCTCGTGGAAGATTGCTGTAAGGGCCAAACCGGACTGGCGCTGGTAGAACAGGAGGCAACGGCGTGCTGTGCTCCCCTGAAGGAACCGTGTTGCGATGCAAACTAAAAAACCGAAACTCCTCTTTCTTTGCACCGGAAATTCCTGCCGGAGCCAGATGGCCGAGGGTTGGGCAAAGGCACTCAAAGGCGACCAGCTTGAAGTCTATTCCGCCGGCATCGAGACCCACGGCATGAACCCCTATGCCGTGCGGGTGATGAGCGAGGCGGGCGTCGATATCTCCATGCATTCAAGCAAGCACCTCGAATCCCTCCGCGACGTTCCCTTTGACTACGTGGTCACCGTGTGCGGGCACGCGCATGAGACCTGCCCGGTCTTCCCCGGCAAGGCGAAGGTGTTGCACCATGCCTTCGACGATCCTCCGCGGCTTGCCCTGCAAGCCGCGACCGAAGAAGAAAAACTGGCCCCGTATCGCCGCGTGCGCGACGAGATACGGGACTTTGTCCTGAGCCTCCCAGAGGCGCTTGAGGAGACAAGCCATGCGTAATGCCCATGAGGTTCGAGAGAATGTGCGCGCTGGATATGCGGCCATCGCGCAAAGCGGCGCAAGCTGCGGTGCGGGAACCCATAGCTGCTGTGGGGCAAGTGCCCCGGACTCGGCGGCGGCGCTGGCGCAGTCCGTGGGCTATGCCCACGAAGATCTGGCGCACCTGCCAGACGGCGCCAACATGGGATTGTCTTGCGGCAATCCAACAGCGCTGGCCTCGCTGCAACCGGGGGAAGTCGTCCTCGACCTCGGCAGCGGCGGCGGCTTCGACGTCTTCATCGCCGGAAGAAAGGTCGGTCCGCAGGGTCGTGTTTATGGCGTGGACATGACCCCCGAGATGCTCTCCAAGGCCCGCCGGAATGCCATCACCTATCGTGAACGCACCGGTCTGGACAACGTCGAGTTCCGTCTGGGAGAGATCGAACACCTGCCGCTTCCAGACGCGAGCGTGGACGTGGTCATCTCCAACTGCGTCATCAACCTCTCACCCGACAAGCCGCAGGTCTGGCGGGAAATCGTGCGCGTGTTGAAGCCCGGCGGCCGCGTGGCCGTGAGCGACCTCGCCCTGTTGCGTCCGCTGCCCGACGAGTTGCTGCACAACATCGAGGCTCTGATCGGCTGCGTGGCGGGTGCCGTTCTCATCGAGGACACAGAGCGCATGGCGCGTGAGGCTGGATTGCAGGACATCGTGCTTGCACGCAAGGCGGAGTATGTCGATGCCATGACATCGGTCAATGACCCGCTCTATGCGCGCCTGCTGGAGATGCTGCCCGAAGGCCACAAGGCCAGCGACTATGTGGTGAGTTTGAACGTGAGCGCCGCCAAACCTGCCGAGGCTTGTTGTGGCGCCGCATGCTGTGGCTGAGCGGAAACGGAACGCACCATGACCACCTGTGACAACGCGCCCTCCTCCACCCCCGGGGGAGGGCTGGGATTCTTCGAACGGTACCTCACCCTATGGGTCGCCCTGTGCATGGCGGGAGGCATTCTGCTGGGAGCCCTTGCCCCCGGCATTGCAAAGTCCCTCGATAACATGGCCCTACAGGCGAACGGCGCCCCAGTCATTTCCATCCCCATCGCCATCTGCCTCTTCCTCATGATGTACCCCATCATGGTGAAAATCGATTTTTCCGAGGTGCTGCGCGCTGGCCGAAGCGTTAAGCCCGTGGGGCTCACCCTCTTTATCAACTGGGCCATCAAGCCCTTCACCATGTATGGCATCGCCCTGCTTTTCCTTGGGGGACTTTTCCGAGGATTGATTGGCGAAGAAGCGACCGACCTCATCAAGATGCCGCTTGGTCTCGACTTGCCCGTCGGCGCCGCCCATGGAGCAGGCACCGTGGTGCTCGCCGATGGCGTCAAGATGCTGGAAGTCCCCCTGTGGCGCAGCTACATCGCCGGCTGCATCCTGCTCGGAATCGCCCCCTGCACCGCCATGGTGCTTGTGTGGGGCTACCTATCGAAGGGCAGTCCCGGGCATACCCTCGTCATGGTGGCGGTCAACTCACTCACCATGCTCGCGCTATACGGCGCCTTGGGTGGATACCTGCTGGGCGTCGGCCGGCTGCCGGTGCCCTGGCAAGCCCTTGCACTCTCCATCGCGGTCTACGTGGCCCTGCCCCTTGCCGCCGGATACGCCTCACGCCGGTTGATTGTTGGCCGCTTTGGGCTCGATACCTTTCAGCGGCGCTTTGTCCCGCTACTCGCTCCAGTCACCATTGCCGCACTCCTGGCCACCCTGGTGTTGCTATTCAGCCTCAAAGGGGAAACCATCCTCGCCAATCCGCTGAGCATAATTTGGATAGCCATTCCCTTGACCCTGCAGACGCTGCTGATTTTCGGGCTGGGATTACTGCTTGCGAAACTCCTCCGGCTGAGCTACGCGGACGCTGCGCCAACCGCGCTTATCGGCGCCTCCAATCACTTCGAGGTCGCCATCGCCACCGCCGTCATGTTGTTCGGACTCTCCAGTGGCGCAGCCTTGGCCACGGTCGTTGGGGTGCTTATCGAGGTGCCGCTGATGCTGATGCTGGTGCGCATCTGCCTGGCCAGCGAGCGCTGGTTCGCGGCGGACGAAAGCTAAGAATCGCCCGAGCGGAACTTCCTCAGTCGCGGCTGTTGCCCGAGGTGTAGTGGTGCAGCATGCGGGGCACGCCTTGGTCGCTATCCACATCGGCGAAGCTGATGGGCAGGGTGGCGTTCCGCTCGGCATTGGTCACATGAAAGTGCAGGTGGGGCAGCATGCTGTTGCCCACGTTGCCGCTCTCACAAATCACCTGCCCCTGCTCCACCCGGTCTCCCACTTGCACGCGGCTGCCATTCCGCTTGATGTGGAGGTAGTGCCCAATGGTCCCATCCTCGTGTCGGATGGCAACCCGGTTGTTGGGCCATTGGTAACCGTTGCCGTCATGCTCCTGCACCACTTGAACGACTTCTCCCGCGCGCGCGGCGCGAACGGGAGTGCCCACGGGCATGGTGAAATCGTAGGCAAAGGTTTCCCATCCGCGATGGCTAACCACCGCCCGGTTACCTTGGATGCAGAAGCGGGTCTCGCCTCCCGACCAGGGCAGCAGGTAGGGAGAGTCGGCCGGCTCGGGATAGGCGCCAAGGTCAGTTGGACCCGTGAACAGGAAGTACGCGGCGCTTGCCGCAATCAGCAAGAGAATGACCAGGAGCCCGAGAAGGGCGGCGCCACGTCGAAGAACCCGGTTCATGGTCGATGCACCGACGGGGGAAATCCGGTACGGGGCGGAAGCTTCATGCGGTGCGCAACTCCCAAGGGGCGGACGGGGCGTGGTAGGCGAGGCGGGACTTGAACCCGCAAGCCCTCGCGGGCAGCAGATTTTAAGTCTGCCGTGTATGCCGATTCCACCACTCGCCCATGGGGTAGGCGGACGTTACCGCCCCGGCGGCGGCAATTGCAACTTGCCAGCCAAGCCCCATTGTGATTTCGCGGGAGGAGGGATACACTACGGCCACGGGGAGTACAGGGGACGCGCTTGCGCATGGGGATGAAAAGTCCATGAGAATCCAACATGCAGCATGGGCATGGTGCTTGGTTGCCGCCGGAATCGTCTGCGCGGGCACGGCGCACGCGCAGGCAAAAGGCACCCCAGGTTGCACCGATTCCGTCAGCGGTTCCTTCGACGCCGAATCGCCCCGCTGGGACCGGGTGTTTGAATCGAGCGGCGCGCCGAATCTCGCCTGCAACTTGTCCACCTTCGATTCCTCCATCGACCAAAGCCCCTACCGCGCCTTTCCCTTCCACGGCAATCAGGGTGGCACCCTTTCCGTCTCCTTTGATGCCGAATCGACCACCTTGCCGGACACGACACTTTATATCTACTGCGCATCTTTCGACCCCGCAGCGCCATGGCGCAATCTCGTGGCCTACAGCGACGACACCCCCGGCTCGCTGTTGAGCGGCTTCAGTGAAGACTACGGCCTGACGCTGGTGGACAACCAGACCTATTGGCTGGTGGTCAGCACCTACAACGGAGACAGCGAAGCGGGCTCCGGATACTACGGGGACTTCAAGGTCTGCCTCGATGGCGGCTATGTTTTTGGCGAAGCCCCTTCGGGCGAGGACGCCCCGCTCTCCTGCCCGCTTGACGCCAGCTACAGCCAGACGGTCGATGCCTCGATCTTCGCCACCACCTACACGAGCAGCTGGACGGTATTCGGCCGCACACAGCAATACGACTTGATCACCGGGGTAACGGAACCGATTACCGCCATCCGGTGGTGGGGCCTTGCCTTCAATGGAGCATCGGGATGTGACCCCTCATCCCTGACCTACGAGGTCAGCTTTTCCAGCCGGAATGTCAATTTCCCGGGAGTGGAGCTGGTCGAGTTCACCACGCCCCCCACCATCACGGACTCGGGATACACCCTCTTCGGCTTGCCCATTTACGTTTTCGACCTGACCCTGCCGGAACCTGTCACCCTGCCCGATGGCGAAGGCTTCGTCAGCGTATACGTGCAAAACCCCAACGGAAACTGCATGTTCTCGTGGTGCAGCAGCCTCTTCGGGGATGCGAAATCCTTGGTCTTCAACTTCAACACCCTCAACTACACCAACAACCCGAAGGACCTGGCTCTCTGCCTGACCACGCAACCGGAATGCCCGGAGGGGGAAGCCGAATCGACGGGCACGCTGAAGGTGCAGCTGATTGACCCGGTGCAATTCTCCGTGATTACGAATGCCGAGGTGTTGCTGGAGGGAGGCTTCACAAGCACCTTCGACCCGGCAGGGCAACTATTCGTGTTCGAGTGCCTGCCTTTCGGGGACTACGTCATCAACATCAACGCCGAAAATTACATCTCCCTGGCGACCCCGTTAAGCTTTACCGATCCGTTGCAGTTCGACACGTATTTTCTGGACACCCCCGAGGGCGAGCCCGAAGGAGACTGTAAAGGATGTGCGGTGTTGACCACGGTATTTGTGACCGTGGTGAACAACGCCACCGAGAAGGCCTTGGGGTCAGCCACGGTGCAGCTAGTGGGCACGCTGGCGGAAGTCACCAATAACGTGAACGGCGTATACGTGTTCCCACAACTGGGCGATGGCACCTACACGGCGCGGGCGGAGGCCGAGGGCTTCGTTCCGGCGGAAGTGGTCTTCTCGGTAGCGGCGCAGGCGACCCTCGGCGTTACGATTCGACTTGACCCCATCACGACTCCGCTGGCACGACACAGCGCGGACGCAGACAGTAATGGCAACGTGTCGCTGAGCGAACTGTTGGGCATCATCCAGCTTTACAATGCCGGGATATTCAGTTGCGGCGGCGACGGCTATGTGGTCGGCCAGGGCTCCACGGCCTGCGAACCCCACAGCTGCGACTTCCTCCCGGAGGAGGGCGACTTCCGCCTGTCCTTGAGTGAGCTGCTGCGCGGCATACAGATATATACCGTGCGCGCCTACTTCCCCTGCGAACAGGGCACCGAGGACGGTTTCTGCCTCGGGACTCCCTGAACCGACAGGCGCGCGTCACGGGGCCGCTTCGCTATACTCCCACCGCAAAGCGAAGGAAGCATAGCCTTTGACAACGAATCCCAAGCCAGACAAGAAGAGCCTTGCGCTCGACGTGGAGGAACTGCGCCGCAAGCTCGGCCCCGTCAAGGTGGCGCTGATTGGGCTGTGGATTCGCGAGGTAAACGGCCCCTACGATGCGGAGATTGCCCGCCATGTACACCCCGACAGCCTGCTGCTGGACGTGGGATGCAGCCGGGGTGACCCCGACCTGCCCTCCATGCGGAAAGCGCGCTACTGCGTGGGTGCCGACATGGACCTCCTCGGCCTCCGCGCGAATCAGGTGGATGACGCCTGCGTCATGGCGCCCATGGGCGATTTACCCTTTCCCGACGACACCTTCCATGTGGTGGTGTGCAAGTGGGTGGCGGAGCATCTCGAGCATCCGGCGAGTGATTTCGCGGAGATTCGCCGCGTATTGCGTCCGGGCGGAGCCGTGGTCCTGCTCACCCCCAATGCCCACAGCCTGTTCACCGTGATTTCCCGCATGATGTCGCACCGGGTTAAGCAAATCCTCAAGGGCCGCATGTTCGGCGGCCACGAGGAAGACACCTTCAAGACCTATTACCTCGCCAACACCCGGGCACAGTTGGACGCCCTGATGGCGGAAGCGGGCTTGCTTCCCTCCCACTTCGCCTACCTCCCGGGCATGTTTACCTTCTTTATATTTAGCGGCATGCTTGCGCGCACCGTGCGCCGGCTTGAGTGGGCGCAACATCGCTCTCCACTGCTGCGCCGCTATTGCACCTATATCGTGGGCAGCTGGACCAAGCCGGGGGGAGAACAAGTCCACCATGCATGAGCATCTTTGGAAGGGCGCCCGCGTTGCAGTGACGGGCGCGGGCGGCTTCGTGGGGAGTCACCTGACGGAACGCCTGCTGGCCCACGGAGCGCGGGTGCGGGCGATGACCCATGGCAAACCGGGCCACCTTGCCGGTCTGAAGCATGATTGCCTCTCCCTGCACGATGGCGACCTGAGGGATGCCGGGTTCGTAAGCGCGTTCGTGGCGGACTCGGAATATGTGTTCCACCTCGGCGCGGTGACGAGCGTCGCCTATTCCTATGCCCACCCCGAGGAAACCATCGAGACGAATGTGATGGGAACGCTGCACGTTTGCGCGGCGGCGAAGGCTGCGCAGGTGAAGCGCCTTGTGCATACCTCGACGGCGGGTGTGTACGGCAACGCGGAGGATGGCAAGCCCATTACCGAGGAACATCCCGTGCACGGATGCAATCCCTACACGGCAGGAAAGCTGGGCGGAGACCACGTCGCCGAGACCTACTGGCTGTCTTATAACCTGCCCGTCACCACGGTCCGCCTGTTCAACGCCTTTGGTCCGCGCATGGGGCGCTACCTGATCATGCCGACCATCATCGAACAGCTGCTGGCGGGCCCCGTGCTCAAGCTCGGCGATCTCTCCCCCACGCGTACCTTCACCTATGTGGACGACATTGTGGAAGGCTTTCTCCGGGCGGCGGCCTGCGACGATGCGCTGGGGCAGGTGGTCCACTTCGGGGCCGAGCGGGTGATCTCCATGGGAGAACTGGCCGCGCTCATCGGCGAATTGATGGAGGTGGACTTCAAGCTGGTGACCGATCCGGAACGCCTGCGGCCAGAGAAAAGTGAAATATACCGGGTGAGCGTGGACAGCACCCGAGCAAGGAAACTACTCGGATGGGAGCCCTTTATCGGCTTGGAAGAAGGGCTCCGCAGGACTATCGAGTGGATGCGCAACGACAAGAAAGATCGGGTTGTCAACAATTAACTCGCGGCTTTATTGCAAATCGACAAGACTTTTTTCGCTTTTAGAAATCTCCGGAAAATCCACGGTCATCTTGGAAATTATTCATTACGCTGGACTTAGCTGCGTTTCTTTACGCTTGCACCAACCTGTGGAATTCGCTATCATGGCTGCGGGGCGGGGTATACTCTACGTGACTCCGCCGTAAAAACTGCGTAACAAGTGACCCTTGGAAGGGGACAACGCTTGGTATTGTCACGGAGAGTCTGTGCGGCTTCGGCGCTCGTCGCCGGAATTACCAGCCTTTGCCTGTCCCCCGCCCCGGCGCGGGGTGCCGAGGACATTTCGCGCAAGAGTTTCTTTTCCTCTGACTACCGCACGGACCCGCGAGACGTTCGCAAGTATGGCGACTACTTCCGGGATCAGTTCCTCGTACACGCCACCGAGAACGACGGTTGGGTGGACGTAGAAGTGACCAAGATCGACCGCGCCCCGGGCGGCCCCAAGGTCAACACACGCGATCCCTCCTTGGAGGAACTGGTGGGCGAGGCTTGGCAACGTGGAGAATCCGGGGCGCCAGATGAAAAGCGCGGCGAGATTCGGCAGTACACGAAACGCGTCCTCTGCCGGCTCCGTTCGGATGTAGTGATTCCCGCTCCGGCGAACTTTCTGAAGAATCCGGGGGGCCAATATCGCATCATGGTGCAAGGCGTCGAAGTGGCGCCGGATTACAACCGTGTATTCGTAGTCAACGCGGGCGAGGCCCTCGACCGGGTTGAGGCGGAGTTCTGGGAAATATACCGCCGTGCCCATGGGATGGACCGTGAAGCGATTTACCACGGGATGATCATGACCATGCGCTCGCTGAACGAGGCGCAGCGCCTGCCCGCCCGAATTCCGGTTTCGCTGCTGCGCAGTGAAATCGGCCGTTATTCTATTCAGCAGCCCTTCCTCGACAAACCCAAGCCGTTGCGCCTGGAGCGCTTTGGCACGATGGCCAGTGGGCAGCAGCTAAACGCATTGTTTGCCACCGACCTGAGCAGCCGCCCCAGCGACGGCAAGACGCGCGAATTGAAGTTCGGCGACCAGAAAAAGCTCTTCGACTCCCGAGTGAGTATTCTCAACCGGACGAACAAGATCCCCCCTGCCGCGTTTCGGGATGAAGTCTTCCAGCAGAAATCTGCGGGAGATTACCGTGAGCAGTTGTTTATGGAATACAACGACCCGCGTCGCAAAGAAGAAGCCCTTGGGCAGCCGGTGCGCTCGATAGCGGGTCAGGCGCCGCGCGCGACGACGGCTTATGAGGCCTCGTTGGAGACCTATGAATTGCTGACGGGCGAGCAGCCCAAGTCGGCAATTGCCGCGCGGGCGGGACGTGACTAAACAGGATCAGGCAGCTTGCCGCATCAAGGGCTCAGCCCGGTGCGGTTGATTGGAAGCACGTGGAAGGAACAAGGACCATGAGCGAAATGACCCTCGCTGAGACCGCATTGACCAGCGCCGCCGCGAGACCATCCTGGCGCGCCGGGCTGCGCCGCGCCGCCACCCTGCTGGCCGCGGTGGCGATGGCACCGGCAGCCCTGCTGGCGCCGGGTTGCGCCACCACGGGCGCCTCGGGCGACGGCATCATTCTGCTGGGTGAGAACGGCAAGAATCGCAACGTCACCCCCGAGGAGATCGACCGCCTGAGCGGAATCGACAGCCCGTACTACGTGCAGGTGGGCGACGTGGTCAATCTGGGTTTCCGGATGCGCACGCTTCGCGCGGACGAAGTCCCGTGGGATTACAAGATTGAGGTGGGCGACAGCATGGAAGTGCGCTTCCTTGCGGGCGACATCGACCCAGGCGACTACCGCCTCGAAGTGGGCGACCTCATCGGCATCTCCTTCCTCGACAACTGGCAGCTGAACGTGACCCGCACGGTCCGTATCGACGGCATGATTTCGGCGCCTGAAGTGGGCGACGTGCAGGCACGCGGACTTACGGCCCATGAATTCCGCGACAACCTCAAGCGCGCCTATGTGGAAGCCGGCATCATTCAGGGTGAGCCGCGCATCACGGTAAACGTGGACTACGTGAACCTCGACCGCTACGGCGACATGAGCCGCGACGTGATTGTGCGCCCGGATGGATCGATCCGGGTTCCTGAAATTCAGGAAGACATGCGCATCGCCGGATTGACCGTGGCCGAGGCGGTGAACGTGATCGAGGTGAAGGCCGCCGATGTGCTTCGGAACCGTCCGAAGGTGTCGCTGGTGCTCTTCCCGGCCGTGGACACCAATGCCCTCAAGGAAATGGGCGGCCCCGTTCAGGTGCGCCCCGACGGCAAGATCACCATTCCCCGCATTGGCGAGGTGCAGGCTGCGGGTTACAGCGTCGACGAACTCTCCTACACCCTCGAGACCCTCTGTCAGGGCATCATCCACAACCCCGTCGAGCCGAGCGTCGACCTGCTGAAAACCACGGGTGGTCGCGTCTACGTGGGCGGTGAAGTGCAGAACCCGGGCGTGTATCCGCTGGAGGGCGCGCCGAGCGCGCTGCAGGCGGTCATCATGGCGCAGGGCTACAAGGATACCTCGCGCCGCAACAACGTGATTGTGGTGCGCCGCAACCCGAACGGCAAGCCGCTGGTGTTCAACACCAACCTGCGCGTGGCGCTGTCGCAGGGCCACACCGAAAACGACGTGATGCTGCGCCCCTTCGACATCGTATACGTGCCGAAGAAGAACATCGCGACGCTGAACCTGTTCGTCGAGCAGTACATCAACAACCTCGTTCCCTTCGACAATTCGATGGGCGTGAACGCGCAGTACTACATGAACGAGCAGAAGATCGACACGAAGTCGCGCGGCATCAATTTCAACACCGGTGCCACGGGCGTGCTGGATGTGCTGAACCCCTAACCGGAGCCTGATAGCGGAACACGGAAACGCCAGCGCCTGACAGGCGCATGCGCGCGGACCAATAAGAGGAAGCGAGACCCATGGACCAACGCCAATTCTTCCTGCGGGATATCCTCACGGTTATCTTCAAGCACCTGCGCCTGTTGATGTTCTTCCCCGCGATTGTGCTGGCGGTGGTCATCGTGGGCAGCTATGTCTGGCCGCCCACGTATGAATCCGTTTCCAAGGTGAAGGTCATGCGCGGACGCGAGGTCGCCCAGGCCGACCCGACCGTGACATCGAGTTCCTCGATGATGCTGACCCAGTTGAGCATCGAGGACGTCAATTCGGAAATCGAGTTGATGCACAGTGAGGACGTGCTGCGTGCCACGGTGCTGCATCCCGAACTGATGTTGCACGAGGACCCCGCCTTCCCCTATGGCACAGGCCCGGTGGCCGTGGTCATGCGCTCGGCGAGCGTGGTGGCGCGGAATGTGCTGGAACTCGTTGGCCTGATTTCGGTGCGTACTCCCGAACAGCTGGCCATCGAGGAACTGGACAGCCGCCTCATCACCGAGCTGGTTCGCGATTCCTACGTGATCGACGTGGCGCTCCGCATGGGCAACAAGCAGAAGGCCCAGCAGATTCTTACGGTCCTGCTCGAGGAGCATAAGAAACACCACATCAACACCTTTGCGAATCCCGAGAGCGTGCGTTACTTCGACGAGCTCTTGCAGGACGCTGGCAAGAAACTGCGCACCGCACAGGCGGAGTTGCAGGCATTCCGCGAGAAGAATGACATCTCGCTTCTGGACACCCAGCGCGCACTGCTTCTGGCCAACTACACCGATGCGCTTCGCGTGCTCGCTCAGTTGGAGGAGGCGGAGAACCTGATCAGCGAGGATGCGGACGACATCGATTCCTCCGTCATTTCCACCCTTTCCAGTGAGACCGACAGCACCGTGGTCCGTGAGATGCAGCTGCGCCTCTTGGAACTGCTGCTGGAGCGCAACCGCGTGCAGAACTCGCTGGGCGAAAACCACCCCACCCTTCAGTCACTTCGGGTGCAGGTATCGAAAGCGCAGGCCGACCTTATCGAGGCGATTGCCACCACGAAACAGTTGACGGCGAGCAAGCGCGACCGTGTGCTGGACGAGTTGCAGAAGCTTAACGCCACCAAGACGGAACTGGACGAGCGCGAGAAGAACGTTGGCCTGCTGACCCAGAATTACGATTTCTATTGGGGCAAGCGTGAAGAAGCCGTGGTGGCCGATGCCATGGCCAAGAACAGCGTATCGAACATTAAGGTTATTTCGAGCCCTGATCTTCCCACCGATCCGGTATATCCGAACAAGCTGGCCAACATTGCCATTGGTATCGTCGTGGGTATCTTTGGCGCGCTGGCGCTGGCCTTCTTCCTGGACTACCTCGACCATGGTCTCAAGACCCCCGAGGATGTGGAAGCCTACCTCAAGCTCGCGCCGTTGGCCTCGTTCTTCAACCGCTCCGGCGAGAAGCTGGACAAGCGCGAGGCCGAGCGTCTGGCGATTGTCCTCGAGACCTTGCGCCCCGGCCAGACCAGCGTGCTCGAAGTGACCAGCGCCGTGCCGGGCGAGGGCGCCGCACAGGTCGCCGCCGCCGTGGCCGACGCCTACAGCGCGGACCCCGAGGGCGCCACCCTGCTGATCGACCTGGCCGGCGACGCCGCCGGGGGCAAGGGAGCCGGAGCCGGCGTGACCGATGTGCTGCTGGGTCAGGCCTCCATGGACGACGTCTTCCCCACGGGCTCGCGTCTCACGGTCGCGGGTCGCGGCAGCGCCGGCGAATCGGCCACCTATCTCTGGGGTTCGGACCAGATGACCGAGTTGCTTGCCCAGCTGCGCCGACGCTACAAGCACATCGTCGTTAACGTTGGACCGGTGCTGCGCTCGCACGACGCCCTCAAGCTGGCCAAACAGGTGGATGGCGTGGTGATGGTGATTCGTTCCGACTCGACCCGCCGC
>JBJOID010000210.1:0-4393 GCA_046047315.1 Candidatus Hydrogenedentota bacterium | reverse complement strand
TGCCCGCCTTGGGCTTCACCGCAGGCTTGGCCGCCACGGCCTTCTTCACCGGAGCGGGCTTGGCTGCCGACTTGGACGCTGGCTTGGCGGGCGCCGCTTTCGCGGTTGCGGGTTTGGGTTTGGCCACCGGCTTGGGCTTCGCCACGGGCTTGGGTTTCACGGCGGGCGCCGCCTTGGCGGCAGGCTTTGCGGTCGGCTTGGACGACGCGGGCTTAGGCTTGGCCGCAGGCTTGGGTGCTGGCTTCGTGGACGTGGGCGTGGCCTTCGAGGCGCTCTTGGCCGGGGTGGCTGCCTTGGTGGCCGGCTTGGCCTTGGCGGCAGCCTTCTTCGCCGGAGCCTTCTTCTTGGCGAGCGCGGCCTTGGGTTTCGCGACGGTCTTCACTTCGGGCACGGGTGCGGCCGCATCCGAATCCGCCGTGCCGCGCGCCCCGGCCACCTTGAGCGCGAAACCCTGCAGCGCGGCCTGACGTTCGCGCAGCATCGGCGAGGTCTCCTCCGGGAAGACCGCCTCGGGAGGAGCCTCCTCGACAGGCGCCTCGACCGGTTTCTCGCGGTGCGCCTTCGCGTAGCGGTCGCCCGACAACATGCCGGCGCGGACCTCTCCGTCGAGCGGGGTCATGATGTGGGCGCCGTCCTCGGCGGAATGCGGGATGCGCTCGCGAATCGGGTGCGCCGCGAACCAGTCCGCGATCGGACGAAAGACCGCCTTGCCGCCATCGAGACCGAAGGCCAGATCGCAGTGGCCGTAGTCCTCCTTGCAGCCCTGCTCCTTCGAGCAAACCAGCAGCTGCTTGTCGCTTCCCGGCAAGTCCTCAAAGAAGCGCTGCATCTTGTCCAGCGGCGTAAAAGGGTCGCGCGCGCCGCAAACCACGAGCAGCGGGAAATCCATCGTGGCCAGCCCGGCCTTCACGTCGAGCGTGTCCTTCTTCATGCGCCAAGCCTTGCGCGCCACCATGTGCGCCATCTCGCCCAGCACCGACGGCACGGGGATGTCGACCATGTTGTAGAAGTCACTCACCTTGAGCGAGGGGTGCACGTTGCGCGCGTTCAGCGGGAACACGCCCACGTTCACGCGCAGCGGCGCGATGACCGGCAGCAGCCCCTTGAGCAGGTCGGCGCAGAGCAGCGGATACCGCTGGATCACCGGCAGCAGCGCCAGCCCCGCCTTGGCACGCACGCCGTCGAAACCAATCGGCGCGCCCAGCGTTGCGCCGCTGGCGATGCGGCCGCTGCCGAATTCCTGGATGTAGGCGTAGAGCATCATGCCGCCGAGCGAATGCCCCACATAGTGCACCTTGCCGTAACCCGTGGCGCGGCGGATGTGCTCGATGGCGGCGGGAATGTCCTGCAAAAGGAAGTCATCCAGATGGACCGCCATCGGGTCGCGTTCAAAGGGGGCCTGCGAGGAGCGCGTGCCGCGCAGGTCCAGCGCCCAGCAGTCGTAACCCCGCTCCACCAGGAAGTCCACCAGGCAGGCGCCTGCCGGTTCGGTGAAGTTGTGGTGGTTGGTGCCCAGCCCATGCACCAGCAACACCGGCTCGCCCTCGGTGCGGCCGCGCCGGAAACGGCAGATGCGCAGCTTCCAGAGATCCGCCGTCACCACCGTGCCGATCTCCTTGGTGCGGAGCTTCTCGGGGAACAGCCCGGACAACAGGCCCAGGTAGCCCACCACCAGCCCCGCCAGGCAGAACAGCCCGCCCAGCGCAATGATTGCGATCCATACACCCATCATGCTTGCGTTCCTCGTGCATCCCGCCCCGCGCGCCCGGGCACGCGCCACGCTTCCTTATAACGAATGCCCCCGCCACCGCGCCAACCGGCGGCAAAGTATAGGCCATGGCCACGGGCCGCCGCCCGCAACCCCGGCTCGGCGCGGAGACTCAAAGAACATCCCCCGTCAGCCCCTCGGCACCCTCGGGTCTGCCACCCCCTTCAAAGGGGGACATTGCGTATCTCTTCATAGATGAGAGGAAGCGCGGTCTTGTGTCCCCCTTTGAAGGGGGTGTCATGCGGGGGCTTTCCCCCCTTATGACGGGGGATGTTCCTCCCACGCCGTTGCGGAAGTTTCCAGCTCACGCGTGGACGACGAGAGGTTTGCGCGGGTGTCCTGCTACAAGGCAAAGTAGCATCCGGTGCGCCACCACCCGGGGGACGCGCGTCCGTGTCGTAGGGTACGCCGCATCTTCTGGAGCGCCGCCGTGATGCCGCTTGAACACGTCATTCCCGTCTTGCAGGTCGCCATCGGACCCATGATCCTGGTGTCGGGCGTGGGCCTGATTCTCCTGTCCATGACCAACCGCTTCGGGCGCATCATCGACCGCGCTCGCGAGATGACCCAGGGCCGCTGCGAGAACGGCTCGGCCCAGCTTCACATTCTGCTGCGGCGAGCCGCCATCCTGCGGGGCGCCATCACGCTCGCGGTGCTGAGCGCCCTCCTCGCCGCCGTCATGATCATCGTGCTCTTCGTCGGTACTGTGCTCCACATGCCTGTCGTCGCATTGGTGGTGACGCTCTTCATCGCGTGCATGCTCTCGCTGATCCTGTCCCTGCTGCTTTTCATTGCCGACCTCAACCTCTCCCTCGCCGCACTCAAGCTCGAGGTCAACGCGGTGCAGCCTCAGCGGGGACAGAAATAGCGCCGCTTTGACAGCGCCACTTAGCCCCGGAGGGGTGACGTTTTCCTCGTTACCATAGCTCCTGCTTGGTAACGCACGTGCCTTGGAAGCCCCGGCTTCGCTCTAATGCTCGCAGGACCGCTCGCCGTTTGGCGCGCGAAATCGCCACGCAGGAGCTTGTCTGGCAAGCGCGCGACCAAGGAGGACGTTGCTCGCGAGTGGAACACGTTGAAAGAGGCGGCGGGGACCGATCGCTCCCGTCGCTTCTGGCAATCCGCAAGCCACCAAATGGCGATCTATTCGGAGACCTTTTGGCGACAGAAGATTGACTATCTCCCTGCGAATCCGTTCCGTAAGGGATTGGTCTTGTACCCGGAGGAGTGGCGATTTTCTTCGGCGCGGTATTACATGACCTTCAACGATGCAGACACCGAAGTGCCGATCACGCAGTTGGATTGGCACTGTCGGGTTGGAGCCGTCGCCACGCAAAACGAAGCAAGAGGAGGCCTATCGGTCACGCCCGTGGCGGGGTCAGAAACCCCGGCGCAACGAGATTGGCGATTAGAGGAGATACCTTGCGACTCTACTGGCGTCGAGAAAGTTCATCGACATCAATAATTTCAACCAACTTCGCGGAAAGGATTTGGTCAAATCCATCCGATATTACACCACAAGTATCAGATTCTGCCCAATACTCCCCCACATAAGCTGGCTTTAATTGTATCGCGTTTGGGCTGATAAGACATGCAATGTCAGCGTATAGACATTCACCTGACTTACACAACTCTGAGAGAATATCGACGGAACACTCAAGAAGCACCTGCTGCAGCTCCAGTTCGAGAGATGAAGCCAGTATGTAACCCTTGCCATCATTCAACCACGCATCCATGACTAGGACCTCCAATACTAGGTTCTTGTTTGGGAAGTCTGTAGCCAGTTGCATCTCGAAAGTTGTCGCGAAGCTCAAATCCAAATCGTCAAGGTAGATAGCATTTCGTTCCTTGGACCAGTTGCGTAATGCACTCATGCGCTTCTCCGACTCGATCTCGTGGTCGCTTTTCGGCCTATCGGAAGGAACACAGCCAAGCACGACAGCGTTACAAGCCATTGCTAAGCCGATGCAAAATCGAAAATTGTTCATCAGCTTTTTCTTTCCGAACTTGATGACGACCAGCTTCCAGCAACAAGAAAACAAGCTGCTGTGGCACTAAAAATCGCGATGTAGAGAACTCCGAGTGTCACAATATCAATTCCATCTATAGAGCCCCCAATACGATCACTAAAGATGGGATGAAACCCTGCAGTATTCAAAACCCAAGGGGACGAATCCGCATGTGTTCTACCCCAAGGTGGATAGAAGCTTGCGCAGGATATTGCCCCAAGCCCCGTCACAAGAACCCAGCGCTGCATAGTATTCATACATCAACTCCCTTGTTAAACACTTTCTAAGTGCTTGTCTTGCCCGAGCTGGAACCCTATGAACCTTAACTCACAACGCAGCCAGTTCAAGTTCCAGGTCTAGTGGATTAAACCTCCAGCTAGAGCGATCCCTCGTTGTTACAGACCCTCCACCCCTGCCATTGCACCGACCGATGTATGCCCTCCCCGCCTCCGCGTTGCGCTTTACTCCGCCCCATGCCCCAGAAATTCCTCTATCTCCCCCCGGGTATCTCTGCGGCGGGCAGGGCTCTTAGGGGCATGTCGGTCAGGGATTGGATGAAGGTCTTGCCGTAGCGTTTGGTGAGAATGCTCTAGTCTCCCAACCCTTCCACCCAAGT
>JBJOID010000209.1:0-5014 GCA_046047315.1 Candidatus Hydrogenedentota bacterium | reverse complement strand
GACCATTCATCGGGGGTATGCGGATCCGCCATTAAGAAAAGTGGAGGCGCCTGCTCATTAAGAGGCACGTCCTCTGCCTTCGTCCGCTGACCTCGTGTGGGTGTGGTGGACGCGGAAATTCCTGGCACACGGCTGAAGCCAACGCTCGTCCAGCCCACCCAGAGTCCAGCGCCAATGGCGATGAGGACGATAAGCATGAGCGCCAGCAGGTAGGTGAGTGGCCCCTGTGGTTCCAATAATAAGCGCTTGAACATCTTGCCTCTGGATTGTCCGCATGGCCGACGCAGAAGGTAGCAATTCCCCCTGCCTGTCATCAAGAAACAGGCGGTGCGCCCTGTTCAACGAGGCAGGGAAATCTCTGGACAAAACATGCGTTCGCGGGTGATAAGTTCGGGAAAGAGTGCCACATACTCGGCCTTCATACGCCGACGGCGAAGCACCATGATTTCTCCGGTGGACTTCAGTAAGTGCAACCAGGCCGCAAACTGTATACCGATGACCCACCTTTCCCCAGACCTCAGCGCGTTGCCCGCGATACGCAGTTCGGCCAGAATCAAATAGGGGAAAAAGCACACCAAATAGCGGAAAGGGAAGTTGAGAAAGAGGAAGCGCAGTCGATTACGCTCCGCAAGGGCACGCTTCTTCCTTCCCCCCTTTCCAAGGGTGGCGCTGAACTTGTGGTGTACGACTGCCGTTGGGCAAGAGAGGCAGGCGTATCCTCCCTGCCACATGCGGAAACAGAGGTCCACGTCGTCGTAGTAGATGCCGAACTTTGGATCGAGCATACCTACGTCACGCAAGGCTGAGACCCGGAGAAACATGGCCCCGCCACAAACGCCCGGGACGGGTTTAGATGTCTGGCGCTCAGGAGTATCCGGTTCACCAATACCCGAATCCCAGGCCGAACCGATGTAACTAACCTCAACCCCCAAGGAATTAATGATGCCGGGGTTGTCGTATAACAGCATCTTCGGGGCGAGAGCGCCTGTGCTGGGGTTGGCCTCCGCCAGCCGCACCAATTCCTTAAGGGCTTCGGGCGCGGTCCACGTATCGTTGTTCAAGAGCAGGACGTAGTCCGCCCCCTCCTCAATGGCACGCGTAAGTCCCGCATTGTTGCCACCTCCCCAACCAAAGTTTGCGCCTAATCGCCAAATCTTGACACGGGAGTCAAACCCGAACTGCTCTTCGACGTAAGTATCTGAAGCGTCGTTACTTCCGTTATCCAGGAGTATGAACCGAACGTTGTGATAGCTGGAATCAAGGAGGGATCGAAAGCATGCGTCCACATGCTCCATGCCATTCCAATTGATCACAAGGACGTAGACAGAGGGCTGCTTCATGATGCGGAAGTATAGCAGCATGAGCAAGGAGAATCGGGGCAACGGGTTGGTCCGACGTTACGCGTCTGGAATTGCTTTATGTAAGGCCAAAAAATCTCATTTCCATTCGTGAGACGAAACGTGTCAAAGTCGAACTTCCCGTAACTTCAAAATCAAGCTCTATCATGGCCACGTAAGGTCTTCGACGGCGTCAGAGGTCCAATGCATGTTTTAACCCAACTGAGATACGACAATGCCCAACCCGACCAGCGGGTCGCACGGCTGTTGGTTAGCTTCTGCTCTCGGGTAACCCTCTTTACCGCTACCAACAATGTGCTCTGGCCGTGCTGGCACCGGTTAAGCTTGAGAACGCTGGAAGGATGTGCCGGATAGACGAGTGCTTAGGCCTTATGCTCCGGCCCTTTCCGCGTTGCTACCTATCGGTGGCTATCGCCGCTCAACGATAGATTGTGGAGGTATTGCAAGTAGGGGCCGGCCGCAGCGCGGAACTAGAAAGTGTAAGAAGGAGAGAAACTACATGAGCCTGTTGAGAACTGTCGTTTGCATCCTCTTGCCGCCTCTGGCGGTTATCGACAAGGGATGCGGTGCCTTCTTGTTGACCACGGTGCTTTGGCTCTGTGGATGGATTCCGGGCGTAATTGCGGCGATATTGTTCTGCACACGAGACCCGGATCAGCGGTGGTGATCTTGCGCGTGGATTGCCGCTATACTCACCCGCGAACAGGAAGGGCCTGTGCCCAACCTCGGGCGGTGTCTGGAGACGCCAGTCGGGCGGCCTTGGTTGGCCCCCAAACGGGAGAGAAAGACCATGAACATCATTACCGTAATCTTGGAAGTGCTTGGACAGCTGACCTCATACGTGCAGCTTTTCACGGTGCTGCTTGACATCCTTCGGGCCATCGGGCTGCCTGTCTGAGAAACAAGAAGCAATGATGCGTTTCGCCCGGCGCTTTCTCCTGAGAGTGCCGGGCGATTGCTTTAAGGGAATCCTTGATGGCTAACCTGCGAAAAGGGCTGCCCCGCCTTCCGTTCGCCGCCCTTCTGTTCCTTACTGTGGTCAGCGTCATGCAGCCCGCCAGTGGCACGGATAAGCAGCAATGCTTGTTGAATCAGGTCGAGCTTCTACTGCCATCAGACGGTGCTCGCTGGTATCAAAGTGACGGGGCAACCGGATTGAGCCTCTCCCTTCTGGCGGCGACCGACTGCGTCTACGACACGGCATCCGTCCGCTTTTCCGTGGTGCAGGGAGGCTTGGCGCAACCCATCGGCGCTCCGGATACCAGCACTCCGTATGAGGCGAGACTGGACAGTTTCTTTCCTCCCGCCGTCGGGAGTTCCCTGCAATTCCTGGCCGAGGCCACCCCAAACAGCAACGGGACCCAGCTGGCCCGCGACGAGGCTTCCGTATCCATCCTGGCAACCTCGAGCGCTGATGGCACCCCCGACGGTCTCCCCGACGCTCCGTTTACAACCCTCGGAAACAGCGGCGATCGCTGGCTCGCCAGCGTCGCGCTGCCGGGACAGGAAGACCGCGTTGTCACCTTGATGACCACGATTGCCGGGAATGACTCAGTAGCCTTACCTGAAATCGTCGAAGTATCCCTGGCCAGTCCGGAAATTAGTGGACAGAGCGTCCGTTTTCGATTCAAGCGCGCCATGGTTGCGCCCGGCGAAAGGGCCATTCTCATGGCCCGCATCGCCCCCTCGCTTGCCTCACTGGTGGGAACCGAAGAGGCTGCTCTGTTTTCGCGCGAACCCTCTGGACGCCTGCGTGGTCAGGTCCAGTACATCGCAGTTTCTGTGTTGGTCTCAACGAACGCAGGAAGCACTTATTCGGAGATTAACCCCACCAGACTGGCATCGAACCCTGTGGAGGTGCTTATCTCGGGGCTCGAGCTTGACCCGCTGCGGGAACACACCCTTGCCCGTCACCCGGCGCAGTTGGGTCCCCTGAGCAACGTGCTGCGCCTCACTTCACGAACGGGCGCATGGCAAAGTGTTGCGACGCAATCCGTGGATGTCTCCGCCGGCACGATCACCGCAAGTCTCGTCAACATAGGGGTTTACGCCCCATACTATATCGTGGACGAAGATGAATTCTGTCCCTTGGGATTTTGCGCTCCGCCAAGCATCATCGTGGAGTTGCTTTCCATCCTCGCGCTGCTGGTGCTGAACTTGGTTCCCGGCGGCGTGGGCGGCGCGGAGAGTCCTTGCTTTATCGCCACCGCCGCTTACGGCACGCCATTGGCTGCAGACCTCGACTTGTTGCGCGGACTGCGCGACAGCTATCTGCTGTCCAATCCTATGGGGACCGCTTTGGTCGATCTGTATTACCGGGCAAGCCCGCCACTTGCGGGTCTGATTGCGACCCATCCCTTGCTCGCCGCCATCACACGGCTGGCCATCATGGCCATGCTGGGAATCGCGGCAATCCCTGCATTTCTGGTGCTGCCACTGTCAGGACTTTTCATCATTTACCTGATTTCCCGCCCAAGCGAGGGTTGGTATCGGCGGATGTTTGGATTATATTAAGGAGGCGATAGAAATCACGGTCCGGTCTTGGGCGCCGGAAGCGTGCCAGAATTCAGGAGAGCGATGCGGTGACCTTTGCGAAAACGGCGCTCGTCAGTGTGGTGATATTAAGCGCAGGCGCTTCCATGGGCACGGAGTCCTCGCTGGAGTTCTTTGAGCGCGAAGTGCGGCCGGTGCTTGCGGAGCATTGCTACTCGTGCCATGGTCCTGAGAAGCAAAAAGCGGGACTTCGCGTTGACCACCTCTCGTTCTTGTTGACTGGCGGCGAGAGCGGCCCCTCGATCATCCCGGGCGACGCGACCGCGAGCCGAATTGCCGAGGCCATGGCGTACACTAACGTCGACCTACAGATGCCGCCCAAGGGTAAGTTGAGCGACGAGCAGATTAAGGCTGTGCAGACTTGGATTGAGCAGGGCGCCCACTGGCCGGACGAGCCTGTTCCAACCGAAGGGGTTGAGGCGGCTGAAACTTTCGACGTGGAGAAGCGCCGCGATGAGCACTGGGCATGGCAGCCCATTCAGTCTCCGGTGCCTCCCGCCGTGTCGAATACAGCATGGCCGCGCCACGATATCGACCGCTTTGTCTTGGCCCGGCTGGAGGCGGCTGGCTATGAGCCAGCCCCAGAAGCTGACCCCGCCACCCTGATCCGTCGATTGAGTTTCGCCCTGACGGGCCTCCCTCCCACGCCCGAGGCGGTGTCCCGTTTCCTCGCAGACGAGCGCCCGGACGCCTATGAGCGCCTCGTCGATGAGCTTCTCGCCTCTCCCGATTTCGGCGAACGATGGGGAAGGCATTGGCTCGACATCACGCGATACGCCGAAACTTACGGCCATGAGCAGGACTATCCGGTGGAGCACGCGTGGCGTTATCGGGACTACGTCATACGCGCGTTCAACAGCGACCTGCCCTACGATGATCTCTTGCGGGAACATATCGCGGGCGACTTGCTCCCCGAACCGCGTTTCAACCTCGAGACCAGCGCTAACGAGTCGCTGGCGGCTACAGGGTTCTGGTACATGCATCAGGCCACCCACGCCCCAGTGGACGTGCGCCAGGATCAGAACGACCGCATCGACAACCAAATCGACGTGTTCTCGAAGGCCTTTCTCGGGATGACCGTATCCTGCGCCCGCTGCCACGAC
>JBJOID010000208.1:0-6181 GCA_046047315.1 Candidatus Hydrogenedentota bacterium | reverse complement strand
GAGTTGATGCAGCCAGTCTGGTGGGCCTTTGCCCCGCGCAGGGTGACGCCCTTGTCGTCCCGCTTGACCACCCGCATGAAGAGGTCGGGGTCTTCCTGCTCGTGCGGCGCCTTCGAACGGTCACCCTTGGGGTCCGTCATCGCGCCGCCAATGATCAGGTTGTGGCGTTGCACCTCGGCAATGAAGGCATTCAGCCTTTCGTGGTAGGCGGTGCCATAACGCTCGTCCATCTCGTAGGTGACGGAATGCAGGGAATTGAGGGCGTCCATGCCCACGCAGCGCTGGAAACAGGTGCCCGTTCTCCGGCCCAGCTCGCGCTGCATTCGGTTCTGGGCCACCACATCCTCGACGCTGCCGCAGACATGGAGAAAGCGGTTGACCCGCTCGCCCGTGATCGGTGACAGCGCGGTCGCAAGTTCCGGCTGCTCGATGGCAAGGTCGTAGGTTTCCGCAACGGCATTGATGGAGGGGCGAATCACCGGGTGGTCCACCGGCTCCTCGATGCGTTCGCCAAGGAAGTAGACGTTGAGCCCGCGCCCGCGCAGGCTTTCCACGTAGTCCGCTCCGGTACGGATGGGTTTGTCTGGTGCATGCATGCGTTGATCCTCGCGTACGTACTCCTTCCACAATACCACGCGCAAGGGGGGCGCGGCATGTGTCCACGCGAAGACTATTGCAAAATACCAATGCCTGACTTATAGTGCGGAAGGCAGCAGGGACACGCGACATGGCAGGGCGCGCGTCATTGGGGAACCACGGACCGTTGTTGGGCGGATCCGCGGGGAGTACTTAGTTGTGCATTTCAGGCTTACAGCATTGGCCACACTGCTTTTCGCTGTGTGCACGGCCACCCTGGCCAGCGCTCATCCGCACCCCGGAGCAGCTAAGTCACAGGAGGCGTTGTCGCTTTCGAAGAGCGATGCGGGCAGCGCCAAGTCCGCGTTAGACGCCATCGGCGTGGATTGGTGCCGCACGCACCAGAAATTTCTGGAGCGCAATCCCGGTGGCCCCAAGGACGCCAGCTGTTTCGAGGGCACGTGTGACAACCCGCTTAACCGGGACGCCGCGATACCCGGTCCGGCCACGGCCGTGAAGACTATCGAGTTGGTATTCCATGTTTTTGCCAATTCCGATGGGAGCGACCCGGCGGCCACCGAAGCCGAGGTGGGGATTCAGGTGGACCAACTGAACGCGGCCTTTGCCCCGTCGAAGATTCAGTTTGTCCATTCCGCCAACTTCGTCAACGACAGCCTGTATCGCTACTTCGACGACAGCGACGAAGCCGCGATGAAGAACACCTATGCGGAATCCCCTGCCGAGAAACTGAACATCTACGTCGTGACCGTCATGTTCGGCTATCTTGGCGTGGGAACTTTCCCCTGGGATCCCGTCGCACTGGGCAACCTGGGCGGCATCATCATGCATGATGGCGCTTTCGGGCCGGGACAGTTGACCCTCGTGCACGAGGTGGGGCATTGCCTTGGCCTTTGGCATACCCATCATGGCGTGACCGAGGTGCCGGCATGCAGCGCCTGCTATGAGCGGGCCAACGGCTTTGACGCGGACCGCAGCGGCGACTTCTGCGCCGACACCGCGCCCACCCCGGTGAACTTCTTCTGCACTGATCCCGGTGGTACGGATGCGTGCAGCAGCACGGCTTGGGGCGACACCGACACCCAGAACTACATGGGCTACGCGCCCGACAGCTGCTACACCGAATTTTCGGACCAGCAGATGGGACGCATGCATTGCTGGAGCGACGCGGTGTTGTCGAGCTGGATCAGCGAGCCGGGCGAGGGCCGGGTAAAGCTGGACCGGGGTCTTTACAACTGCGCGGACACCATCGAGGTTACCCTAACGGACGACGATCTCTCCGGCGCGGGCACGGCATTCCTGAGCCTCAGCACCACGGCGGGCGACTCGGAAAACATTCTGCTGACCGAAGATGCAGAACTGCCCGGAAAGTTCACGGGAAGCATCGGCACCCAGTCCGGCCTGCCCGCGCTGGGCAGCGGCAGCATGGAAGTGAGTCCAGCCAATACGATCATTGCAAGCTATAGCGACGCCAGCAACGGCGCCAACGTGCCGGCAGTCGTGACGGATGAGGCGACACTCGACTGTGTGGCGCCGGCGATTTCGAATGTTTCGGTTGACTTCGTGGCGTCCGAACTTGCCGAGATTACCTTCGAGACCAGCGAGCCCTGCACGGGGCTCGTCCGATTCGGGGTATCCTGCGGCAGCACCCTCGGTTTCGTGAATGGCAATGGAACCACCACGCACTCGGTGCTGCTCACCGATCTCGATCCCGCAACGACCTACCGTTTTCGGGTATCCGCCAGTGATGGCGCGAACAACGTGGTCGAGGACGACAATAGCGGCGCATGTTTCAACTTCACTACGCTGGCCTTCTTCGACTTCTTCACCGAGGCGTTCAACGAGCCCTCCGACCTCGGCTTCCTTTCGTTGACCTTTTATCCCAGTGCCGCGGCGGCGGGTTATCAGGTTTGCAGTGAGATTGTGAGCGCCCTGCCCACATCGACATCGGGCTCCCTTTCGGTCACGCTCGACGACGATGACTACCAGAGCTATACGCTCACGGGAGGACAGACAGTCAAGCTGCATGGGGAAAGCTACAGCCAGGTATTCATCAACTCGAATGGCAACCTCACCTTCGACGGGGGTGACTTCAACTTCATCCCCAGCCTGTCGGCACACTTCAGCGAGCCGCGCATTTCCGCGATGTTCACCGATCTCGACCCAACCGCCGGGGGCAGTGTCCGTCTGTCGCAGCTCGCGGACCGCTTGGCGGTCACGTATCTCAACATCCGCGAATGGGGACAGAATGACAACAACACCATGCAGGTGGAGATGTTCTTCGACGGGCGCATCCGCATTTCCTATCTGACCCTCCAGGCAGACTATGGCGTGGCGGGCCTCTCCTCGGGGCTCGGTTCCTCTGGGCTTGGCGACCTCTCCGACCTTTCGGGTTACATCAGTTGCGACGACTTTGAATTGAGTGTGCCACCCTACATTACCGGGCCTGTCTGGGCAGAGATAGGGGACATCGTGACCCTGCAACTTCAATACGGCGGACTTCAGGGAACGCCATCGTTTAGCTGGACCCGGAACAACTTGCCCGTGGGCGCGAACGCGGACACCCTTGAGATCAATCCCGTTGGACCTGGTGACGAGGGATACTATCGCGCCACGGTCACGGACCAGAGCAAGGCGGTGTTTTACACCCCAAGCTTTTTCCTGCAGGTGTTGCCAGCCAATGGCCTGCCCGCTTCGGGCATGGCCGGAATCGCGGCCCTTGTCGCGCTGCTGGGTGCGGCGGGATTCGCCAAACGGAAACGATGAGCGACAAGATACCACGCTCCACCGAGGATGACTACACCGGCCTGATGGCCGGGGAGCGGCGGCGCTTTGCCGAGTCCAAGACCGGCGCTGCCCTGAATACGGTGGGCCGCCATGCCATCGACCCCGCTTCGTGCCGGGGCAACATCGAACACTTCATCGGTTGTGCGCAGGTGCCGATTGGCTTGGCAGGCCCGCTGAAAATCGATGGAGAGCATGCACGAGGCGATTTCTATGTGCCGCTGGCCACCACGGAAGGCACCCTCGTGGCGAGTTATAACCGGGGCATGAAGCTGCTCACGGAGTCGGGCGGCGTCATCACCACCATCAGCGAAGATATCATGCAGCGTTCACCGGGATTCATCTTCGAGAATGCCCGTGACGCCCGAGCCTTTCGCGCCTGGGTCGTAGAACATTTTGATGCGATTAAGGCGGTCGCCGACGCCACCACGACCGTGGGCAGGTTGCGTGACATCGACCCCTACACCGCCAGCAAGTTTCTTTTTCTGCGCTTCAACTACACCACGGGCGACGCCGCCGGTCAGAATATGGTGAGCAAGGCCACGCACGCGGCCTGTGAATGGATTCGCGAACATTGCCCGCTGGTGAAGCATCATTATCTGGAATCCAACTTCTCCACGGACAAGAAGTTTTCCCACATGAACCAGATTCGAACGCGGGGCAAGCGGGTCACCGCCGAGGCGGCCATCCCGCGCGAGCTGCTCGCCCGGCACATGCGGGTCACCCCGGAGCAACTGCGCCACCAGCGCAGCGTTTCCAGCACGGGCGCGTTTCTCGCCGGGGCCAACAACAATGGCTCCCACTCCGCCAACGCGATTGCCGCGCTCTTCATCGCCACTGGGCAGGACCTTGGGAACGTGGCGGAATCATCGGCGGCCATTGCCTTTGTCGAGGTGTTGGAAAACGGCGACTTCTATTGCTCGCTGACGATTCCCTCCCTGATAGTCGCCACGCACGGCGGGGGTACGGGTCTACCAACGCAACGGGAGTGCCTTGAGTTGCTGGGCTGCACCCAGCGGGGAAGCGCGCCGAAGCTCGCAGAGATTGTGGCGGCAACCGCCCTCGCGGGAGACCTCTCGCTGTCCTGTGCCGTGGCGGCGGAAGAGTGGGTGGCCAGCCACGAGAAATACGGGCGGAACCGCTGAACTCGTTGCCTCTTTCCGGTCAGCCTTGTGCCCCGGCGCTTCTCTGGGCATAATGCCCTGTCAACGTGGCAGAGGGCCTATTCGCTGTGATTACCCGCACCGAGCGCATTCAATTTCTTCTGATTTCCGCCGTCCTTGTTTGTCTTGGCTGGGGACTGCGCGGCTACATTGGGGGAGGCCCGCTTGGGGCGATGATCCCCGGGGCGTTTATCGCTTTGTGGCTTTGCCTGTTGCTGGGCGCGGATGTGCGCCGGGCAGGTATCGTGGCCGCCTTCGGCGCGGTGGGCATAGGTTTCGGCGGAGAGATGACCTACGGGCAGACCCTGGGCTTGCTTCGGGATAACGACACCCTTGCGTGGGGGCTGTTCGGCACTGTCATCAAGGGAGGCGTCTGGGGGCTGCTCGGCGGCGCGGTCCTGGGGGTGGGCTTTATTCAGCATCGCTTGTCCCACCGGCAGCTCGCTGGATTGTTGGCAGCGTTCCTGATTGCCACCTGGCTTGGCATCGTCCTGATCAACCATCCAAAGCTCATCTATTTTTCCGACCCAGTCAATAAGCCGCGCGCCGAGTGCTGGGCGGGGCTTCTCTTTGGCGCACTGGCCATTCTTGGTTTATTGCGGCGTCAAGGCTTGGCAGGCATTCCCCGGAGATTTAGTCTCTTCGGGACTGCAGGTGGCGCGGCGGGCTTTGGTATCGGCGGGATACTGATGGCCATAGGAAGCCGGGTCGAGGCCCCGCTACGGGACTTGCCATGGTGGAAGTTCATGGAGTTTACCTTTGGCGCCTGCCTTGGTCTTGCGCTGGGTTGGTGCGCCCTGACCCTGCGCGATCAGCTTCGCGACGCCCCGGAGAGCGATCCCGTGAAGCGGTGCGTGCCTTGGCGCGCCCTCGCGACGGTTACGGTCTTCATCGGGCTGAGCCTCGTGGCTTGGAACTACACCGCCGAAGCGCTGATTGAGCGCGCGCAGGAAATTCCGCTGCCGGGCATTACTCGCCCCTTGCTTCTCGTGCTTTTCGGCTACAGCGCCCTGGGCACCTTGCTGCTGCTCCTGGCTCCGCGCTACAACGCCCTGGCCTGGCACACGGCCATCACCATGACCTTTATCGCCAGCGTCATCGACCTGCTCGACGACGTGGGCCCGGAATCCAAGGTGAACCTGTCATCAGCGATGCACTGGCTTTTGTTGTTTGCGGCCGTGATGATTACGGCGGCACTCGTGATGCTGTGGCAACGTGGCAGCCGTCCCGGACTCAAGCCGCCGCTGCTCGGGCTCATCGCGGGCTGCATGGCCGTGGCCTTTGGCCGCATCATGATAGACCCTTCGGTGATCACGCCCAATGCTGTGGAACTTGCCGCCCAGCCCGCTTACTGGTGCCGCTTCACCGCCGCCCTTGCCGACCACGGCATTGTGCACGGCATCTTCACGGCGACGGCGCTTGTCAGCGTGGCGGCCATAATTCACTTCACGCCGCACGAGAAGACATCATCCTGAACAATCCCGGCAACGCGCCGGCCACCATGGAGTATCAGACCATGCGCATCATGACGGCATTGCTGCTTCTCTTGTTTGCTCCCTTGAGCTTCGGAGCCTCTTATCCCGAGCCCTTGCCGATTGGCAGCGCTGCTCCGCCCTTTAGCTTGCCGGGAGCGGATGGCA
>JBJOID010000207.1:0-8506 GCA_046047315.1 Candidatus Hydrogenedentota bacterium | reverse complement strand
GGGTCCAGAGTCCGTCACAGACCGTGAGACCCAGCGAAGGAATGGAATCCTGCGGCAGTGCATAGTCGAGGTCGTAGGTCTCGGTGCTGCGAAGCAGGAACAGGGGTACGTAAGTCTCAGGATTCACGACGTTCCAGTTGTACTGAAGCGTGCCGCCGTCCTGGCCGCCCTGCACTTCGCTGGACAGGCTCACCGCGGAGCCTGCATTCACAGAGGTATCCGACGAGAAGCTGGTGATCTCGAGCGGCGGATTCGTAATGCTCTCGTTCTCGAGGTAGCCCTGCCGGTCGGAGGAAGCGTTGTACGAGGCGAGGTTGGTCGTCGTGTCGCCGTTCAAATCGCCCGAGGCCGCCAGCAGCGAAGGCAGGCACTGGAAGCCGGAGCCGCCCGTGCCACAGGTGAACTGGTTCACGAAGTTCTGCAGGGCGTTGCAAATGTCCACGCTTTGAATCTGCACGCGCACCGAGATGCCGTCGAGGTCGAGCGTGATGTCGACGCGGCTGATTCCGGAGCAGGAAACGGTGAAGGCCTTGTCGCGTCCCTGCGTCAACTCGACGCCCGTCGGGAACTCGTAGTTGACGATCGTGGCCTTGGCATCCTCGGGAATACCTGCGGCCTTTTTTAGATCATCAAGCAGGGTGGGCAGTACAAACTGGATAACGGAGAGCGTGATTTGCGCCACGAAGGCCTGCATGTAATCCACGTTCTTGGGATCGCCGCTCGTCATGTAGGCGCTGCCGAGGTTGAGCAGCAGGCGCTCAAGGTTGGGGTCGGCGGACTGAAGCAGGCCATCCTCGGGGGTGGCTTCGTTAATGCCCCAGAGGCTGGGAATGTCGGTATCTCCGACGATCGGGATACTGATAGAACCACCCGTGGTGACCGTGAGGTTCAGGTTCAAGAAAAGCGCGGAAGCGCGCACGTTGTTGATGGTGATCTCCCGCGTCTGAAGATAAGCGCGATTGGCATTGTAGGCATTGCGAATCGCGGTTACCGTGGCGGGGTTAAGGCTGCCAACCACCGACGCGTCGCCATTGATGATGGCGGCGATCAAGTCGAGCTCGTCGTCGTCGTCAATGCCGTTGCCCGTGTTGTCTACGCCATTGAAGCCGGGGCCAACCTGCGTGGGAATCTGTTGCCAGAGCCCGCCGCCTTGACCGTTATCCCACAGGCTGGCCTGGGTGTCGGGGTCAACCAAAAGGGAGTTCAAGAGAATTTCGGTTAGCCCGAGATCGAAGTCGTGGTCGAGCTGACCGGTGGGACATTGCGCCCCCGCCCTTGGAGCAAGCAGCGATGCCGCCAGCAACAATGAGGTTACAATACAAGCGAAGCGACGAAACATCATCATGCCCTCTCTCACCCTACGCCCCCTCTGGGCGCGAGATTTAAACACGAGTACCCGACGCGGGATACAAAGCACCTACATACAATCTAACACCACCCCGACCTAAAGTCAATCATGTCAAGTATTTCTGGAATCACTCACCCCGCTCAGGCGGGCGGCGTCTGCCCGAGATCTTCCTCGATGTTCCGGTGCAACGAGTTCAGGGCTTCCTGCACCGCAAGCCGCACCGGTTCCACATCCTCCGGGGAATCCGAGGCGGGCGGAGCGATGGGCGGAGCGAAATCGACAATGACGCGGGCGAAAGGCTTGGGAATGATGAAGTGATCCCAGGAGCGCAGCCGCCATGCCGGGCGCACCGCACAGGCGTTGACTACGATAGGCTTCTGCACGCGCGCGGCCAGGATGGCGATGCCGGGCTTGGCCACCCGGCGAGGCCCCCGGGGACCATCCATCGTGATTCCCACGCAAGGAACCTGCGGAGCAACCTTCTCCATCTGGTCGAGGGCAAGACTTCCCCCCTTGGAGGAAGAGCCGCGCACCGTTTCCACGTCGAAATAGCGGACCACGCGGGCAGCCATTTCGCCGTCGAAGCTGAAGCTGGCGGTGGAATGGAAGTTGCGGCCCTTGTGCATCGAGAGCAGCACGCCGGTGGTCTCGTGCCATGTGCCGAGGATGGCGGTGCCATGGCTGGCGATGACGGATTCCAGGTTTTCGATATGGCGGATGTCCCAGCGGCAACCGCCGTTGAGCGCTTTGAAGGCGGCGGCCATCAGGGGCGGCAGCAGAGCCAGCTTCACACGCTGCTTCGACGTGAAGGGCGTGGGGCTGTGGTAGACGATGCCGGGTATCTTCAACGGGACTCGAGTCCCCGCACCAGCTGATAGATGACGCGCGTGCGCGGCGTGGGCACCGAGGCAAGCTGGGCGCGCCGGAGTATCTCGCCGCTGATGGCGTCGATCTCGGTGCGGCGCCCGGCGCGCACGTCCTGAAGCATGGAGGAGATGTTCTCGGCGGTATCGGTGCAGACCTGCTCGGTGCGCTCGACGAGGCTCTGCGTGAAGCGGTAGCCCTCGGTGGAGGCCACCTTGGCGGCTTCGACCACGAGGTCACGCAGGAGCTGGCGCGTTTCGCGCGATTCGATCAGCTTGCCATTGGGCACGTTGAGCAGCGCCGTGAGCGGATTGATGCCCGCGTTCACCGCGACCTTCTCCCAGAGGGCCTGGCCTGGGGCGGGGGTCAGTTCCGCCTCGAAGCCTGCGGCGCCCAGCATCTCGGCGATGCCCTCCGCCGGGCACGAAGTCCACGCGCCGAAACGGGTGACGCCGGGAGCCACATGGCGGGTGACACCCTCCTCCAGCAGGGTGGCCGCCTCGGAGGTTGAACCGGCCAGCACGCGCTGGCTGCCCGCCAGCGAACAGAGCGCCTCGACATTGCCGAGGCCATTCTGAAGCGTGAGCACGGCGCACTCGGGCGGCAGGTGCAGGGTGGCCGTGGCATAGGCCTTGGTGAGGATGATGGCAAGTTGCATGCCCGCGGGCGGCCGTGTCACGACGCGCAGCGGCACCGTCTCGGACTGCCCGACGGTTTCAACGACGATGCCTTTCTTCGACAGGCGCTTCGCCCGGTCATCGCTGTGATCCACGAGGACACAGTCCACCCCGGATTTTGCAAGGCGCGCCGCGAAGAGGCACCCCATGGCCCCGGGTCCAAACACAGCGACTTTCATCTCTCCCCCTTCCTGATCATTACCTCTGCTACAACGCTCTCACCCATGCGTCCTTAAAGCCCGGCTGCTGTTTAAGTTGCTTGCAGGCCCGGTCAGCGGCGGCCTTGTCGGTATAGCCCACCACCACGACGGAATAGCTTTTGCCGTCCCGGGATGGCGTTACGCGCGCGTCCAACCCCTGCGCGCTGCGTATATTGGCTGCATAATCCTCGGCGCGCTTGGGACCGCCCGCCATGGTGAAAGACATTATCTGTACGGCGTACTTGCCGGGAATGGGGCCGTTCGGGGCGGCGGCCGGAGCGGCAGTTGCAGGAGCCGCGTCAGCGGGCTTGGCCTCGGCCACCTTCGTGGGCGGGTCGGGCATGGGTTCCATCAGCCCGAGCGCGTCGTTGTCCATCTCGGACACCTTGGCAGGGGGAGTCGTGGACGTTTCCGCCGGCTTGCTTTCGGGCTTTGTGGGTGCGGGCTCAACTTGCACCGAAGCCTCGGGCTTGGGGACCTCGGCCGTGGGCAGCGGCGGGGTGCCTGAGGCGGGCGTGGCGGGCACGCCGCCAACGCCAAGCGGCAGGGGTTCCACTTTGGTAATGCGCGGCCGCACGGATTCGCTCAACGTGGCCGTCTGAATATTCGGGGGCGTTGCGGCGGTGGTGGCCGGGGGCGTGGCTTCGGGAGCAGTTGTCTCGGCGGGTTTGTCCTCAGGCGTCTTTGCCGGCGCGGCCTCAACGGCGACGGCGGATGGCGGCGTGGCCGTGGCGGCGGGCGCCTCGGTCTTGGGCGCCGCCGTCGTGCCGGCCACCACCATCGGAGCGGCGGGGGGTGTTTCGCCCGCAGACTCCTCGGCGGGCGCTTCGGCGACTGCGGCGGGGGCGGGCTGCGTGGGATCGAAACGCCCAACCAGCACACCCAGCGCAAACATGAGGCAGGCCACGCCAAGGGCGGCGCAGGCCATGATGACTATCTGCCCGGTGGTGAACTCGGCGGTCAGGGTGTCCTGGCCGAAATCCGCCCGGCCGCGAAGGTTGGGCCTACTCATGGATGGGCTCCTCGATGGCTTCTTCCCCCGCTCCCGCCGACACCGCCACCAATTCTTCAGCGCTCTCGGCCTCCACGGCATCCCCGTCCGAATCAACATCGTCGGGCAGTGCCGCCACGCAGACATCCTCCGAGGCAGGCGCTTCCTCGGCTTCGGGGACAGGTGGCGCTTCGAGAGCCATCAACTCCTCCATAAGGCGCTGGCGTGCGGCATCCAGTTCGGCATAGCTGAAATTGGGATCACGCACCTCGATGAGGCGGTTGCCAATGCGATCGACATAGAGAATCAACTTGCCGCCCTCATCGGTCTCGGCGGATTCCTTGATCTGACGGAAGACTTTCTGACGCCGGAGCAACTGGGCGGCAAGGAAGGCGACCGCCAGCGAAGGGCGGTCTTCGCCACCTTGCGCTCCGTAGAAAAGCTGGCGGAGGGGGGAGTATTTCTCTTCAGGTTCCTGATCGGCCACCTGGGGATCGTGGAAACGCGTGGTCCATACGGAGTAGGCCCGCTCGCCGTAGGCGTCGTCCCACTGCGATTTGGCATAGTCCTCGCGCACAAGCGCGCCCTCGGAGTAGCGCACGAGCGAAACGATTTCGTCGTTATGGACGAAATCCTGGTCGCTTGCGCAGCAGCGCTTGCTTGGCCGGCTGATTCGGATTTCCATGGCGGCAATACTTCCCAGCCCGTTGCGGGGCGCCAAGCCTCAGCGTTGCGCGCCCACGATTCCACCGCCGATCTTAAACAGATCGACGAGCAATTGTCTAGGCAAGTCAACAATCTTTAACGCTTCGCTGGTCATCTCGAATGCGCCACTGACCAAGGTGATGCCGACGGGCGGCAGACCCGCCACCTGACTGCGGGGCTGGAAGGCTGGCCCGGAGATGCGGAATCCGAGGGTCAACTCATTCTGGGTGAGGCGGTGTCCCTCGATGTTGAAATACGTCTGGAGCACCGGGATCCGCGCGGCGGTTTCGGGCGTCAGGGAGACTTGTATGTTGTAGTCCATGTCGCCGTTGACGATGTAGTTCCCGCTTCCTGTGATGCGGATGCCGTCGCCATCGAGATAAAGCGCGTCGGAGGTGATGCGGTCCCCCTGCATCTGGATGTCGGAGCCGACCCGGGAGAAAGCGAGCGAAGGCGGCAGCGCGCTGACGTCGCCCTGCAGGGTGCCCTGCAACTGGCCAATGAGGTAGTCGGCGCTGAATTGTCCCCCGGCCACTTCGAAACGGCCCTGCCCCGCCAAGGTCGCCGGGTCGTCCTGGTCCATCGTGTAACTTACTTCGCCGGTGCAGGGGCCGGACAGGACGGCAGGCAAATCGAGGTGCCTCAGCAGGTAGGAGGCGGGGATGTTTTGCCATTGGGCGGTTAGGGAGCCGACGCGGTCGGAGTCGCGCAGGCGATAACTGCCCGACAGCGTGCCATCACCTACCTGCGCCGAGAAGCGTTCCATGTTGAATTCGTTGGCGTCATCGCGCGCGAGGCCCTCGAAATTCGTGCCTTTCCAGGGGGGAAGCTCCATTGAAGCGGCCTTGAGTTCGTACGTCCAGAAGTTGGGTTTGGTGGACTTGAATTGTTCCGCAAGCCCTGGCGGGGATTCGGACTCAAGCGGGATGAGCCATTCCTCGGAGAAGGGCGGCAGGTAGGCCTCTTTGGCCACCACCGTCAGCTTCGACTGTGTCTCAGCGAGGCTGACGATCTCGGCCACGACGGTGGCGCCGCGCACCAGCACGGGGACCTGGGTGGTCTTCGCAAGGAAGGACACTTCGTCGATCACACCCGCGAGCGTGAAGCGGTTGGCCTTCTCCATGCTGGGTTCGCGGTCCCAGTCGAAGCGGGCCTCGGTGACGCCTCCGCCAGAAATACGGTAAGGGATACGCAGGACGCGGTCTGCCGTGCCCACGTCAATACGGGGCGACTTGGAGCGGATGCGTTCGAGTTCGAACTTGCCCTTGCGCCACAAGACCTCGACGACCGCGTTGAACTCGGAGGTATCGAGCGTGAGGTTGCCGGTGATTTTCACGGACTTGCGGGGTTTGAAGTCCACATGCACCGCGTGGAACAAGGCCCCGACGCCGACGGGTTTATCGATCCACCATTCGAAGCCGACGTTGGCCTGGGTGAGATCGAGGAAGCAATCCACCGAGGCGCCAGCGAGGCTGGCGGTTCCTGTGGCGCGCAACCCTGCGCTGCCCGCGAGGGTAAGTTCCTTGACGGGGTTGGCCAGCGGCGTGGATTCCAGATTGGCGATGCCGCCAGAGACGGAAAATTCCGCCTGCTGTTTGGCGAGGTCATAGCGCACCGTGCCCTGCACTGGATTGCCGGTGACCATGGCGGTGAAGGGCTCGAGCACCACCGCCTCTGGCTCGATGCAAAGGGTGCCGGACAGCTGTTCCAGCTTGACGCCATAGGCCTTGTGTTCGAGCGCGCCGCCCTGCACCACGATGCATCCGCGCGGGGTGCCCGTGGCGGAATCCCAGGAGACATTCACGCGGCCCAGCTGAATGACGCCGCGCGGCAATGCGGCGTTCTCAGGTTCCAGGGTCAGCTCGCCGGAGTCCAGCTCGGCGCGGGCGGAAAACACGGGGGCGTCGGGAGTGCCATGCAGGGAGAGCGCGAGGGCGTGCGCGGAGCCAAGGGAAAGATTGGCAACGCCGAAGCGGCCCACTTCATCGGTGAGGAAATTGTTGAGGATGTCTCGAATGGGCAACTGTTCGGCTTGAAGCTCGAGGGCGAATTCGGGTGCCTCGTTGGCGAAAGAAATCGAGCCGGATAGCATCCCGGCAAATTCCGGGGAGGTGGCGCGCGCGGTGGTAATCTCAATGAGCTGGCGGTTCATGTCGTACTGCGCGACCACACTCAGGCGGCCGGTCAGTTCGGGCAGAAATTCCGGCTGTCCGCGAAAGCGCACCCGCTCGTAGGGGGCCTCGACCGAAAGCACCAGGGTGTCGCTGGGGAAACCCGAGAGGCGAATTTCCGGACGGAACTGCCCCTGCTCGAAGACATGCTGCTCGGCCGGAAGGAAGATGTTCACATCGCCGGGCGTGAGGCGATCGTGCGAGATGCGTATGTCGAAATCCTTGGAGGAGGCATAGCGCGCGCGCACTTCCACGCGGCGCGGCTCCACTTCATCCAGCAATCCACTTAGCGAGGCACTGACGTCCGGAGCATCGGAGAGGCGGTAAGCGTCGATACGTAAATCGGTCAGGGAGATCGAGGTCTCCCCCACCACATTCTCCACGCGGACGGAACACTCCTCGCCCACCACGCGAAATGGGAAGGTGGGAAGGATGCGCTCGATCGCGCCGAATATCCCGGCGGCTTCAGGGCGAAGCGAAGCGAGTGTGGCGTCTTGAAACGCGGGCGGCGCACTCTCGCCCCCGGCCGTCTCGCCGGCTGCGGGCTCGGGCAAAGGCTGCACCTGCACCACCGCCCCGGGTTCCGTTGCAGTCGCTTCTTCCGCATTCTCCTGCGAAGGCAGAGGCGCTTCAGGCTCCGCGGGAGGCGGCGTCTCAAGTGACGACTCCGGCGCGGGCTGGCTATCGGCCTGGGCTGGCAGCTCCGCCTGAGTCTCACCCGGCTGGGGCTCTGCACTGGCCGGAATTGGCGCGGGTGGAGTGTCCTCCTCCGGGGTCAACCAGGCTCCCCCTTCGGCTCGGGACACCACGAGCGACGCGCCATCCATCCGGACCTGTTCGATATTGATGCGTCCGGAGACGAGGTCGATCAAGTCGACATAGAGCACGGCCTTGGGGACATCCAGACGGACGGCCGCGCCGTCCTCGTTCACGATATTGGCCTTGAGTCCCTGAACCTCCACGCCGCGCAGACCGGTTACCCGCACCTGCCCCAGCGTGAAATTGCTGCCGGTGCGCTCCGAGGCAAGCGCTTCCACGCGGGCGCGCACGCCCTCCATCTGGTACTTGACAACAAGCACCAGCCCGGCGAATGCAGCCGTGGCGGCGAGCAGCGCCAGCAACCGCAGGCGCGCGCGCCGCCCGGCCCGCGTCTTGAACCGGCGAACCGGCTTTCGTGGTTTATTCGTCAGCGACCGCTTCTTCCATCTCCGAGTCGGCCCCATCGCCGGAACCCAGCGTTATATTCTTTCGCGAAAGGATGGTCTCCCGCAAACGCTGCGTCACCTCGGGATTCGCCTTAAGGAATTGCCGTGTATTTTCGCGACCCTGTCCGATATTCTCGCCTTCATACGAGAACCACGCACCGCTCTTCTGAATCAGCTTTTCCGCCAGCGCGAGGTCAATGATGTCGCCCTCCTGCGAAATGCCCTCCTCGAAGAGCAAATCGAATTCCACCTGCTTGAAGGGGGCGCTCAGCTTGTTCTTCACCACCTTCACCTTAACCCGGTTCCCCACGCTCACTTCCTTGTCCTTGATGGTGGAGATGCGTC
>JBJOID010000206.1:0-5796 GCA_046047315.1 Candidatus Hydrogenedentota bacterium | reverse complement strand
AAATTATCATCGTGGACGACGGCTCGACTGACCGCACGGCCGAGATTGCCCATGGCTACGAGGGCATCACCTACATCCGGCAGGACAACGCCGGACCCGCCGCCGCGCGCAACCGGGGCGCTGCCGCGGCAAAAGGCGAATGGCTGGCCTTCACCGATAGCGACTGCATCGCCGAACCGGACTGGATATCCGCGCTCATGGCCAAGGTTCGCGCCAACGAGGGCAAGGGCGTCGTCGGCGTCGGCGGCACCTACGGCATCGCGAATCCGGAGTCCCTGCTGGCGCGAATCATCCACGCGGAGATCCAGGCGCGCCACGCCCGCATGAAGGACGAGGTGGACTTCCTCGGCTCCTTCAACGTGGCCTACGAACGAAAGGCCTTCGAGGCCGTGGGCGGATTCGATGAATCCTTCTCGCAGGCCTCAGCGGAGGACAATGATTTGGCCTACCGGTTGATAGACGCAGGCGGCAAGCTGCTGTTCAGCAAGCTCGCCGTCGTCAACCACTACCACCCCACGCGCCTGCTGCCCTACTTCAAGACCCAGATGCGCCACGGCTTCTGGCGGGTGCGGTTGTATCAGAAGCATCCTGAGTGGCAAAAGGGTGATTCGTATGCAGGGAAGGGGGAACTTGCTTCATCTGGAGTGCTTCTTGGCTTCGGCGGAGGACTAATCATAATAACCTTGACAACCCTGTGGCTTGGGAAAGAAGTTGACTGGGGGCTGGTATTTGGGATGCTAACTGGTCTGCTACTGCTTTCGTTTTTCCAGATGGCCGGAATTGCTTTGCGTATTCATCGATACGTCGATGGAACTGGCGCTTTGTTGTATCCAGTGATAGGAGTATCCCGTGATTTTCCCCGCGCCGCTGGGCTCGCATGGGGGACCCTCCACTTCTACCTCCTCCGCAAGACCATCGTATGAACGCCCCAGTCGCCATCTACTCCCGTTGCGCCCTTCGCCCCTTTGCGCCTTTGCGGGAAATCCCCACCCCCACGGTTGTGGCGGGGTTTCCTGACCCAGCCCCCCTCACGACCGAAGGTCTCCCCACCCCATGATCCCGGTCTCCGTCATCGTCCCAGCCTATAACGCCGAGCGCACCCTGGCCGAGTGCATTGAGGCCTTGCTCGCGCAGGACTACCCCAACCTCGAAATCATCATCGTGGACGACGGTTCCACTGACCGCACCGCGCAAATCGCGCAAGGCTACGAGGGCATCACTTACCTCCATCAATCCAACGCCGGACCCGCCGCCGCGCGCAACCGAGGGGCCGCCACCGCCAAGGGCGAATGGCTGGCCTTCACCGACAGCGACTGCATCGCCGAGCCGGACTGGATATCCGCCCTCATGGCCAAGGTCCGCGCCAATAAAGGCAGGGGCGTCGTCGGTGTCGGCGGCACCTACGGCATCGCCAACCCGGAGTCCCTGCTGGCGCGGATCATCCATGCAGAAATCCAGGCGCGCCACGCCCGCATGAAAGACGAGGTGGACTTCCTCGGCTCCTTCAACGTGGCCTACGAGCGCAAGGCCTTCGAGGCCGTGGCCGGTTTCGATGAATCCTTCTCTCAGGCCTCGGGGGAAGACAATGAACTGGCCTACCGATTAATAGACGCAGGCGGCAAGCTGCATTTCACGAGACGAGCAATTGTAAACCACTATCACCCCACGCGCCTGCTGCCCTACTTCAAGACCCAGATGCGGCACGGCTATTGGCGGGTGCGGTTGAACAAGAAGCACGAGAATCGCAGCCGAGGAGATGCGTATGCGGATGGGACAGAGCTTCGTTTAACGATTGGCTTAGCAGGATCGCTACTTGGAGGGATCTTAGGAATCACGATTATGCTGGCAATATTTAATGACTCTGACTACACGTTCATTGCCTCTTATTCACTCGGTATCGCCATTTCTTATCTTCTTATACGAATTCCAATGTCCATACGCTTAACCAAGCTGGGCTATATAGTCCAAGGTTTCCTCTATCCTTGGTTCGCCCTGGCTCGAGACTTCCCCCGTGCAGTCGGCCTAATCTGGGGTTCGGTCCATTTCTACCTCCTCCGCAGGACCACCGCATGAACACCCGCGTCCACGTCCACTCCGCGCAGACCCAAGGGCCATCGCCCCTTTGGAGTGCGGAAGCTTGCTTCCGCTTTCACGTAGGGGACTTGTCCCCGTCGCCAACCACGCAACTCCGCCGACGAGCGAAAAGTAAAGTATCCGCATGGGTATCGGGAAGAATCGCTGCGATGACGTGCAGCCTCGAACATCCCCCGCCCTTCGGGCACCCCCTTCCAAGGGGGACAAAGACCCGCACATTCATTATCGACAACAACGTTCTCCGATTGGTGTCCCCCTTTGAAGGGGGTGGCCGGCGCTTCACCGGACGGGGGATGTTGCACTTCCCCCTCACGACCGAAAGTCTCCCCACCCCATGAACTCCCGCGTCGTCGTCCTCATCCCGGCCTACAACGAAGAGGCCACCATCACCAGTGTCATCGCGTCCATCCGTGAGCATGCGCCAAGCGCGGACATCGTGGTCATCAACGATGGGTCGCGCGACGCGACGGCGCGGCTCGTGCGGGAATCGGGCGCGGTGTTGCTGGACCTGCCGCTGAACCTCGGCATCGGTGGCGGCATGCAGACGGGCTTCAAGTATGCCCTGCGCAACGGCTACGACATTGCGGTGCAGTGCGACGCCGACGGCCAGCATCCCGCCGAGTCCATCCTCTCCCTCGTGGCGAAAGTCGATGCGGGCGTGGCAGACGTGGTCATCGGCAGCCGATACGTGGCGGACACCGGCTACACCCCCTCGCTCACACGTCGCGTGGGCAAGTCGCTGCTGTCGCGCTGGATCGACCTGCTCATCGGCGGCGGCGTCACGGACACCACCAGCGGCTTCCGCGCCATGAACCGCCGCGCGCTCGAGGTCTTCTGCGAAACCTACCCCGAGGACTACCCCGAGCCCGAGGCCCTCGTCATCCTTCACCGGCGCGGTCTCAAGGCGGCCGAGGTCCCCGTCACCATGCGCGAGCGCCAGGGCGGTGAAAGCTCCATCCGCGCCATGGGCGCCGCGTATTACATGATCAAGGTCGGCCTTGCCATCCTGCTCGATCTGTTCCGGCATAAGCCCGCTGTGCGATAGTGACGCCCATGGACGAACTACAACACGGCTTTCATATCGCCCACCGGTTGGGCATCCTCGCCGTCAACCTAGCCATCTTTGCCGGCGTCATCGAGCTGGTCCGGCGTGGCCACCTGAAGGAACGCTATGCCCTGCTGTGGCTGGGGGTCTCCGGCGCGGGACTCCTGCTCGGCCTTTTCCCCAACAGCATCGTCCTCGCCTCCGATTTCTTCGGCTTCCAATACCTCACCACCGTCTTCGTCGTTTCCTTCCTCTTTCTCATGGGGCTGGTGCTCGCCTTCAGCGTCATCCTGTCGCGCCTTTCCGAGCGCCACCGCACCCTCACCCAGGAAGTCGCGCTGCTCGAAGAACGGTTGCGCCAGTTGGAGCGCAAGCCTTAGATAGTTCAGAGCACAATCGACGGCCAGATGGCGGGCGGTAGCGCATGGTACAACCTTGTACGTACGGCCGCTGGCGGAGGTACCTGCCACCAGCGTTTCGGATGGAATCCGTTGCAAACGCGCGGCTTATGGCTTACCATGGGCGAGCGGGCCTGCGGTTTGGTGTCCGCGATAGGAGACGGGAGGCAACATGGGCTTTTACGGAGAAGAACGTCGCCGGTATCCACGCAGCCGGAAGGGTGTGTCGGTGGTCGACACGGGTGGTCCCGGCATCCTGAACCATGTGGACAACATCAGCGCCAATGGCGTGCTGTGCCACACCGTCAAGCCGGTGCCCCTGATGACGCGCCTGAGCATTGCGCTGGACCTCCCGGAGCCGGTGGGCTCGCGCATTGATGCGGAGGGCGTGGTGGTGCGCTGCGAACCCGACCAGCAGGGTGACGACCATTTCATGGTGGCCATTCTGTTCACGCGTCTGGATGATTCCGAGCATGAGGCGCTACGGCGTTATGTCGAGCATGACATCGAGCAGGCCGAAGTAAACTGAGGGCGGTGCCAGCGATGCCGTCGCTTCGGACGCTGGACCGGGCCGCGCTGCTGTTCTGCCTTGTGGCGCTGGGCTCCAGCGTGGCCTATCCCGTGGCCATGCTGGCGGTGCAGGCGCTGGCTGGCTGGGACTGGACGGAACTCACCTCATCGCGTGGTCAGCGCGCGTTGCTGAACACGCTGGGGATATCCTTCGCAACGGTGGCGTGCTCCGCGCTGGTGGGCGGCGGCCTGGCCTACCTGCTGTCGATGCACCGCTTCTCGGGGCGGAGCGCCTTGGCAGTCGTCGCCTATTTCCCTTTCGCCCTCCCGCCGCTGGTCGGGGTGCTGAGCTTCTATTATCTGATCGGCCGCGATGGCGCGCTGCCCCGTTTGCTTGAACAATCGTTCGGCTGGGAGGATGCGGCCCCCTCGGGCGCGATGGCCATTCTCCTGATTCATGTCTACTCGTTCTACGTGTTCTTCTATGCCATGCTTTCGGCGGCGCTCAACAGCCTGGACCGCAGCCAGTTGGAGGCGGCGCGCACGCTGGGCGCGGGACCGTGGCGCGTGTTCCTTCGGGTCACCTTGCCCCAGTTGCGCCCGGCCTTGCTCGGAGCCTCGATGCTGGTGTTCATGTCGTCCACCGCATCCTTCAGCGCACCGTATTTCTTCGGCGGCGACTTTCCAATGCTGTCGGTGGTGATCTTCGATCTGCGCAGCGAATACAAGAACGAGGCCGCCCTGACGCTCACAGTGGCCCTGGCGGCCACCGCCCTGCTGGGGGTGATGCTCTTTCGCGGGCGGACGCGGGCCGCTCAGGGAGCCGGCAAGGGAGCGCCTCAGCCACTGCGCAGCGCGGCGGGACGCCGCCTCGCTCCCCTCCTCGCGTGGAGCGCGATTGCCCTGTTGGTGTTGCCGCACGCAATCATCCTATGGCTGGCCTTTGCGGACCACAAGGCATGGCATACGGAACTGCTCCCCACGCAATTCACGCTCGACAACTTCCGCCTACTCTTTTCGAGCGCGGCCTCCATGGCCCCCATACGCAACAGCCTGTGGGCGGGAGGCCTGGCGACCGTGCTGACGGTGGCAGTGGGTCTGCCCGCCGCTTACCTGACCGCGCGCGGACGACCGGGTGCCCGTTGGGTGCATTGGCTGGTGATGACGCCGTGGGCCCTGCCCGGCACGGTCATCGCCATAAGCCTGATTGCCGCCTTCAACTTCGACTGGCTTCCGCTCTACAACACGGTCTGGCTTCTGCCCTTGGCCTATTTCGTGCGGAGCGTGCCGCTGTTTACCCGCATGGCGGCGGCGGCTATCGAGCCTTTCGACGCCACCCTGATTGAGGCGGCGCGCACCCTGGGCGCTTCCCCGCTCTACGCCGCATGGCGTGTGGTGCTGCCCATGATCGCGCCTGCGGCGGGCGCGGCCGCCGGCCTGGCACTCGCGTCGAGCCTGGGCGAGTTCGTCGCCTCCATCCTGGTGTTCGTGCCGGGAAACACCCCCATCGCCGTCCACATCAACCAGTTGTCGCGCAGCGGTGCGGGACAGGCCTTTGCCTACAGTGTGCTGCTGATGCTGCTGACGGGAGCGACTTTCGCGCTGGCGCGCCGCTTTTCGTCGCGCTCGTTGTAACGTGCTATAGTCGCGCCCAGAGAGGGATGAATCCATGGCGCTGCTTTCCGACTTTTTTCTGGCCGAGCGCGCGGCGGATGCCGCGGGATACGACGCCCAACGCGACGCCTATGA
>JBJOID010000205.1:0-6600 GCA_046047315.1 Candidatus Hydrogenedentota bacterium | reverse complement strand
CGACTATGGTCATGGCGACCATGTCGACTATAACTCACCAAGAGGTTCAAACCGACAAGACGCGAGGATATATGCAGGTTCTGGCTGTATTTTCCATAGCGGCGAATTTAAGGCGCATAATGATTGAGAAGAATGAGTATATGAGCTTTTGGTTAGCGCGGCTTCTTTTTGTTCCGGCGCTTGCTATCGCATTTGCAGTCGTTTCGTGTTCGAAGCAAGGATCTCAAGAAGCAGCCTTTACAGCTTACATAATTATTGCTCTGGCGGCATGGGCTGGTAATCGCACCTTTGGGGTCTCGCTCCTGCGCTATGGCGCAAATCGCTGGGTATACCTATTCAGCAAAGATGGATTTATTGTAAATTGCGGGCACAAAACGATATTCGATGTTAAATGGCATGATATACAAATGTACAATGGCATACTAAGTAATATCAAAACTACTACACTTGCCACATTTAATCCACTGTATCTCCCGCTTGATTCTAAATTTACGTTCGAAAACCTTAATCAACTTTCAGGGAATGTCTTAGAGGAGCGGCGAATGAAGAAGTTCATGGGACTGTGGGTAGACCGTGACACCCGGAATAACTATAAAAATAAATAACTATAATGTTAACAGTTGTCTGGCACAGCACCCAGAACCCATCAAGCCTCCTCGATCATTCGCACGCTGTGGCTCCGCCGAGGGCGCGGCAGGCGACTAAGCAGTGCTTGTAGCTCCGGCGGGACTTGTGCGCAGCAAGAACGTATCCTGGCCCAGCAGCAGCTTAGGCTGGGATGGGCAAGTGGCGGAAGGGCGTTAGCTGAAGCGGGTGATTCTGGCGATGACGTCGCCGGCGAATCTTTGGATGTATTTTGCGGCGTGGTCTCTGGGGGAGAGGTTGGGGTTGTCGATGAGGGGCATGAGGTCCATGGCGTAGACGAGGGCCTGGGCCTTGTCGGATTGGTGGGAGGCGTTGTAGGTGGCGTGTGCGGCGCGTCGTCCGGCGGCGGCGAGGTCGTATCGTTTTCCGCCGCTGTTCTGGGAGTCGAAGCATCCGATGAGGGCGTTGAGGAGGCTGTCGGCGCCGGAGCAGTCGAGGAGGGTTTTGTCCTCGTCGAGCATCCAGTCGAGGTCGCGCCAGACTTCGCATCCGAGGCAGCGGCGGGGGCGGAGCTCGGGGGGACAGGCGCGGAGGGCGTCGATGACGCGGAGGGTGACGGCGATGTGGGTGTCGTGCCTGTCGGCGAGGTTGTGGGTGTAGATGACGTCGGGGCGGGCGGCCTGAATGATGGCGGCGAGGTCGGCGGCGACGTCGGCGCGGCGCGCGTCTTTCACGTCGGCGCTGGCGTATCCGAGCATGAGCTGGGCGCTGTATTCGCCGAGGGTGGCGGCGTTGCGCTGTTCGCGGTTGCGCAGGGCTTCCATCTCGTCGTCGGTGGTGTGGGCGTAGCGTCCGGCGCGGGGGGTGCCGCGTCCGTCTGTGACGGTGACGCCCGTGAACCAGGCGTCTTCGCGGCGGTAGCAGGCGAGGATGCCGTGGGGGGCCATGATCTCGAGGTCGTCCTGGTGGGCGCCGATGGCGAGATGGGTGGTGCGGGCGAGGGCGGCGGCGGGTTCGCTTCCGTCTGGCACAAAGATTTCGGCCTTGGGGTGCTTGAGGTTCACTGGGGGTTGCTCTCCATGGGGGCGGGGCGCAGGGTTTCGAGGATGACGCCCGCGCAGCCGAGTTCCATTACCCGGCTCCACAATGCCGGGTCGGGCGTGGCGCCGTCAATCGGCGCGGCGTCGACGAGGAGGGCGAGGTCGCGTGCGTCGGCGCGTTGCTTCATGGGGGCGAGGGCGTCGAGCGGCGCGCCGGGGCGCAGGGGTATGGCGCTCACTTCGTGCATGGGGGCGAGCGTGGTTTCGCCGAGCATGAGGATGGGGCGTTCGTAGGGGTCGGCCTGGCGCAGCAGGGGCAGGGCGATCTCGGCGTGGGCTTCGGCGTCGGTCCCGAGGGCGGAAAGGGCCCAGAGCCAGACGGCGGGGGATTCGATGTAGGGGCGCATGCGCTGGCGCAGGCGGGCGTGTGCGGCGGCGAGGCCTTCTCCCTCGGGGCAGGCAGCGCAGGCGGGGGATCCGGAGGCGGCGTCGAGCTGGACGACGAGGCCAAGCTCGAGCCGGGCGGCGAGGGTCAAGAGCCATGCGGGCGGCTGGGCGACGAGCAGGGCGTTGAAGCCGCGCGCGCGGAGGTCTTCTAGGGCGCGGGTGGTCTCTTCCTCTCCGGCGCTGGGCATGCCTTCCATGCGAGCCATTTTCAGGGGGGTGTGCGCGCCGTTGATGCGCAGGCCGTTGCGGTCGCAGAGGATGGCGGGGGCGCGGTAGTGGTGGAGCACGGGGCCGCCGGGCAGGGCGGCGGACACTTCGTAAACGCCCATGCGCGCGGGGGCGCGGAGCACGGTGGCCCCGGGGGCGATGCGGCCGCTGGCCAGCACCTGCCCCTCGCAGGAGATGGTCACGTCGAAGCGGCCGGGGGGATAGTGGATGAAGTCGAGCAGGGCGTCGTAGCCGCCGCCGGGATTCGCCGCGAGTTGATTGGGCTGGATGTAGGGACGCGCGGCGGGCCCGGCCGGGGCGTCTCCGGGCGGGGCGAGGCCGGGGCAGTCTTCGGCGCAGGGCCGCGCGGCGGCGGCCGCTTCCGCCACGAGGTGATAGCGCCGGGCGGGCAGCGAGCGGGCATACCACCACAGGCCGGGAAAGGCGGCAGCCCAGCCGAGGTAGCGGCGTGCGGCGGCGGGGTCGCTGGCGGCATGGGCGCGGGCCAGGCTGGCGAGGCGCAGGGCGGCGCTGCGCTGGGCGGCGGGTGCGCCGGTGAGCAGCACGTGGTGGCTGGCGGCGGTCTCCTCGAAGCGGCGCAGCAGGTCCTCCACCATGGCGAGGGTCTCGGGGAGGAGCGGATCTCCCGCGCGCGCGGGGGCGGGCGCGGCGAGGGCCGGCGGCGCAAGGCAGCCGAGCAGAAGCGCGAGCAGCAGGGGAAGGGCGCGCCGCCCGGGCATCACAGCGTCTCGACGGTGATGTGGTGGTTGGTGTAGACGCAGATGTCGGCGGCGATGTTTAGGGATTCGCGCACGATGGTTTCCGCGTCGAGTTCGGTGTGGCGCATCAGCGTGCGGGCGGAAGCGAGGGCGAAGGGGCCGCCGCTGCCGATGGCGAGGATGCCGTCCTCCGGCTCGATGATCTCACCGCTGCCGCTGATGAGCAGGCTGTGCTTCGCGTCGCACACGGCGAGCAGGGCGTTGAGCTGGCGCAGGTACTTGTCGGTGCGCCATTCCTTGGTGAGCTCCACGGCGGCGCGCTGCAGGTTCTTGTTGTGCTCGTTGAGCTTGGCCTCGAATCGCTCGAAGAGGGCGAAGGCGTCGGCCACGGCGCCGGCGAAACCCGCGAGCACGTGGCCCTCGGCGAGCCGCCGCACCTTGACGGCGTTGCCCTTCATGATGGTGTCGCCCATGGAAACCTGGCCGTCGCCGCCGAGGGCGACTTTTCCATCGCGCCGCACGGAGAGGACGGTTGTTGCGTGTGCCTGCTGCATCAAGTGTTCCTGCGGTACTGTCCGCCCACTTCAAAGAGGGCGTGGCTGATTTGACCAAGGCTGCAAACGCGCACGGCGTTCATCAGCTCGGCGAAGATGTTGCCCCGTTGCACGCAGACGCGCTTGAGGCGATCGAGGGCGGGGCCGCTCTCGGCGGCGTGGCGCGCATGGAAGGCGCGCAGCTGGGCGAGCTGCCGCTGCTTTTCCTCCTCGGTGCCGCGCCGCAGCTCCATCATCTCCATGGCGGCCTCGTGGTCTGCGTGTTCATCGACGAAGGTGTTGACCCCGACGATGGGATAGGCGCCGCTCGACTTGAGGGTCTCGTAGTGGTGGGACTCGTCCTGGATGCGGCCGCGCTGGTAGCCGCGCTCCATGGCGCCCAGCACCCCGCCCCGCTCGCTGATGCGCTCGAATTCCCGCAGCACGGCTTCCTCGACCAGGTCGGTCAGCTCGTCGATGATGAAGGAGCCCTGAAGGCTGTTCTCGTTCATGTAGAGCCCGTGCTCGCGGTTGATGATGAGCTGTATGGCGAGGGCGCGGCGCACGGAGGACTCGGTGGGGGTGGTCACCGCCTCGTCGTAGGCGTTGGTGTGGAGCGAATTGCAGTTGTCATAGAGGGCGGTGAGGGCCTCGAGGGTGGTGCGGATGTCGTTGAAGTCCACCTCCTGGGCGTGGAGCGAGCGGCCGCTGGTCTGGATGTGGGTCTTCAGCTTTTGCGAGCGCTCGTCGGCGCCGTAGCGTTCGCGCATGGCGACGGCCCAGATGCGGCGGGCCACGCGGTTGAGCACGGCGTACTCGGGGTCCATGCCGCAGGAGAAGAAGAAGGAGAGGTTGGGGGCGAAGGCGTTCACGTCCATGCCGCGCGCGAGGTAGTACTCGACAAAGGTGAAGCCATTGGCGAGGGTGAAGGCGAGCTGCGAGATGGGGTTGGCGCCGGCCTCGGCGATGTGATATCCGGAGATGGAGACGGAATAGAAGTTCCGCACCTCATTCTCGATGAAATACTCCTGGATGTCGGCCATCATCTTGAGCGCGAAATCGACGGCGAAGATGCAGGTGTTCTGTCCCTGATCCTCCTTGAGGATGTCGGCCTGCACGGTGCCGCGCACCTGGCGGAGCACGTGCGCGCGGATCGTTGCCGCTTCCTCGGGGTTCGGCTGGCGGCCCTGCTCGCGGGTGAAGCGGTCCAGCCCCTGGTCGATGGCGGTGTTGAGGAACATCGCGAGGATGGCGGGGGCGGGGCCGTTGATGGTCATCGAGACGGAGGTGTTTGGCGCGGCGAGATCGAAGCCGTCGTAGAGCTGCTTCATGTCGTCGAGCGTGCAGATGGAGACGCCGCTGCTGCCGACCTTGCCGTAGATGTCGGGCCGCTCGTCGGGGTCCGCGCCGTAGAGCGTCACGGAGTCGAAGGCGGTGGAGAGGCGCTTCGCCTCGGAATTTCGGGAGAGGTACTTGAAGCGCTCGTTGGTGCGCCGGGCGTCGCCCTCGCCGGCAAACATGCGGGCCGGGTCTTCATCGGTGCGCTTGAAGGGAAAGACCCCGGCGGTGAAGGGGAAGGCGCCGGGCACGTTCTCGCGCAGCAGCCAGCGCAGCTGGTCGCCCGCATCGGAGTAGCGGGGCAAGGCCACGCGGGGAATGCGGGAGCCGGAGAGGCTTTCGCGGTGGAGCGGGGTGCGGTGTTCCTTGCCGCGTACGTGGTAGACGAAATCGTCGGCGCGGTATTGCTCGCAGAGGGCGTCGTATCCCTCGGCCAGGCTGCGCGCACGGGGGTCCATGTGGGCGCGCAAGGCGGCGGCGCGATCGCGAAGGGCGTCGCCTTCCTCCACTTCCAGGGCGGCGGCCTCGAGGTGCGCGGCCCGGCGCGCAAGGTCGGCCTGCGATTCCGCCCAGCGGTGATAGCTGCGCAGCGTCTGCGCAATCTCGGCGAGGTAACGGGTGCGGTCCGCCGGGATGACGGCCTCGTGGGCGGAGGAATGGCGCGCCTCGGGACGCGCCAGCGAAGGCTTCCAGTCCAGGTCGAAGCGCGCATTTATGGCGTCGATGAGCCCATGGTAGAGGGCGTTGACGCCGTCGTCGTTGAAGCGCGAGGCGATGGTGCCGTAGACGGGCATTGCCTCAAGCGGCTGGGAAAAGGCCTGGCGGTTGCGCTGCATCTGCTTGCGCACGTCGCGTAGGGCGTCCATCGAACCGGCGCGATCGAACTTGTTGATAGCCACCATGCTGGCGAGATCGATCATGTCGATCTTCTCGAGTTGCGATTGCGCGCCGAATTCGGCGGTCATGACGTAGAGCGAGAGATCGGCGGCGGGGACGATCTCGGCGTCGGCCTGGCCGATGCCCGCGGTCTCCGCGATAACGAGATCGAAGGCGGCGGCCTTGACCGCTTCGATGCATTCATTGAGCGCGGCATTGATGGCGCCCCGGCCGCCGCGCGTGGCCAGCGAGCGCATGAACACGCGGGGGTTCGATGCAGCGTTCATGCGGATACGATCGCCCAGCAGGGCGCCGCCGGTGCGACGCCGCGTGGGGTCGATGGAGATGACGGCCACGCGCTTGTCGGGAAAGTCCTCGAGGAAGCGGTGGAGCAGCTCATCCACCAGCGACGACTTGCCCGCGCCGCCGGTGCCGGTGACGCCGAGCACGGGCGTGGTCCGGTGGGGCTCGCATACGGTCAGCGAGAGGAGGCGGTCAAGGCGGGCTTCGTCTCCAAAGAGCTTGGCGTCCTCGACTTCACTCAGGAACTGCGCCAGATCGAGCGGCTGGTGCAAGTCGAAGTGTTCGCGCACGGGGCGGTTGCGGCGCGCCTCGGCGGCGCGGTCGAGCAGATCCTGAATCATCGGGACGAGCCCCATGCGGCGGCCGTCTTCCGGGGAATAGATGCGGTTGACGCCGTAGTCCTGAAGCTCGCGAATCTCCGGGGGGACAATCACGCCGCCCCCGCCGCCGAAGACTTGGATGTGGCCGGCGCCCCGCTCGCGGAGCAGGTCCACCACATACTTGAAGAACTCGACGTGGCCGCCCTGATAGGAGCTGATGGCGACGGCGGCG
>JBJOID010000204.1:0-18017 GCA_046047315.1 Candidatus Hydrogenedentota bacterium | reverse complement strand
GTGGCCCCAGCGGCAGCTTGTCGGCGCAAATTTGGCAGGCGCGAATTTCTGCCAACAGGCGCGGCAGAGATCCCCGGTTGTCCAGCGATTCCTCGTCCAAGAGTTTCGGTCGTCCCATGTTGATTGCCGTGTGCCATCTCGTTACCCTTAGCGTAACATTGCCGTCAGCGGCTGGTATAGGTATGCGGTTGCATGCAAGGAGAAAGCATCATGTTGAATTCCCTCTTCCGTCGCGCCGTCGCAGTTGCCGTCATTACTCCAGCCCTGGCACTCACGGGCTGCTTTGGGATCGAGCTCGATCTGCCGCCGGTGACCATTACGCTGCCCGTCGCCACCGACGCCACCATTCCCGAGGTGTTCAAGAGTAACGACAAGTTGTCCTTTAACCTACCTCAAGTGTGCGACCTGCCTGACCTTGGCGCACTTGAGCAGGAGGTGCGTGACGCACTGGGCCGCGCCGGCGGTTTGCTGAAGATCGAATCCGTTACCCTGGACGAAATCAGCTTCACCGCGACCGCGGGCAATTTCGATTTCCTCGACGTGTTTACGCTCACCTTCACCAAAGGCGACGAGTCGGCATCGCTGTCGGGCAACCTTACGGGCCAGAGCGACGTGACGGCTTTTGATCTTGCCCCGCCGCAGAATCAGGAAGTCGACATCCTTGGGCTGATTCCCGGGCCGGGTGAGTGCCTTCAGGCGAACATCGAATTCACCGGCAGCCTCCCCACCGAAGAAACCACCTACAGCGCCACAATGGACATCACCATTTCCTCGAAACTTCGCCTGTAGGGGATTTACCGTGGGTTATCGAGCGTGAACGTATTCAAGAACCCCGGGCGCCGCGCCATGCAGTGCGCGGCGCTCCTTCTTGTCGTCTCGATGAATTCCGGCTGTGCGCTGCTGCGACTGCCGCTTCCGGCGCTGAGCTTCGACATCAACGTCTTCGAGAGCCGTATCCTGCCCGGTTTGCCGCGCTTGTTTGATTTCGAACCCCGGTTGGGCGTTTTCGGACTGGAAATCCCCTTGCCACGTGTCTGCGATCTCGCCGAGGTGGACACCATCGCGCGCGGTTATCTGGCACGCCTTCAGGCCGAGGAGCTTGGAGAGCTCGCCAACAATATCGACATCCGGCAGGTGTTCATCGAGGAAGTACGACTCACCGCTGAAGAAGGGAACTTTGCGTTTCTAAGCGAGGCGGGCGTGCGCATCGAGGGAGATAGTGGCAACACCACCTATTGGACCACCTTCCTTGACCGGCCAGCACGGCAGGAACTGGTCTTTCGTCCCGACCAACCTTTGGATGCGCTCAACCTTATCCCCGGCGACGACGAATGCCTGCGCGTCAGTCTCATCTATTCCGGCACCTATCCCGCCACGCCCATCACCCTCTCACTCGATTTGACACTCCGCGTCCGGGCCGACTGGCAGTTCTAGTCACCGCATAACCCAATACTCGCATTCCGTCGGTGCCAAAGATTCGCAGACCCAGCGTGGGGGAGAACCAGCCCGAACCAGCCGGCAGATGCTTCACGGCATGCGGCGGCCGCGCAGGCGCTCGCGCAACCAGACCACCCAGCGGAATTGACGGCCCTGCGCACTATACCGGAAGACTGCGAATCCCGTGTACATCAAGAGGAAAAGCAGCAGGGGTGCGAATAAGGCTACAAGCATGGAAACACCACGCGCTTAGTGAGGGGCGCCTTCAGCCCCAATGCTCCCGAATCATGGCCAGCCCCTTGCGCGCAATGTGCTCCTCGCTGGGCGCCATCTTGCGCCAGATGCAGGTCGCCGCGGCCAGTTCGGGCAGACGGCTGCCAAAAGCCTCAATGGTCAACCAACCGTCATAGCCAATGGACTTAAGGGCCTCAAAGGTGCCGTCGTAGTCAATGTGGTCCTCGCCTGGAGTGGCGCGGTCATTTGCGCTGATGTGCACAAAATTGATGCGCTTTCCACCCGTCTCGATGGCCTTGCGAATGCTCTTCTCTTCGATGTTCGCATGGAAGGTGTCGTACATGTGGCCGACGTTGGGATGGCCCACGGCGTCCGTCAAGGCCGAGGCCTGTTCCTGCGAATTCAGGAAGTAGGTTTCGAAGCGGTTCAGTGGTTCCACACCGTACGCCAGGTTGCGTTCTGCGGCAAACGGGCCCAACTGCTGGTAGGCTTCCACATAACGCTTGCACTCCGTTTCGCTCGGGCCGCCGCCGGTCTTCTTGCCGAGCGGCGTGTAGATGGGGCCGTTCAGGAGTTCGATGCCCAGCTCCGCGCCCGCATCGGTACAGGCCTTCAGGAAATCCAAGCCAGCTTGCCGCTCCCCGGCATCGTCGCTGATAAGGTCTACCCCTTCCGGCAGAACGCTCACCGCCGTGCGTCCCAGACCGAGGTCGTCGCAAACCTTCGCGATGCCTTTCCAGTCTGAACCGTCTGGGCTGAACATCGGCACTTCGACTCCGTCGAATCCCCAAGCCTTGATCTGCTCGAGCAGGGGATAGTGCTCCTCCGTCACGTTCGCCGTCCACAACAACAAGTTCATGCCGATCTTCATGGGATACTCCTCAAGGCGGGACCATGCCAATAACCGCCGCGGCGATTGTGCCCGCCTCATGCCATCCAGTCAAGCTGCGGCTCCTACATGGGACAATGGCTAACCGTACATTCCAAGTTGGTAGAGGATGTACTGGAAGGCGTAACGCACCCATTGCCAGGCGTAGTCCATCCAGAAAAAGAACCACGCTCGAAAGCCTGGGAACAGCACACAGGCCACCCCCACCAACACTCCGATAACGAGGAGCGCCCGGATGCGGCCGTGGGAGAGCAGGCGGCCAAAGAATCCGAGCAGCCACGCGAGCGCCCGGCCCAGCATTCGCATCGCGTAGCGGAAGTCGCCCTCGACCGGGAGTCCGTAACTGCGGCTGGCCAGCCCGCCCTCGGCAAGATGGACCATGAATTCGGTTCGGCCAATGCGCACGATGTCCTTGTCGCGCGCCACCCGGCTCTTGATCCGGCCCGCTCGCCGGCCGTTAACCCAGACCGGTGCGCCGTGCAGGCTGCGCACGCAATAGCCGCGAGACACCACGTTCGCCCGCGCATGGAGCAGCTTGATTTCCTCATCCATGCGTGCATTTACCGTGCAGCCAGGATCGCTGCCCAACTCGAAGGGGGCACGCGTGACCGGGAACTCCGTGCCATCCTCGGGGCCATTGATGATTTCGAAACGGTCTGCGCCCGCCATGGCGTACATCATGCCACCTCGCTTTCACGGGCGACGGCTTGCCCCTTCGCGACAACAAGCGCGCCGTTCTCCATCTTTACGTCAATGATGTCTCCATCCGTGATTTCCTCATTCAGCAGCAACTCACTGATGGGGCCAGCCACCAGCTTGTCCACCACGCGCCTCAGTTCGCGTGCGCCCGAAGCCCGCTGGTAACCCTTTTCTCCAAGGTATTCGTAGGCCTGTTGGTACATGTGAATCTTGATGCGGCGCTCCTGAAGGCGGTGGCGCAGATTGTTAATCTCGATGCGCAGGATGCTTCGCACGTCCTCTTGCAGCAGCGGATGAAATGGGACAATCTCGTCGATGCGGTTGATAAGCTCCGGCCGGAAGTGCCTGCGCAACTCCTCAACCAGCGCGCCGCTGTCGGTGCCCGCGCCTGAGCGGCTAATCAGCTCCGCGCCTATATTCGAGGTCAGGATGATGATCGTGTTCCGGAAACTCACGAGGCGCCCCCGGTTGTCCTTCAGGCGGCCTTCATCGAATATGGGCAAAAAGATGTCGAAGATACGCGGGTGCGCTTTTTCTATTTCGTCGAATAGCAAAATGCAGAAGGGGTTCGCCCGCACCGCGCCGCTCAGGCGGCCCTCCTCCTCCGCGCCGACGTAGCCGGGCGGCGCCCCCAGCAGGCGGCTTACGCTATGCTCCTCGATATACTCGCTCATGTCGAAGACGACCAAATGATCCTTTGAACCGAAGAGTTCCCTAGAGAGGGTCTTGGCCAATTGCGTCTTTCCCACCCCGCTTGGTCCGAGGAATAGCATCACCGAGTCCGGACGGTTGGGGTCGGCCAGGCCTGCCCGCGATTTCTTTACCGCCGCAGCCACCCGGTCCACCGCCTCATCCTGGCCTATCACGCGCTTCTTCAGCCGCTTGTCCAGGTCCCGAATACTCCGGCGCTCCTCGGCCGTCATTTCTTCCAGGGGGATGGCGGTAATCTGGCTCACAACCTTCAGCACCCCATGGCGAGACACCCGCGTGGGGTCGGCACTGGGGTCACTGTTGAAGGTGGCGCTGCTCGTTCCCGCCCGCAAGTTCAACCGCTGTCGCGCGCAAGCCTGATCCAGCACGTCGATGGCTTTGTCCGGAAAGTTCAGGTTTGGCAGGTAGCGTTCGGTAAGCGCCACGGCCGCCTCCACGGCGCCGCTGCTGATGCGCACCCCATGGTGCCGCTCGAGCCCCGGCTTCAATCGCTTCAATACCTCCAGCGTGTCCTGTGGAGAAAGTTCCTCGAGCCGCACCATCTGGAAACGCCGCTCGATGGCGGGGTCCTTCTCCACGAACTTGCGATACTCCGCCAGCGTCGTCGCCCCGATGACGCGAATCTCACCCCGCGCGAGCACCGGCTTGAGGAGGTTGGCCATGTCCATCGCGTCGCCGTCCGTGGCGCCCGCTCCCATGATCAGGTGGACCTCGTCGATGAAAAGCACCGCATTGGGATCCCGCTTGAGCTTCTCGACCAGACCCAGCACCTTCTCCTCAAAGGCCCCCCGATACGCGGTGCCGGTCATCAGCGCCGAGATGCTTAATTCGTAAATCTGGAAGGGGGGCACACTGTCGCCATACACCCCCTCGCTCAGCTTCAGCGCCAAGCCCTCCACCAGCTGGGTCTTGCCCACGCCGGCCTCACCCACCAGCATTGCATTGTTCTTGTTCTTCCGCGTCAGGATTTGCAGGACACTGACAATTTCCTTGTCGCGTCCTATCACCGGTTGCAAGCGTCCCTCGCGTGCCGCCGCCATCAGGTCCCGCGTCAACTCGGGCTGGGAACGTTCGCCCGGCGCGGCCGCGGGCTGCCGGGATTCCTCGAAGGGAAGGTACGTGCCGAGCTCCTGGGCCGGGGCGAGGTCACGATCCTCCGCCAGGTAAGCCAGGCGGGTGGCGGCTTGCTCTGGCATCGGCATGGCTGGTTCCCGGCGTAGCGTCTGGCCCGGCGCCAGGCAGCCGCGTAGAAACTCGCAGAAGGCCTTTCGGTCCAGATTGAGCGCATGCATGGCCCGGCTTGGGGCTGACTGCTCTTGAGAAAAAATGGCCAGCAGCAGGTGACCCGTGCACGCCGTCGCATGGCCAAGCCGCTGTGCGATCTTGCTGGCAGCGCTCGTGACCGCGATGGCACGCGGCGTGTGAAAGACTTCACCGTTAGGGGCAGAGATTCCCCCGCGCCAGGCCGTGCGCAAGGTCTCCCTCAACACGGCGAACAGCATGTCCAGATAGGCCTCGCGCACCTTTGGGGGAAGGCGGCCTGGGTCCTCGAGTATGGCCGCCAGCAGATGCTCCACGCCGACGAAGTATTGTGCCTGCTCCACGCTTAGCGCAGCCGCCCGGTCGGTGAGTTCCGCTATCTCCACGGACACGTTCAGCTTCAAGCGCGTCCCCTCTCCCATTGGGTGTCCCGCCTACAATGCCGCCGCATTATGGGGCGGATCACCGGAATTTGCAATCGTTGCCGTCAACTTCGCCATCTGCGACGAGCAGCGTGCGAGCTCGTTCCTGAAAGAAAGGATTCAATTTTTGCAATTAAATCAAAGATTCTGATAAAGTCCAATAATCTTGTTTTTATTGATAATCAAGATTTCATATTATCCGAGTCTTACAGGATAGAGGAGTTTGGGGGATGGAGCGGCTTTCGATCAACGAAGTTAGTATCGGCCGTGTTCTGAAGCGTCCCATGTACTCACGTACGGGGAGGCTATTGCTTTCTTCAGACCAGAGTTTCACGCGATCCATGCGGGCATCGCTGGAGGGGGCGGGGCAGGAATTCGTTTATCTAGGCGAGTGGGACCCCGAGGCGGTAGCTCGCTACGAATCTGCCTGGCAGGATTATCGAAACCTTAGCGTCTCTTTAATGCGAAAGCTTGAAAAGGACATCGAGGAAGAAGTCGCCTACAGCAAGGCAGAAGTGACGCCCGAGGGTGTGCCGCTGCGGAACTCAATCGCGACGAATACGAAGCGCCATCGCAGCCGCGCTGAGATAGTGCAAGTGGAGAGAGACTACGAACTGGCCATGGCGGACACCAGGGCCGCGGTGAGCGGTGGCGTTCCCGAGGAGAAATTATCCAACGTCGCGGAGCGTGTAGCCCTGACCGTAATGGAGCGGGTCAAGACCGACCTCGATCTTCTGCTGGGGCTGGTTCAAAGAAAGCACGCCGACGGGTATTTCGAGCAGCACGCCCTGAACACCGTGGTCCTGTCGATGAGTATCGCAGCCGCCATGGGTTACAGCGAAGATCAGGTGACCCAGCTGGGAGTGGGGGCGTTGTTCAAGGACATCGGGATGCGTCATGCTCCCCAAGATATCGTGCGCGCCCCACGACGGATTACGCCCTCCGAACATGTCGATATCCAGAAGCATACTATCTCAGGACTAAACGCCATCCAGAAAGCTGGAGGGCTCCCCTCGTTCGTAAGGTTTCTGGTCTACCAGCACCACGAACGTGTGGATGGCAGAGGATATCCCAAGGGGCGACGTAAGTCCGTTATCCATTCATTTTCCCGAATCGTATCGGTGGCAGACGCCTATGATTCGCTAACCTCTGCGCGTCCATGGCGACCGGCGATGCATCCCTACCGGGCGATGGAATCCCTGATTCGCTCCAGCGAGGTATACTACGACAACGCGGTCTTGCGCGGACTGCTTCAGTATCTATCCTTGTTTCCCGTGGGATCGCTCATGCGGCTTTCTTCCGGTGATATCGTTCGAGTCATCGCGGCTAATCCGGGAAAGTACCATCACCCGGTGGTCTTCGTATTGAAGCCGCATATTGAGAGCGGCCTCGAGAAGAACCAGATCCTGGATTTGTCTGAAGAAGAGCGCTTCTCGCTTGATTCGCCATTCGAGGGCATTCTTGAGGGAATCGAATCTGCTAAGGATTCCAGCGACGATGCGCTCGATTCCCTTGGTACGTTGGTCTAATCCGCGAATGGATTCATGAGCCTACACCAGGTGCGATACGATACGGTCAACGCTGTCCGCGTATCCGCCGCCGAAGAGGCGGGCATGCACCAACAGTGGATAGAGGTTGTAGAGGTCGCGTCGCAGTTCGAAGAATCCGGGGGCGATGGGGCGCAATTCCTGATAGCGCTCGAAGAAGCTGCGCCCGAAGGTGCCGAACAGGGTCGTGAAGGCAAGTTCGATTTCGGGGTCACCGTAGTAGATGGCGGGATCGAGGAACCCCGTCACGCGGTCGCCGAGCGCCAGCACGTTCGTCGTCCATACATCCCCGTGCAACAGTGATGGGGCCTTCGGTTCATCAAGGTAGTGGTCGAGTTTTTCGACCAGCCGCTCGATTTTCCGACGTATGTCGGCGGGCAACCGCCCGGCCTGTTCTGCTTCTACTGCCATGTGTCGCAGACGCTGTTCCCCGAAGAACGCAATCCAGCTGTCTGTCCAGGGATTGGGTTGCGGCAGTCCCCCTATCAGGGTGTCCCGCTTGAATCCAAACTGTGGCGCGCTGCGTGCATGCAGATCAGCGAGAAGCTCTGCCGCGTGGCGTTGTGCGGAGTCACTGAACTGGCTTTCACCCGACAGGAAATCCATCACCAGGAGGTCTGCCGCACTGTGCAGGACGGCAGGAACGGGCAAGCCGGAGTGCGCGGCCAGATAGTCCAGCATCTCCCCTTCGATGTCCAGCGTGCCCGCACCGCTTCGCGCATGCTTCAAAGCAAGCTGTCGGCCATCCGCAAGGTTGGCGCGCCAGACCTCCCCAATGCAGCCGCCATTCAGGGGTTGCATCCGTACGACATCGGCCCCGGCGATGGCCGCTATCCGTTTCTCCAGATTCATACGCTCAGCATGCCGGAGGTGCAGCGGTCATACAAACAGCCGACGAGCCTTATTTTCGGCTCTCACGCCAGGCTGTTGGATCTGCTGGTGGAGAAGAAGGTCTCACTGATGGCGGCGCCAACGTGGTTCAGCTGGAGTTGGAGGGAATCCACGAATTCATGCAGGCCCGCGAGGATCACCTCGTCCGCGCGCGCGCAAGCCAACTGCGAGCGAAGCTGGTCCACGTAACGCTCTGCATCGTTGGAGTAGGCGCCGGGCGGCGAGCTGGAAATCTTGTTGATTGCGAACTGGACACTCTCGACGCAATAGCGGACCGAGCGTGGAAACTCGTGGCTCAACAGCAGCCACTCCACCACATTGCCGGGCTGTATCTGTCCGTATCGTTGCCTGTAGGCCTGAAGGGCGCTCACCGAGCGCAGCAGGGCGGCCCACTGCACGTTGTCCAACGGGGAGCCAACATCGTCCGCCGAGGGCAGCAAGTAGAAGTATTTCACATCGAGAATGCGCGAGGTCTTGTCCGCGCGCTCCAGCATGCGTCCCGCCCGGCAAAAGTACCAGCCGTCGTCATGCGTCATGGTCGTGAGCGTGCGTCCGATGAATTCGTTGCTCTCCTTAATCACCATCTCCAGGAAATCATGCGGATGCGAAACGGTTTCCCGCTGTCCGGCCGCGTCATGCACCTTCTGCTGGAAGGTGTTTACCTGTTCCCACAGGTCCGAGGGGATAATCTCGCGCACACTTCGCGCGTTCTCCCGCGCCTGCTTCAGGCACGAATAGATCGAGTTCGGATAGCTCTTGTCCAGCGCGAGAAAACGGAACACATCCGACTGATTCATCTCGCCATAACGTTCGACGTAGAGTTCCTCATCCCCGGTGATGGCGACCAGCGGCTGCCATTGCAGTTCGGAGGAGGAGGAATCGTCAAGCGACAGGTGCCAGTTCACGTTCACCACCCGAGCGATATTCTCTGCCCGCTCGATGTAGCGGCACATCCAGAAGATTGATTCAGCCACCCGGCTCAGCATGCCTTCGCGCGCTCCTTGATCACATTGATCCTTCCGACGATTTCACACGGCCAAGACCCAAGTATCCTTGCTGCCCCCACCCTGTGAGGAGTTTACCACCAGCGAGCCCTTCTTCAGGGCCACGCGCGTGAGGGCGCCCGGCAGCACATACACATCGTCGCTGTAAAGGGCGTAAGGCCGCAGGTCCACATGCCGCCCTTCAAAGATTCCGTCGCAGAGCGTGGGCACGCGCGAGAGCGACAGCGTTGGCTGGGCGATATAGTCCCGGGGATTCGCCAGCACGGCCGCCTTACAGGCCTCCAGTTCCGCCTTGGTTGCGTGGGGTCCGACGGTGATGCCCGCACCACCCGAGGCATTGGCGGGCTTCACCACCAGTTCGGCCACATGCTCAAGCACGTATTGACGATCCGCTTCGCGCTCGCAAAGGTAGGTGGGCACATTCGGAATGATCGGTTCTTCGCCGAGGTAATAGCGAATGATGTCCGGCACGCACGCGTAGATGACCTTGTCGTCCGCAACCCCCGTGCCCGGCGCATTCGCCAACGCCACCCGGCCCGCCTTGTAGACCTCCATGAGGCCCGGCACTCCCAGCATCGAGTCGGGACGGAACACCTTGGGATCGATAAAGTCGTCATCGATACGCCGATAGATTACATCCACCCGCTTGAGACCGCGGGTCGTTCGCATCTTCACATAGCCCCCGTCCACGACCAGATCGCGTCCCTCCACCAAATTCACCCCCATATGCTGCGCGAGGAAGGAGTGCTCGAAGTAAGCGCTGTTGTAGATGCCGGGAGTCATCACCGCCACTTGAGGCTGCTCCAGCTGGTCTCCTCCGATATGCTGCAACATCGCCAGCAGGCGAGACGGGTATTCCTCCACCGAGCGCACGCGGCCAATCTCGAAGAGATGGGGAAGCGTGCGCTTCATGATGTCCCGGTTCTCCAACACGTACGACACGCCGCTCGGGCAGCGCAGGTTGTCCTCGAGCACGTACATCTGGCCGTCCGCGTTGCGCACGAGGTCGGTGCCCGTGACGTGGGCCCAGATGCCACGCGGCGGATTCAGCCCGACGCACTCCTTTCGGAAACCGCTCGACGACAATACCAAGTCGGCCGGTATCGCTTTGTCCTTCAGGATTTTTTGATCGTGGTAGATGTCGTCAATGAAGGCGTTGAGCGCCATGATGCGCTGCTTCAGGCCGCGCTCAATCCACGCCCACTCCGCAGCGGGGATGATGCGGGGAATCAGGTCAAACGGAAATATGCGCTCGGTGTCGCCATCGGCGCTCTTCAGGGTGAACGTGATGCCCAGCTCTTGCAGGGCCTGCTCCGCCTCGCGCTGCCGACGGATAATCTCTTTCTGTTCAAACTGCGAGAGCTTCTCAAAGATACGCTGCATGCCCAGCCGCGGAACCCCCGGCTTTTCCAGCATCTCGTCGAAGAATCCCTCGGTCTCGTATGCGTCCAACAACATGCCTGCATCCTCCCGTCGCGGGTGTCGCTACCGTTTGGTAGCCCGCCTGCCCGCTGGATACCATCCTGTAGGTTTCGATTCCTTGATTTCTGGTATTTCTACGTTGTCTTCGCCTGCACTCGTTATACGGGCTTATGCCTGATTCAGCAAGAACAATGCCGCTCAGCGGCGCAGGTCGAGCGTCATGGGATACTCCGGATGGGTGCTGGGCGGGTGTAGCGCCGCAAGACCCGGTGTGTGGCCAATCGGCGCGAAGCGGGCGTGCCTTCTGGCTTCGGCCTCATTGGCGTTTACGGGGAAGGTTTCGTAATTGCGGCCCCCCGGATGCGCGGCCCAAAGGGTGCAGCCCCCAAGGGTTCGCCGGTTCCAGGTGTCGATGATGTCAAAGACCAGCGGCGTGTTTGGTGGCAGATCGGGGTGGAGGGACTCGGACAGCCACCACGCTCGATATCGCACCCCGGCCACATATTCGCCCACGGTGCCGGTGGGATGCAGGGGCAGGCGTCGGCCATTGCAAGCCACGACATGTCTGGGGTCCACCAAGCCACGCACTTTCACCTGAATCCGGTCGAGCGAACTGTCCACATAACGCGAGGTGCCGCCCCCGGCGGGCTGCTCGCCCAACACGGGCCACGGCTCAAGCGCGGCCTGCAATTCAAGGTGCACACTCTCGTGCGCTATCTCGCCATATTTGGGGAAGCGGAAACTGAGTTGCGGCAGAAACCACTCCGGCTTGAAGGCGTAGCCCCGTGCCCCGAGATAATCCAGCACATCGCAGAAATCCGCCCAGATGAAATGCGGCAGCATGAATCGATCGTGAAGGGCAGTGTGCCATCGAACCAGCCGCTCCGTGTATGGCTCGCGCCAGAACGAAGCCACAAGGGCCCGGATGAGCAGTTGTTGCAGGAGGTTCATCCGGGGATGCGGCGGCATTTCAAAGGCCCGCATTTCCAGCAGCCCCCGCCGCCCCTCCGCGCTCTCGGGGGCAAAGAGTTTGTCGATGCAAAACTCCGCCCGGTGCGTGTTCCCCGTCACGTCTACCAGCAGGTTTCGGAAGAGGCGGTCCACCAGCCAGGGGGGCACGGCGGCCTGGTTCTCCAACTGTTCAAAGGCGATTTCCAGTTCCGGCACCATGTCATTGCGCGCCTCGTCCACCCGGGGCGCCTGACAGGTGGGGCCGACAAAGAGGCCCGTGAACAAGTACGATAGGCCGGGATGGTTGTGCCAGAACCCCACCATGCTTCGAAGCAGGTCTGGCCGTCGAAGGAAGGGGCTGTCTGCCGGGGTGGGGCCGCCCAGCACCACATGCCCGCCGCCGCCCGTGCCGGTGGCGCGGCCATCCAGCGCGTACTTCTCCGCATTCAACCGGCTAAGGCGAGCCTCCTCGTAGAGCGCCAGTGTGGTTTCCCGCAGCTCCATCCAGTTGGCCGAGGGGTGGATGTTCACCTCGATGACGCCCGGGTCGGGACGCACGCTGAAGCTCAGCAGGTCGGGGTCGAAGGGCGGCTTATAACCCTCGATGATGACCGGCAACCGGGTTTCCGCCGCCGCCGCCTCGATGCAGTGGATAAGCTCGATGTAGTGTTCCGCCGCGGGAAGGGGCGGCATGAACACGTGAAGCCTTCCCTCGCGCGGCTCCACGCAGAGCGCCGTCCTTACTATGGGCGACTGGCCAGTATGAGCGGGGTCGTAGCCCGGAGAGAGCAGCGAAAAATCATGCGCCCCCGTGAGCGGATCCTGGCGTTGTATGCGCGCGGACAGCGGTCCCACCGGCGGCCATGCGTTCGCATGCTCCGCCCCTGTCGCACCGTGGCGCGCCGCGCCTGCACCCGGATACGACATCGGGTCGCGCGCCTGCACATAGTGGCGTTCCCCTTCCACCTCCCAAGGCAGGGAATCCAGTGGAAGCCGCAGCCCCATGGCAGAGTCGCCCGGCAGCAGATACATGCGTTCATCGCGCAAAAACCAAGGGCCCGATTCCCAGCGCCAGCGCTGCGGACCCATGACGGGACGCAGTGGCAGTGCGTATCCAGCCAAGTGCTTGAGTCCCTGGGAGAAGACCTTCATCAACCGCGTCCGTTCCTCGGGATCGCTAAGCTTGGAATCGAAGGGGTCCACATTGGCAGGCAAGCGGCGCTCGCGCCAGAGGTAATAGAAGACATCCTCGTAAGCGGCGACCCCATGTGCGGGCTCCACGCCCAGCTCGCCGCAAAGCGCATCGAGAAAACGCCGTGCCTCGACCGCTGTATGGCGGTAGTCCTTGCGGGCATCGCCGCGCCAACGGGCATCCTTCCACAGCGGTGTTCCGTCCTTGAACCAGAAGCATTCGAAGGACCAGCGAGGGAGGCTTTCCCCAGGGTACCATTTACCCTCCCCGATATGGTGCAGCCCGCCGGGCGCGAACCGGCCCGCCAGCCGGGAAAACAAGTCGAGCGCCAGCTCGCGCTTGGCCGGTCCCTGCGCCGCCGTGTGCCACTCCTCGCCGTTGCGGTCATCGAGCGACACGAAGGTCGGTTCGCCCCCCATTGTCAGGCGCACGTCCCACGCTTCGAGATCACCCTCCACCGCAAGGCCCAGCCGATCAATCGCCTGCCATTCCTCGTCGCTGAAAGGCTTCGTCACGCGGGGTGTCTCGTGCATTCTGTGCACGGCCATCTCAAAGGAGAAGCGGCACTCGCAGGGCTCCGTGGCCCCCGTAATCGGGGCGGCGGAAGCGGGCTCCGGACTGCATGCCAAGGGCAGGTGGCCCTCACCCGCGAGGAGGCCAGAGGTCGGGTCGAGCCCCACCCAGCCTGCTCCGGGGAGATAAATCTCGGTCCAAGCGTGGAGGTCGGTGAAGTCTTCGCTTGGCCCGGGCGGCCCGTCGAGCGGCTTCTCGTCCGGCGTCAGTTGGATCAGGTAGCCGGAGACAAAGCGCGCCGCGAGGCCGAAGTTTCGCGCCATCTGCGCCAATAGCCAGGCGGAGTCACGGCAGGAACCCGAGCGCTTCGAGAGGGTTTCCTCCGGGTCTTGCACGCCCGGTTCCTCACGGATCAGGTACTTGACGTCAGCGTTTAGGCGGCGGTTAAGGTTCACAAGGAATTCGAGCGAATGCGTGGGTGAGAGGTCCACATGGTCGAGATAAGCGCGCAATAGTGGTCCCGGCGGATCGACCCGCAGGTAAGGCTGCAACTCTTCCATCAGGCCCGGTTCGTAGGTGAAGGGGAACTCGAGGGCCGAATCGTCGAGGAAGAAGTCGAAGGGGTTGATGATCGTGAGATCGGCGACTACATCCACCTCCACCGAGAAATGCTCGGTGTGGGCCGGCACTACCACGCGGGCCAGGTAATTCGAGAAGGGGTCTTGCTGCCAGTTGAGGAAATGGTCCGCCGGCTCAATTTTCAGGGAGTAGCTTCGGATGCTCATGCGGCAGTGCGGGGCCGGGCGCAGGCGGATCACCTGCGGCGAAAGCATCACGGGGCGGTCGTAGGTATACTCAGTGCGGTGATGCAACGCGACGCGTACGGACAAGGTTCGGCTCCTGATAACATGGCGCTAACAAACTCGACTATCGGGGGCGCCGCCCAAGCTGGCGCCTTGCTGTCAGCAGCAATGAACGTGCCATCGTGCTTGGCTGCGGGCTTTGCCGAAAAGACAGACCCGGTTGTGGCACGTTGTTTGCTGATTTCCGTGCAGAGGGATACCGCCTGAACCATGAGTATGAGCCCTGTGAATCGCGCCGCACCGAACGCTTCTGTGTTGTGGCAGAGCTTAAAAAGCTACCAACCGGAAGGGGGGCGTTACGATGAGCTGTTCGACGACCTGCGCCGTCTGCGCCCCCACTGGGAAGGGGTGCTGCGCGCCTTCGAGGCTCTGGGGCCCGAGGAGTTAACCAGCCGTCGTCGCGCCGCCGAGGCCATCATCCGCGACAACGGTGTCACCTACAACGTCTACGGCGACCCCAAAGGGATGGATCGTCCCTGGGCACTCGACCAGCTGCCGGTGGTGCTGCCCCCGGAGGAATGGGCGCAAATCGAGCGCGGCATACGTCAGCGTGCCCATCTCATCAACATGCTCCTTCAGGACATCTATGGTCCGCAGAATCTGATGTACGGCGGCATGATGCCCCCCGAGCTGGTGCTTGCCAACCCCCGCTACCTGCGACCCTGCCGCGGGCTGAGCCCTGTGAACAATTCCTATTTGATTCGCTACGCCGCTGATTTGGTGCGCGGTCCCGATGGACGGTGGCGCGTGTATAACGATCGCACCCAGGCTCCTTCGGGGGCGGGGTACGCGCTGGAAAACCGCATCGTCATGTCGCGCACCTTTCCCAACATCATCGCCGACATGAAGGTGCGTCGCCTTGCCGCCTTCTTCGAGCACTTTCGCGACGCCCTGCGCGACATGAGCCAGAAGCCCCGCGAGAACCCGGCCATTGTGCTGCTCACGCCCGGGCCCCATAACGAGACCTATTTCGAGCACGTGTACCTCGCCCGCTACCTCGGCTTCCCGTTGGTGGAGGGGGACGATCTGGCGGTGCGCGACAATCGCGTCTATCTCAAGACCGTCGAGGGATTGCAGCAGGTGGACGTGATGTTGCGCCGCGTGGATGACGCTTACTGCGATCCGCTCGAACTCTACAAGCATTCCACGCTCGGTGCGGCGGGCCTTCTTCAGGCGGTGCGCCAACGCAGCCTCGCGGTCTGTAATGCACTTGGATCATCAGCGCTGGAGGTGCCTGCACTCAAGGCTGTGTTGCCCACGCTTTGCCGGGAGTTGCTGCGCGAGGACTTGATTCTGGAATCCACACCGACGCTTTGGGGGGCCGTGCCCGAGCAGCGGCAGGAGATGGAGGCGCGGCTTGACGAGTCCAGCCTGCTGCCCGCCTTCGCGCCGCCGCTGACCGCCGTACCGACGCTGAACCAGATGGAGCCGGAGGACCGCGAGATGGTGCGCGCGCTGTGGAAGCGTAGGCCCCATGAATTCGTGGTCATGGAGCACGCGCAGCCCTCGGTGGTGCCGGTGATGCGGGAGGGCCGTCTGGAGCCGCAGGGACTCGTGCTGCGAGTCTATGCCGTGTCCAGTGGGGAGGGCGGCGACATTGAAGTGATGCCGGGCGGGCTTGCACGATTCGGCGAGGCCGACGAGGCCCTCACCATCAGCATGCAGTCGGGCGGGGGCAGCAAGGACGTGTGGGTGCTCTCCGAGGGACCGGTCGATTTCAACAGCCTGCTTGCCGGTCAGGAACGTCCGCTCCGAATCGTCCGCTCTCCCGCCAACGTGCCCAGCCGCCTCGCGGAAAACCTGCTGTGGCTCGGGCGCTATTGCGAACGCGCCGAGGCCGTGGTGCGGTTCCTGCGCTATGTGTTGTTGCGCAGCGCCGAGGAGGAAGGCTTCCTCGACCTCGCCGCCATAGGCCGCCTCCTGCGCGCGGCGCCCAACCTCTTTGAATACGTGGCACAGCAACTACCCTCCGCCGGGCCGTTGGATGAGGACGGACTCAAGGAGCTCAGCGGCGAGGACGTGGAGCACCTGCAGCGCGCCGTGCTCGAGGCGGTATTCAATCCCGCCTTCCCCAACAGCGTGATGTCCAACCTCAACGCGATACGCCGCGCGGCCTGGGTGGTGCGCGAGCGATTCTCCGAGGATGACTGGCGCATCCTCATCGGCTTCGTTCAGGAGTTCCTCTTGCGCACCAATAACGGGACCGAGGTGCGCCATTGCCTGGACGCCCTCAACCAGCTCGTCACCGGATTCTCCGCGTTCAGCGGCCTGATTACCGAGAACATGACCAAGGAACCCGGACAGATCTTTCTCGACATGGGACGGCGTGTCGAGCGCGCCATAAACACCGCCGAGGTGCTCTTCCACACGCTGCCCGCCCTGACCGGCTCACCCCAGCCCGTGTTGCGCGGTCTGCTTGCCATCTTCGACAGTCCCATGACCTACCGCGCCCGCTATGGCGGCGTGATGCAGGAAGCGCCGGTGCTCGACCTGCTTGTTTCCGATGAGACCAATCCCCGGGCGATTGCCTACCAGCTCAACCTGTTGGCGCGTCATTTGGCGCTGCTGCCCCGCCATGGCCAGCCGGGACTGCTGAACGATGAGGAGCGCGTGATAGAGCATCTGCGCGCGGAGGTGCGCGTGGCGGACATGGACGAACTGGCGCGCCCCGACGAGCACGGCAACCGGCCCCGTTTGGCCGCGCTGCTGGAACTGCTTTCCACCGAGCTGCCCAATTTCTATGACCGGCTCAGCGATCGCTACTTCATCCACACGGCCCCGGCCCAGCAACTCGAGGCTGTCGCGGAGTCCAATCCCTGATGCAATACCGCGTTTCCCACACCACCCAATACCGCTACAACGCCCGCGTGCCCGTGGGTTTTAACCGCGTCTGCCTTACACCGCGCCGTTGCGCGCACCAGGAATGCCTGCGCGCCACGCTCGACGTGCAGCCCGTGCCCGCCGTATTCAGCCAGCAGATGCGCGACTACTACGGCAACGAGGTGCTGTTCTTCAACGTGCAGGAACCCCACGATACCCTGACCATCACCGCGCTCAGCGAAGTGCGCCTCATCCCCGTGCTTCCGCCGCAACCCGAGGCCACGCCCCCTTGGGAGAGCGCGCGCGACACGCTGCGCGGCGCCCGCTCCACCGACCTGCTCGATGCACTTCAATTCGCATACGACGTGGAAAAGCCCGCCGTGAGCGACGACCTTCGCGACTACGCCGCGGCATCCTTTACGCCCGGAACGCCCATCCTTGCCGGGGCGGTCGATCTCATGCGGCGCATCCACCGCGAGTTCGCCTACGACCCCATGGCCACCACCGTGTCCACACCCATCGAGGAAGTGCTGGCCAAGCGACGCGGCGTCTGCCAGGATTTTGCCCACGTGCAGATCGGTTGCCTGCGCGCGCTTGGACTGGCCGCCCGCTATGTCAGCGGCTATATTGCCCCCGTGCGGGCGGGCTCCGATGTCGAGTTTGTCGGTTCGCAGGCTTCCCACGCGTGGTTGTCTATCCATGTGCCCGGCCATGGCTGGGTGGACCTCGACCCCACCAACGACATGCTGCCCTCGCTCGAGCACGTCACCCTCGCCTGGGGGCGCGACTACGAAGAGGTCAGCCCGGTGCGCGGCGTCATCCTTGGAGGCGGCGCGCAACACCTCTCCGTCGCGGTCCAAGTCAAGGCCATCAACGGAAATTGATGCCGCCGCCCCGGCACCCTAATGGCCGCTGGAATACTTCATCAGCGCGAGGCCACTGAGAATCAAAACCGCGGCCAGCACCCGCAGCGGATTGGCCGGTTCGTTCAGCATCCAGATACCCACCACGAACGCGCCCACCGCGCCGATACCCGTCCAGATAGTGTACGCCGTGCCCAAAGGCAGCGTGCGCATCGAGAACGACAGCAACCCAAAGCTCGCAAACATCGCCACCACCGTCACCACGGAGGGCACCAGTCGCGTGAACCCCAGCGACTGCT
>JBJOID010000203.1:0-48230 GCA_046047315.1 Candidatus Hydrogenedentota bacterium | reverse complement strand
TCCCTACCTTGGCGGGCTGCCCTTTTATTTCGGCTTCCTGATTACGGTGCTTTTCGTCGAGGCCTGGTATCCCGAATTCGTCTCGCCTGCCTTTTACCCGATGTGCGTGGTGGGTACGCTCATCGCGCTGATGGGCGTGTATGACGACATCATGGACATGTCGAGCCTGAAGAAGCTCATCATCCAGCTCGTGCTGACGAGCCTGCTCTTTTACTGGGGCTTCAAGACCAACACCGTGTCGCACCCGCTGGGGGGCAGCTTCAGCGCGGGCTGGCTGGCCTTCCTCATCACGCCGCTGTGGATCGCCGGCGTGATCAACGCCATCAATTTCTCCGATGGCCTGGACGGACTGGCCGGGGGACTCGTCTTCATCTGCGCCGCGTCGATTTTCGCCGTGGCCTACAACAACGGCCAGGTGGTTTCCTGCGTGATGATGGTCTACCTGATGGGCGCCACCCTTGGCTTCCTCTGTTACAACTTCCATCCGGCGTCCGTCTTCATGGGCGACGCGGGCGCGCTCTTCCTTGGTTTCGTGCTGGGGGCTTCCACACTCGTCGAGGAACAGAAAGGCGTGACCGTCATCGCGCTGGCGGTGCCGATGGTGGTGATGGCGGTGCCGATCCTCGACACGGGGCTGAGCTTCCTGCGCCGGCTGCGGCGCGCGCGCCGGGGCGAGTTCTTCGAGCCCGACCGCGACCACCTGCATCACCGCCTGCTGGACCTTGGTCTCAACCAGAAGCAGGTGGTGTTGTCACTTTACGTCGTGTCCATCCTAGCCGGGCTGATGGCCTTCATGATGTCAGTCATCGACGAGGAATACCGCTTCCTGATCCTCATCCTAGCGGCGCTCATGATCGGCAGCGGGGTGATTGTGCTGCACTTTATCGAGGGCTTGTCGCGCCGCCTGCGCGACGGGAACGAGGATACGTGAACCCCGCCCTGCGCGAGACGGTCTCCGAGACGCCGATGGCGCCCTCGAATGATTCGGCGGTGGCCATCGCGCAGGAGTGGTTCGCCGAACTCAACGCCTGGATCGACGCGCACGGTCTCGAGGGTTACGACCCCTTCGACGTGAAGCAACACCCGTGGATACGCGCGGCCCAGACCCGCCCGCTCTTGCGCAAGGCCACCACCGGCCTGTGCGACCTGGCGCCCGTGGCGGCGCGGCGGCTGCTGGGCACTGCGCCCGCGAAGAACCCCAAGGCCTTCGCGCTGGTGGCGCTGGGCAAGCTGCGGCTATACCAACTCACTGGCGAGCCTGCCGCGCTTGAGGCGGCGGAGCAGCATCTCCACTGGCTCCTTGCTCATCCCACCGAATACTCACCCGGGCTGAGTTGGGGCTATCCCTTCGACATCCATGCCAAGGGGCTCGACACGCCGCGCGGCACGCCCATCTCCGTGGTCACCGCCATTGCCGGGCAGGCCTTTTGCCGGGCGGCGACTCTCACGGGCGACGCGCGCTACTTCGACATCGTGCGCCGCATCTCGGCCTTCATGATTAGCGGGTTGCCGCGCCTGAGCTGGATTGGCGGCTGCTACTGTTTCGCGTATACCCCGAGCGATCGGCGCAGGGTGCACAACGCGAGCCTGCTCGTGGCGGAGCATCTCTATCGTGCGGCGGCGCTGTTGGACGAGCCGTCCCTCGCCGAGGCCGCCGCGCCCGCACTGGCATTTACCCTGCGTGAGCAGCGTGAGGACGGCGCCTGGCGTTATGGCGAGCACGCGCCCGGCGACCCCTACGAGGCCGGGCTGCTTGGGCTGGTCGACCACCACCACACCGGTTTCGTGCTGCGATCGCTTCAGGCCATTCGCGATATCACCGGCGACGATTCCCTTGTGCCTGTAATTCGGCGCGGGTTCGATTTCTACCGCAAGCACCTGCTGTTGCCGACCGGCATGCCGGTGAATGACTACGGCCACTACCCCGTGGACATCCATGCCTGCGCCGAGGCCGTGCTTTGCCCGAGCGCCTTACAGCGGGAGGTGCTTGCCGCGCGCGGCCTCGCTGATCTTCCCCTGCGCTGGACGCATTACTACCTGCGCGATCCCCGCAACGGGCTCCCCTGGTACCGAAAGTATCCGCGCTTCACATCTCGCATCCACTTCCCGCGCTGGGGCACCGCATGGATGTACTGTGCGCTGGCCGAATACCTGCACGCGCGCTGCTCCACGACGCCGCACTAAGGCTGTCGCCGCCCGTCTCAATCTTTCCGCAGCAGCACCAGGCGCACCCAGAGCCCGCCGAGGTTCCACGCCACGCGGGCAATGCGCGGGAAATTGAAGAACTGCGACTTGCCGTGCGCGCGCTGGTAGTGGTGCACCGGCACCTCGACGACGCGGCATCCGGCCCGCTGCATCTTTACCATCATCTCTGCGCAGATCACCCCGCTGTCGCTTTCGAGGCGCACGCGGTCGAATACACTGCGCCGGATAAGGCGGAAGTCGCAGTCGACATCGCGCAGCCGCAGCCCAAACGCCAGCTTCACCAGGTTGTGGTAGATGCGGCCAATCACGATGCGGTGAAGCGGGTCGTGCCGGTCGATCTTGTAGCCCTGCACCACGTCCACATCCGGGCCGGCGTGGGGCAGCAGGCGGTCCAGCTCCCGCACGTCGTACTGGGCGTCGCCGTCGGTGTAGAAGATCCACTCGCGCGTGGCGGCGGCGAAGCCGCTGCGCAAGGCCCCGCCATAGCCCCGGTTGTGCTCGTGGTAGATCACGCGCACCTGCGGAAAGCGCCGCTCGATGTGGCGCAGCAGTTCGTGCGTGTGGGCGTTGCTGCCGTCATCCACGATGGTGATGTCGTAGTCGAGTCCAAGCCGCTCGGCGGTTTCGATGCTGAAAAGCACCATGCTGCCCATGGTGCCCCAATCCTGGTAGCAGGGATAGAAGATCGAGACGGACGGCTTGGACATGGGCTCAGGGCTCGCTCGGTTTGGTGACGATCCAATAACCGCCCGCCGGGACGGCGACGTGAGGATAACCGGCGAGCGCCGACACTTCATCCTCGCCACGCAGTACCAACGCGTCGTGGGAGGCGAGCAGTCGGACAGGATCCTCTCCTCCCTCGATCCAGCGATTCGTCAAGACATGGGCGATGCCGCGCAGGGGATAGTCCGTCGAGGCGACGGTGGCGTCGGGCGGCAGTGCGCGCAGGGCCTCGAGCACGGGCGCATAGGCGCGCATCTCGCGATTGTTCCACACTTCGCTCGTTTGCGACAGCAGCCATTGCTGCGGATAGAAGAGCAAGGCCACGATGAGCAAATCGCGCAGGCGGTGGAGTCCCTCGGGCCAGCCGTCGCGGGGAGCGGATGCAATGCGGGGAACGGTAGCGGCGGCGCCCAGCGCGGCAACCAGGTACGCGGGCCATAGGTAGCGCGTCAGTTGACCGGGTGTGAAACAGAGCCACCACCAGGCGAAGAAACCGCCCGCCATCCAGAGGAAAAGCATGGCCGGATGCGTGCGCCGGGCGAAGAGCGTGCCGCCCCACCACAGGTAGGCGGCGGCGGCGATAAGGTCCGCGGCGGGGTGGTCGCTCCAGAGGCGGCGCAGATTGCCCGCTATCGGCTCAATGCCAAACAGCAGGTAGTGCTGGTAGATCCCCGCCATGCTGCGTGTTTCGACATGGCCTTCAGGCGTGTGGATTGCCTGAAAGAGGCCCCATGCCAGCAGGGGCGCGGCGGCGCCCGCGCCAAGGCAGAGCGGCGTCATCAGGTTCGCGCCGCCTCCGCCCGCCAATGTTCGCCGTTGCCAGGCGTCCAGCGCCAGCGCCACCGCGCCGCAACAGGCGAGCGTGGCGAAGAGCGGCTTGCACAGCACCGCCAGCCCGAACATCAACCCGGCGGCGGCCAACTGAGGAACGCGGCGCGGCCCACTGGCTTGAGACCACAGCACGATCCCCAGCGCGAGGAAGAGCATTGCGGGCACTTCCCCGTAGAACGTGCGGGCGAGGTAGATGCTCGAGTAGGCCGCCGTGGCCACCCACGGCGTCAGGGCTGCGGCCCATGGGTCGCTCCGCATCAACCAGGCCAGGCACAACAACAGGGCCATGAACTGCAGGGCAATCGCCAGCCGGGGAGCGGCGAGCCCGCCATCGGCCATACGCCAGGCCAGCGCGCCTGCAAACATCACCGGGGCTCCCACGCTGTCGTAAGGATCGAAGTAATTGAACCCGGCTTCTGGATGTCCCGAGGCATAGACCCCATGCACGGCGAGGTTCCGCACCACCCCCAGGTGGTGCGTCTCATCCGGCGCGGCCCAGGGATAATCGGCCAGCGCATGGGTGGTTACATGAAGCGCCAGCAACATCCCAACTCCGAACAGGGTCCAGGCCAACGCCGTGGGTTGTTCGCGCACAACATCCGTTTGGGGTGGTGTCGGCTCGGGACGCGGAATCGACAGGCAACGCACCAGCGTCCACGCAAGGATTGACCCCAGCATCAGGAATCCACCCGTGCGCAGCGCTAGGCCAATCACGGAGCGTGCGGCGTCGGCTTCGGGTGCAAGTATGCCGAAGCCCATCAGGGCCAGCGAACCAAGCAGCCCGAAGAGGCAGCAGGCCAGCCCCAAAGCGGACAGCGCCGCGCCCCAGGGGGCGAGGCGTCGAAGCAGCATGGCGGGAGGTTTGGCGATGTTCACGCGCGGAGTATAGCGAAGAAGGTCAGTCCGGAAGTGGACCACGCATGCGAGACCCGCAACGCCATGGCTCGTGGTTCAGTGCAGGGCTCAGGGTTGCGCCGGCGCGGCCTCCGGCAGCGGGGCCTCCGGCAGGGGAGTCGCTTCCGGGGTGGGGGCGGGCGCGGCTTCTGGCGCGGGCGTCGGCTCCCCGGGCGCAGGAACAGGAACAGCCTCGGGCATGGGTTCCGCCGCAGGCGCTTCTGCGGTTGGTGCCTGTTCGGGGGCGGGTTCCGCGGGAGTCGCCTCCGCGGGCATGGCTTCGGGTGCCGGGGCTGGCTCGGGCGCAGGCGCTTCTTCCGGAGCCGCCTCCACAGGCGCAGCCTCGGGGGCGCTCTCCATCACCGGGGTCTCCACCGAGGCTGCCTCGGTGACAGGAGCCGGAGCTTCGGTCCTGGGAAGCAGCACGCGGCTGGCCAGGTTGGCCTCGATGGCCGCGCGCGTGAGCAGCGCGTCGCGGAATTCATCGTTGGCGAATGACTGCAACTGGTCGCCCACATGGCCTGTCGCGGGTTGCGTGGCGTTGCCATAGGCCAGCAACACCTTGGCGCGGGGCGGGTCGGAGAATTCCGTGAGGAAGATGAAGCTGTCGCCGTGGACCACATGGAACTTGTCGTCGTTGTGGCGCTCATGCATCAGCACCCGGAAGGTGTCATAGGCGGGACCGCCGTGCGAGGGCAGGTCCACCTCGCCCACACGCATGCGCATCACTTCGCCCCAGGGAATGTCGAGGGTCAGGCCGGCGGCCTTCATTCGGGTGCTCACGGCTTCGAGTGCAGACAGCGCGCCACGCGGCTGCGCGAGCCCGTCCGGCGTGGCGAGCGGATTGGCGGCTGCATCCCATGGAATTGCAAAGGGGGAGCTTCCACTGCTGGTGCAGAATTCCTCATAGGCGCGCCACCACTGGTAGAAGAGCAGGGCACCGCGGCTGTCGCCCCGGTATTGGCGGTCCCATTGCTGCAGAACCTGCCCCGCATCGGCGAGGATGGGATGGTCGGCGGACTGGGTTAGAGGGATCAGGTCGTCGAGGATACGGTCAGCCAGCTCGCTCCGGGCGGACATCTTGTACTCCATCAACTCCTCCATCTCGATCGCCTCGTCCTCAAGCAGCATGCGTATCGAGCGCTGGAAGCGGAAGATGCGATTGTCCGGCAGCGTCGGCGGGGCGATATAGGGGGCGAAGCCGGCCGGGCTGAGGGGGTAGGGCACGGTCATGTACCAGGGCGACTCGTTCGCATTCTGCAGCCAGCCGCTCTCGGGGTTGGCCACGCGCGGCAGTTCCGCATAGGGCAGGTAGTCGCTCCACAGCAAGGCGCGCGTATTGCCCGGCACAATGCCCTGCCAGAAGTTCCAGTCGCCCTGCGCGCGGCGCGGGGTGAGGCTGTTGCACACCAGCAACACATTGCCGGCCTTGTCGGCGTAGATGTAGTTGAACATGGGCTGCTGCTGCCGCGCGAGGGCCGCCTCGAATTCCTCCATGCTGCGCGCGCGCATCAAGGCCAGCGTCTGGTCGCCAAGGCCGGGCCGGTCGAGCCCGGCGATCTTCAGCGTCAGCGCACGGCCCGGAGACTCGGCCAGCACAGGACCAAAGATCGAGCGCTTCACCTGGATCGTCTCAACCGTGGTCGAGCCGTCCTCCGCGAGGATCGTGATGGGATGCTCTGCCACTTCGAAGTCCAGCGCCTCACCGTCCACGATGTACTGCCCGGCTTCGTTGGTGGACAGTTCGAAGTAGTCCGCGCCGTCGAGGGTGTTGACCGTGTTGGTCCACCCCAGAAAATCATTGAAGCCGATGGACAGCAGTGGGAAACCCACGAGCGTCGCGCCGTAGAAATTCAGATCAGGGCCGGACTCGTGCGCCTCATACCAGAGGTAGAGGTCGGACCACGGAAGGTGGGGATTGCCCAGCAGCAGCGCGTTCCCGCTGGCGGAGCGCCGGGGGGCGATGGCCCAGCCGTTGCTGCCCGTGTCCTCCAGCCAAGCCTTGACCGCCACGCGGCCGCGCTCGCGTCCGGACACGAAGGTGTAATGAACGGTGCGGATGCCATGCGCCACGATGTCGGCCGGGCGCACGGGCAATACCCGCGATGCGGGCGCGCCGATGGCCTCGGGATAGGCGGCCGCATAATCGTTCACACCCGCGGCGAAGGCTTCGAGGATGGAGCGGTATTCTGGCGAGGACTGTTCCAGCCACTGCGCGGCAAGCTCGGGTATACCAAAGCGCCGCACCTCGATGTCCGAATCCAGCAAGGGGCGGCCAAAGTGGGCGGCGGCCTCGCCGCGTGCCTGGGCATAGAGCCGCAGAATCAGCGGGCCGTGGCTGTGTGCCTGCGCCCAGCCAAAGGCGTATGCGCGCTGGGGCGCCGTCTCGCCAAAGATGTGGGGCACGCCCCATTTATCCCAGAGAATTTCGGCGCCGCCATGCGGCGAAGCGAGCGCGGCGGGCGCCAGGATGCCGGCCGCCAACAAGATGCAGGAAACTAGAATCCGCATGATCCCCTCCCGGCTCGGATGCACCCCAGCGCTAGGCTAAAAGCTTAATGACCATTCCCCTCGGAATCGTCGCCGCCATGGGCCATGTGGACGAGCCAGTAGCCGACGCTCAAGGCCAGCACCACGGCCGCGATGGCGAATATCTCGAGCGTTTCGATCTTCTCGATGTCCATGATGATGACTTTGCGCGCGATGGCCATGAGGGCCGTAGCGACGACGATCTTCACGTGGATGATGTCATCGCGCAGGTAGATCGTGATATTCACAAAGATTTCAATCGCGATGAGCACGGCCATAAAGGCCCCGAAGGTGGCCAGAATATCGGCGATTTCCATGAGGTAGACGGGACCGCTGTCGTCTGTGAGCCGGTCGTAGATGACGTACGCGACATCAATCACGCCCCAGACCACCACAAAAGTCATCATCACGGCGAGCAGGCGCACGGCTACCCGGATGATGGCGCGCAGTCCCTGGATGAAATTCTCATCGCGATCGGAAATCGTGTTTACCACCTTGGTCTCGGGCACTTCGCTGGCAACCATGGTGGACTGCTCACGGAGCAGGCGCTCGATCATGGCTTCTCGCTCGGGGGACTGGGGTATCTTCGGGTCGCTCAAGTCGGCCTCCTGGGGAAAGGTTGCGAGGACATGGCGCGCCTAGCGTTGCTCATTCGCAACGCGCAGGCGGCTGCTGAGGGTGACGATGATATTGACAAGCAATTGTATCGAGACTTCTCTCGGCATCACGTTGTAAATCGTTTCCTGGCTGAGCGCGAGCAGGCTGCTGGATTCCACCGCGCGGGCGCTCGCGCTGCGCGGTTCCTTGCTTATCAGCGCCATCTCGCCGAAGAGTGCGCCACGCTCCAGCGTGGCCATCACCCGGTCGCCGTCGAAAATCTCCACCGAGCCGCCGAGGATGAGGTAGAGGCAGTCGCCCTCGTCGCCCTTGAAAAACACCGCCTGCCCCGGTTCGTATTCTTCGGTGATGCCCCGCGCGAATATCTTGGCCACGGCCTCGCCATCGAGGTTGCGGAAGAGATCCATGCGGCGGGCCAGTACGCTGTAGGTATCGCGCATACTGTCCATCATCACCGTCGCCATTTCCTGCATGAGCGCCGACATGCCGCCATCATCGGGCGCGGGCGCCTCAGCGGGGGCTTCCGTTAAAACCGGGGCCGCAGCCACGGCCTCCGGCTCGTCATTGGCTCCACTGCTGAAAATGCTCTCGAACATCGAGTCGCTGTCCACCTGCGGCTCTGCTGGTTTGGACGCGGGCACGGGTGGCGCGGTTTCGACGAGCGGCTCCGGCTCCGCCATAACGGCGGGCTCCGGGACGGGCTCGATCACGGGCTCGGGTTCAGGCGCTGGTTCCGGCACGGGGACAGGCTCCGGTGCGGGCGGGGGCTCCGGCGCAGGCTTCGCGGCGGCTTCCGCCTCGGCGCGCACTTCGGCGCGCTTGGCCTCCACCTTCGCCTTTTCCTCCGGCGTGAGGCGCAGCCCGAAAGAGGAAGCAGACATGACCGGCGTGCCATCGGCACGTCCGCTGTCATTAAAGAGCTTTTCCGTGACCAGTTCGAAATGGCGGTAGGCGCAGAGGATTGGCTTGATGCGCAAATCAGGGCACACTGCCTGAACCTGCTTGAGCGCCTCGGTGTCGAGGGGATTGACCATCGCGACCGTGAGGTTCTTGCCCAGCCGGTCAATCGGAAGCAGACGGTATTGAAGGCAGATTTCCTTGGGCACCAGCGCGATGATGTCCTTGTCGATCAAATAATCGAGCAGGCTGAGGTGGGGGATCTTGCAGTGCTTGGCGAGGAAGCTGATGAGGGTGTTCTCGTCGATCACCTTGTCCTCAATGAGAATCTCGCCGATGAAGCGGCCCGTCTCGCGCTGCTTGGCGAGCGCGGCGTCCACCTGCTCGCGGGTGACATGACCCTCAGAAAGCAGCAACTGCGAAAGCGCCTGCGCGGGCGAGGGGGCGCCCGGGGTCGGCTGCGGCGCGGGTGTCTCTTCCGGCTTGCTCTTGGACCAGCCCAGCATGTGGCATTCCAATGGTGATGGCGGCGCGCGAGTCCACGCAAGACCCTATCACGCCTAACCTTAAAGCCCTGAATGGTAACATCCGCGCACGGGGGCATCAAGTGACCGCGCGGGGCGCAAGGCAAGCCATGCGGGGGATTTGGTAGCATCGGCGGCGATCGGAGCCTGAGCCATGCTTGCATTCATGACGCGAGGAATCGCCGCCGCCTTGACGGCCGGGTTGTGCTGGGCGGCGGCGGGGCAGGCCCCCAGCGCTTTCGGGGGAGACGCCCCCGCGCCCACCCCAGAGGAGGGCGCCACGCCAGAAGCTCCCGCAGGCGGAGAATTCCCGGCGCTTCCGGAGAAACCCTGGGAGGAGGCGCCGCTGCGCGCCCGGATCGCGCAGTTGATGCTGGTCACCATGGAAGGGGAACAGCGTCCCTCCACGGCCGACTTTGGCTTCCTGAAAACCTACACGCCCGCCGGGGCGATTGTGGACCGTGCCTCAAGCGCCGATGCGGCCACGGCCTATGCGCTCAAGCTGCGCGGCGCGCAGCAGTTGACGGGGATTCCCTTTTGGGTGGGGGCCAACGTGTACCGTCTCACGCGTCCGCAGGGCAATGCGCCCTCCGCCTTCCTGCCTTTGCCGTCGATGCTCGCCGTGGGCGCCGCGCACCGTGCGGACGCGGCGGAATCCCTGGGTCGCCTGCTGGCGGCGCACATGGGGGGCATGGGCTTCAACTTCCACCTCGGGCCCTCGCTCAGCCTCGCGCCCGAATCGCCCGAAGCGGCGCCGATCATCCATACCTTTGGCGGGGATCCCGCCTTCGTGAGTCTCGCCGGGCAAGCCGTCCTGTCCGCGTTTGGCGCCGCTGGGGTGGACGCGATGCCGGCGGGATTTCCGGGAGGCGGCTTTAACGCCGCGCCCAACGCGGCAGCCAGCCTGACCACCCCCAGGGAGCAACTGGAAACGCGCGATCTCGCGCCCTACATCGCGCTGGTGCGCGCGCAGACCCCCATGCTCCACGTGGACACGACGCTTGCCCCCACCCTCGACAGCGCGGGCCGGCCGGCCTGCCTCTCGCGAGAGATTGTTACCGGGTTGCTGCGCGAAGCCCTGGGCTACGAGGGCCTGATCGTGGCGGGCCCGCTCGACGCACCGGACCTCGCCGCGACGCTGGATCCGGCGGAGGCCGCGCTGATGGCCCTGCGTGCCGGGGCGGACCTGTTGTACTGGCAGACCAGTCCCACGCTGGTGAAGCGCGTGGTCGACCGCCTGGTGACGGCGGTCGAGACGGGCCTGCTCGAGGAGGAGCTGGTCACGCGGGCTTTCACCCGGGTGATTGAAACCAAGCGCAAGAAAAAGGATGTTGAGCCGGGGAAGCAGGAAGAAGCGGCCAAGGCCTCCCTCTCCAACCGCCGCGACCTCGAAGACAGCATCCGCGCCATCGAACGGCAGTCCATCACATTAATCCGCAACCGCGACAACCTGCTGCCGCTCGAAAAGGGCGACGGCCCCATCGGCGTCACCGGCGTGGTGTACCTCGAGGGCCTGGTGGGGAAGATGGAAGAATACGTGAAGCCGATCTCGGAACAACGTGTGGCGACCGCGCAGCACCTCGGCGATATTCAGGACTTTGAAATCGACCGGCTCACCCGGCGCATCCGCGGGCTGCGCACGGTGGTGGTGGTGTTGACTGACGCGATACGCCCACAGGGAGCGCAGCGCCTGGTGAAGGAATTCAAGGCGAAAGACATGGCCGTGGTGGCCGTCGTGCTGGGACATCCCAAGCTGGCGATGCACCTTGGCGAGGCCGACGCAATCCTGCTGGGCTATAACGGTGCGGGCAGCAGCGACTACACCCTCGACGCCGTGGGCGAGGCGCTCATGGGCGACGCGGCCTTTGGCCCCCGAAACGAGGGCGAAACCTTCCGCGTGAATGCGGGCGAACCAAGAACCTATCACGCCAGCGAGGCGCTACGGATTCCGGCGGGCCGCCTGCCGGTGCATCTCGGCGGCGAATTTCCCCTCGGGCACAGCGTGTCCTACGGCGCCGACACGGCCCTGAAATCCGTGAGCTGGGATTTCGGCGACGGCGTCACCTCCAACCAGCCCAGCCCCGAACACGTCTACGCCCAGCCCGGCCGCTACGAGGTGGTGCTGCGCGCAAGCGGCAAGAGTAAACAATCCGCCGAAGCACGCTTTATCTTCATCGCCGAGTAAGGCGAGCGCGCTTCACGCTATTCTCCGGACGACTCCCCCTGCTCCGGCGCGAAGCGTGGCACGGGGGCAATCTCGCGCGCGGGCTCCACGGGCTGGGGTTGGGGCAGGATGAAGGGCAGTATCAGGATGACCGCCAGGATGGCGGCGAGGACGGCGGAGGCGATGTAGAGAACCGTCTTGCGGTGGCGCTGCCGGATCTTTTCCTGCACCTCGGCCGGCACTTCCGGGAGGACCAGCTTGAAGGGCTCGGGCTTGCGCCGCTTCGGGGCGGGCGCCTTCGGCTGGGGTTCCGGCGGCAAGGGACGTTCGTCCAGCGGTGCGTCCGGCAGTCCGCGCAGCGCGTCCAGCCCGGAGGGAGCGGCAGGCATCGGCGTCATGATCTCCCCGCCGCACTGGCGGCAGCGGCCCGTCTTGCCGGCAAACTCCACGGCCACTTCAATCGGGTTGGCGCAGTAGGGACAGTTGAACCGAATCATGCGCACCTGCCCTGAATCACGCGCTGGGGGGTGCGGCGGATGCAGGCAGCTGAACGAGGCCCTTGCGCCAGGCGTAGACCAGGAGGGATATGCCCTTGCCGTAGTTCTTGCGGCCCTCGGCGATGCCCTGCGCCTTGAGGTAGTTGTCGTACACGCGCCAGCTCCACACCCCGAGCCAGTCGATGTGGTAACGGCGCGCGGCTTCGCGGGAGGCCTCGATGTCCTTGCGCGCCAGCTCGGGCAGCAGTTCCATGGCCTGCTTCGCCTCTTCGGTGGGCAACTGGCGCACGAGGTCGAGATAGATGTCGAGCGCCACACACCACCGGGCGTAGGGGTCGTCGGCGCGCAGCCCGGCCACGAACCCGGCAAGGGTGGCCTCGGCCTCCGCGTTCAGGCCGGCCACGTGTCCCAGTTCGTGAGCGGCCACATAGACAAAGGCGGTGTCGGGAAGGCCGCCGTCCACATGCGGTTCCAGCGTCAGCGGCGAGGCTATGCCCGAGGTCCCGTTGGCCAGGAGCAGGCCGGGGGGCGTGCGCTTAACGCCATCGGGAAGGCGCACCGGCTTGCCGTCCCACGCCGCGATTACCTCGCGCATGGCCGCGGCGATGCTGGCGACGGCGCGCTCGGTGTCGCGGTCGGCCTCGTCCACGAGATCGGCGTTGAGTATTTGCAGCATCGCCGCGCGCAGCTCGGCCGATTCCGCGTCGGTGATGTCGGCGGTGTCGAGTTGAAGGCGGGCCTCGGCGGGCACGCGCGCGTATCCCGCGCCCCAAAACAGCACAAACCAGCACGCGATGAGCGGCACCAGGATGACGAGCGCGCGCACGCCCACCAGGAAGCCTGCAAAGTGTGAGCGGCGGCGCACCTTGCGCAGCCAGGCCCAGCGCGCTGCCCAGTAAATCGGAAACCCGACCAGCACCGTCACCACAATGACAAGAGCGATCGAGAAATTCGCGTGCTCGGTCAGGCCGGGCAATAGCCCGTTGAAGAAGCGGTAGAGCCCCCGACTGTAGAAGCGTTCAATGAACTCGGCCGAAGGCGGCAGATAAGACCACCAAAGCAGGAGCAGCCAGAGCACCCCGGCAACGTAGGCATAGAGCAGCCGGGGCCAGGTCCAGAAGGGCTTCGGCTTGGCAGCGCCTTCCGGCGCGCCCGTGGCGTCCTGCGTTTCCATGTCGTCGCTCCCCCTATTCCCCTTGCAGGTAACCCAGCGCCTCAAGCTGCTCGATGTCCTCGCGCGACAGCGGTTTGGACCCGGCCTTGCCGCCCACACGCCGCGCGGCGTTCTGCTCGCGGTGCTCGTCCAGCCGTCGCAGCGACTGTGTCGAGCCCGGCCTCGGTGCGCGCTCGCCGGGGTCTGCGTCGAGGTCATACTCGTAAACTCTGCCGGCATTGCGCAGGGCCTTGAGCGCGCCCTGCTGCGCCGCGTCGAGATCCACCTGCTGGTCCGAGGAGGGTCCGCGCGTGCGCGCGAAGGCCAGGCCGTCGAAGGCCCCGCCCAGCAGGTCTTCCCCCTGGAGCCCCTGGTCCTCGAGGCCGAGGCGGCCCACCACGGTCTTGTAGATGCCCACCGTGCTTACCGGTGCGTCGATGACCTCCGGGGCCACCTTCGGGCCAACGATGAAGAGCGGCACACGCAGCTGCTCCTGGTAAAGCGTTGTGCCGTGGCCCATGCCTTCATGCTCCCAGAACTCCTCGCCATGGTCCGAGGTGACCACGATGATCGTGTTGGGGTGGCGGGTGCGAATGCCGTCGATGAGACGCGCCACCTCGTCGTCGATGTAGCGGCATTCGCCGTCGTACCACAGGCGCATCGTTTCGCGGCCCGCCTCCGTGAGCGGTTCGAAGCGTTCCGCGAGCCGCTGGCCGAGCATCTGTTGCACATGCAGCACGAGGTAGGGAATCTGCCGATCCTCGCGCAGCGTGTCGCGGTCGCTCTCCGTCAGCGCGGGCCCTTCGCCGAAGACCGTCCGGTAGGGCTCGGGCGGAAAGTAGGGCGCGTGCGGGTCGAGGTACAACGCGAACAGATGGAAGGGTTCCGGCAGGGACTCCACCTGCGCAAGCAGCAAGTCGGTCACCTGCGCGGCGGGCATCTCCGGGTGGTAGAGATAGCGGCCCTCGTCGAAGCCCTGGCCGTAGCCGCTGTCGCCTTGCGCGTTGCCGTTGGCCACAAAGCCCAGATTGTGGTATCCGTCGGCGCGTAGGGCCTCCGCCAGCGTTGTCCACGCCTCATCGAGATGGTCGGCCGACATCGCCCCGGTGTTGTCGCGGTGCGCGCCAAAATAGACCCCGTGTGCATCCACGTACTGCCCGGTCATCAGCGAGGCGATGGCGGTGCGGGTATGGCTCGAAGGACTGATCGCCGTCGTGAAGCGGCGCCCCTCACGGGCAAGCGCGGCCAGCTTGGGCATCACGGGCTGGCCATTGCGCGTGGCGTCCAGCCGGTCGGCGCGCAGCGTGTCCACCACGATCAACACCACATTCGGTTGACCGGAAGCGGCTGGGCGCGCGGGCGCGGGCGGCGCTTCGCCCCGTGGCGCGGCCGGAAGGTAATACGCCAGCCCAATCAGGCCCACGCCTGCGAGGGCGACAAGCGCCATCATCACGTTTCGAAGTGACACGATGTCATGAATCCATCCGGTGAAATACCGGGGCCACGTTTTATACCACGCTATCGCTCGAAGCGCCAGAGCTTCAGTCCGTCGAACTGATGCTCCTCGACAACGCGGTAACGCTCGGCGAGCCAGTCGCCGATGCGGACCGTCTGCGGCACGTCGTCCGCTGTCACGCCCTGCGCTTCGATGTACCAAACGCGGTGGCGGCCTCGCGTGGCCTCCTCGGCCAGCACGGGAAACGCGCCGAGGTTCTCCAGCACCGCCTGGTTGCCGAAGGCCTTGACATAGATAACCGCGTCCTCCGGCGTCGCGCCCAGATGGGCCTGCTCGCGTGAGAAGTAGCGTTGCATCGGGAAGGCCGTGAAGTTCGAATCATGGGCCAGCAGGTCGCCCTCTTGCCATGCGCCTTCAAGGTAGGCGGCAGCCGAGCGAAAATCGACCTTGTCGCAGATGGCAAGCCGGTGCTCCCGCAGCGGATGCAGGCGCCCAGCATAATAATCGGCCAGCCCGACCCCCGAAAGTGCGAGGAGCGCGGCCAGCACCGCCGCGCGCAGGGCTACTGGCCGCAGCGCCGCGACGCCCGCCCCGGCCAGGGCCAGGCTCAGGGCGGCGCTGAAAATGAACAGGCGGTCCTCGTACATCGAGAAATCGCGCAGGCGCCACATCACCCAGTTGATCAACACCGGTCCCAGGACGAGCAGCAGCGTCATGGCCAGCGGCGCGGTACGGCCGCGCATCCGCCATGCGCCGAGGGCCATGGACCCAAGCATCAACAGCAGCAGGGCCTTGTAGACCGCCGCGTTGGGACCATACCCGTAGTAGAAGTTCTTGAAACTGATGTAAAGCGAGCGCAGCGTCGGGTTGGGATACCAGGAATACTCGATCAGCAGCAGGTGCTGGTTGCAGCGCCAGGCATGGTAGAGCGCAGGCAGGATGAGCAGCATCATCAGCAGGTGCCAACCGGTCCAGCGAATCAGCCATGCGCGCGGGGACACGGCGCGGTGGTGAACCACGAGCCACGCAAGGAAACACGCGTTGAGGCAAAACACAACCCACACCGCGATGTAGTGGCCATAGACCAGCAGCGCCTCGCAGCCTACGAGCGCAAGCCACCAACGGGTCTTGTTGTCCTCCAGCACGCGCAGGAAGGCATAGACCGCGGCGAGGCCCGTCGCGAGGTGGAGACTGTAGACCCGAAGCTCCTGCGCATAGTGCACCTGAAAAGGGGAGACCGCGAACAACAGCACGGCAATGAGCGCCGCCGTGACGCTGCCGGTCAGGCGGCGGGCCACCGCATACAGCAGGGGCATGGCGACCATCCCAAAGGCGAAGGGCAACAGCCGGAGCAGAAAATCCCGCGCGGGCGCGGTGACCGGCAGCCCCGTGGCGGCGGCGATGAGCCCATCCCAAAGGTGCGCCAGCGCGAGGTAGAGCGGCGCTTCGTTGATGTAGGCCGTGTCGAGCCACTTGTCCGGCTCGTCCATCCAGCGGGCGGCGTTCATCGTGTTCGCCTCGTCCCACCAGAGACTCGGAGCGCCCAGGTTGTACAGCCGCAGCACGGCGCTCAGCAGCATCACCAGGATCAGGGCGAAGCGCGCCGGGGGCATCGGCCACTCGCTGGGGGGCGCGACGGGTTTCACTCAGGCGTCGTCCCGGCCCAACGCGGGCGGTGCGCTGGGCAGGCCGCGGGCGGCCCGCTCTATTTGCCAGAGGCGCGCGTATTTCATGAAGACCGAGAAAGAGCCCAGCATGCTCAGCACCGCGCCATGGTAGCCATCGCGCCAGCCCGCCCGAAGGAGGTACATCTTGAAGAACTTCGCCACAGGCCGCAGCAGCAAATCCGAAAGCCGCGCGCGCTTCCCCTTGTCGAAGGCGTCCTGCGCGCCCCACGCCGTGAAGCGGTGGAAGGTGCGAAAATACTCGTCGAGATCACGGTAGGTGTCATGGTACATCGGGGCGTCGATACGTCCCACCGCTCCCTCGACCAGCACCCGGGAGTGGACGCGCTGGTCGAGATAGCGTCCCCGGGCCGTGCGGAAGAGCCGCAGGTTGTAATCCCGCTGCCAGCCGCAACCGGTGATCTTCCGTCCCATGAAGTAGGACTCACGCTTGATGTCATAGCCGTCCGGACCGCCCGGCTGCGCCGTGATGGCGAGGATGCGTTCCCGTAATTCGTCGGAGACCCATTCGTCCGCGTCGAGCACCAGCGTCCATTCGGTGGTGATCTGCGGCAGCGCCCAGTTGCGCTGTGCGGCGGCGTTCTCATAGGCATGCCGAACCACCCAGTCCGTGTGGGCGCGCGCCACCTCGTCGCTGCCGTCATCGGTACGTTCGTCCACCACGCAGAAAATGCGCTCCGCGAAGGAGGCGCTCTCAAGGCAGCGGGCCAGCCGGTCGCCCGCGTTGGGCACCAGCGTCAATACCGTCAGGTCGCTCAAGCCAGGTCTCCCGGCGCGAAGAAGTGAATGATGGCCATTGTAAGGACCGTGGGCGCAGCAATCCATCACCAAAGCCTAAAAAACACAAACGCCGCGGCGGGGCCAGCGGCGTTTGTCGATGCTTTAAATGGTGCCCGGGAGAGGACTTGAACCTCCACGCCCTCGCGAGCACATGGACCTGAACCATGCGTGTCTGCCAATTTCACCACCCGGGCGAGCGATGCGCGAACCGGAATGGTAGCAACTGCCCGCGCGGCCAGTCAAGGAGGCTGGGCGACGACAGGGAAACCGTTGCAATGCCGGGGCTTGTGGCCTAGAATCGCCGGAATGACAGGCCGCGCCCTTGGCGCGCGCCCCGCCGGTCTCTTGGGGAATTGATAACGCCATGCAATTGCTTGTTCTCGGATGCCATCGATCCGGCACCTCGGCCTGCACCCGCCTGCTGAACATGATGGGCGCGTCGGTGGGGGCGCCGGAAAGCATGAAGGCGGCGAACAAGGAGAATCCCAAGGGCTTCTGGGAGAACGACGAGGTCGTCGATATCAACAAGCTTTTGTTGCAGCGCGCGGGGGCACGCTGGGATCGACTGGCGGGATTCTCGCGCGAGGTGCGCGATGCCGCTTTCGTAAAGGCCCCGCCCACCCTGGGCAAGGAACTCGAACGGCTTGTGTTGCGCTTCGACGTGCAACGGCCCTGGGTGACCAAGGATCCCCGCCTCTGCCTCACGTTGCCCTTCTGGCTGCCCTGCCTCGAACAGCCGGTGGGCGTGATCGTCAACCGCAATCCTGTCGAGGTGGGCCGCTCGATGCACCGCAGGAATCCGCTGCTCACGGTCGAGACCGGGATCGCGCTCTGGGAAAAGTACACCCTGCACCTGCTCGAGGACTCCGCGCGGATCCCCCGGCTGGCGCTCACGCATGAGCAGTTGTTGCGCGACCCCGTGGCGGTATCGAAAGACTTGCTCTCGCGGCTCGAGGCGTTCGGCGTGACGGGCCTGCGCATGCCGGCTGAAGCCGAGATCACCAGTTTCATCGACGCGCGCCTGCACCACGAACACGACGACACGCACGAACTGCTGAACGAAGATCAGCGTGCGCTGCTGGCGGCGGTGGAAAGCGGTGAGGCGCTCCGGTGGACGGCGTGGCCCGCGCTCTCCGCAGGGGCGCAGCGTGCGCTGGAAGCTTATGAAGCAGCCTCGGACGACACTCCGGAGCGGTTGCTCGCCGTCAACCGCTGGAACCTTGGCCGTATGATGGACGCGCACGAGGAGATCGTGCGCATGAAGAAAGACCTGCATCGGCATGCGCTCGATGCGGCCCAGCACGAAACGGCGCTGCTCGCCCTGCGGCAGGAAATCGAGCGGCGTGACGGGGCTGTTCGTGAGAAGGAATCACAGCTGCTGCAGAAAGACAGTGCGATTCGAGACTTGAAGGGGAAGTTGTCCGCCCTGCAAAAGACCCGCGGCGACCTCGACTCCATGCGCGCAAAGTACAGTGTCCTGTCGGATGTGGAGGCGGAACTCCGCAATGCGCTGGAGTCGTTGCGCGTTACCCTGGAAGACGTCGGACGCGAAGTGAATTACATCGGCAACACGCGCCGCTGGCGGTTTGGCAGACGGCTGTTGCTATTCTTGTACGCGTTCCGTCCCAACGCGCCCATTCCCCATTTTCCCGTGGCGCGCGCCAGCGAGCGCGTGGCCGCGGCGCTGGAGCAAAGCCGCCGGGTATTGGAATCCTCACGGGAGCGCAAATCCAGCCTGCGCGCGGCGGGCGCTTCGCTGAGCAAGGCGCCCAATCTGGCGGCCTACCAGGAGGACCTGCGCCAGCTCGAACAGCTCTTTGCCCGCATGCTTCGCAGCCACGATGCCATCGACCAACAGGGCTGGTGGAAGGCCGGGGTGAAAATGCGCGGCGCAACGCGCGTGATGGGCGTCCCGGTGGAAGCGGCGGAGTGGTCGCGCCGGGCGTCGGAAGTGCGGAAAGAATTCGAGGCGCTCGCGCGCGACGCGTCCGGCCGGGCGCGCCGTGCCGACTCCACCCTCAGCGTGCTCAACGCCGACCGGCGGCAACTGGCCAGCATGGTGGAAGACGTCTACGGCTACGTGCGGCGCAAGCAGGGTTGCCGTTGGTGGCGCTGGTGCCATCGCGCTCGCGCGGCGGCGGGGGCCTCCCGCCTGATGAAGCGGGACTTCAGTTTTCCCAACGTCGAGGCCGAGGCGGCCCTGCGCGACCTCGCCGCGATGCGCGAGCGATGGAAGCGCAGGCGCGAACGCTATGAACTGCAGCGCTCCGTGGAGTCTCCGGCCGCCGTGCGCAAGCCCCTGCCTTTCCCGGCGCGACCGGTGGCGCCGATCAACCCGGGCGCGCTCTATTTCAGCGAGGTCGAGCGGCTGCGCCAGCAGGACGCCGAATCGCTCACGCCGCTGATCGCCGCGAGCGAGGCGATGGTGACGCAGTACCGGGGCGCCTACACCGTCGAGGGCGCGCAACCCCTCGTTAGCATCATCATGCCCGCCTACAACCGGGCGGAGCTTATCGGCCAGGCCATCCAGAGCGTTCTCGAACAGACCTGGCAACACTGGGAACTGCTCGTCTGCGACGACGGCAGCGATGACGCCACGGCGGCGGTGGCCGAGGGATTGGGCGATGCGCGCATCACCGTGCTGCGGCTGCCGCATGGCGGCGCGGCCAAGGCGCGCAATGCGGGCCTTGCCGAGGCGCGCGGCGAAATCATTGCCTATCTCGACTCCGACAACCTCTGGCATCCCGCCTATCTCGAAGTGATGGCAGGCATGTTGACGCGCCACACGGGTCATTACGCCGCCTTCGCAAAATACCTTGACGTGATAGTGTCCGGCGACACCATGAACCTGAAGCGGCACACCGATGCGGACTTCAACTATGAGAACCTTCAGGAAAAGAACTTTGTCGACCTGAACAGCTTTGTGCACCGGGCTTCGCTCTACCGAGAATTCGGCGGCTTCACCGACGCTCTCCCCCGCATGCAGGACTGGGACCTTGTCCTGAAGTACACCTTCCTGCGTGACCCCCTGTATGCGGACGCATACCTCGCGTTCTATCGCCGCAACGAGGCCTGGGGCCAGATTACCCACACCCAGCGCCACCGCGACGACGAGGCGCGTGCCCTTGTGCGCGCCAACCTCGACGCCCACTATGCGACCGGCATGCCGGTGACCGCTGCCTCGGGGCCGCCCCGCCGGGTCACCATCATCGCATGGGACATCTGCCGCAACCATTTCTCCAAGGCCTACAACCTGGCCGAGGCCCTGCACCTGGCCGGCGGCTACGAAGTGCAGCTCATCGGGTTTCGCTTCTTCGAAGAGCCCATCTTCGAGCCCTACGCCGGGGAAACGCCGCCCTTCGAGACGCTGTTTCTCGATGGCGGGGAACTGCCCGGTTTCGAGCGGAACTTTGCCCGCGCGCTCATGGCCATCAAGGGCGACGTGGTCTACTGCGTCAAGCCGCGTTTTCCCAGCCTCGGCCTGGGGCTGCTCGCCAACTATCACTTCGGCAAGGCCGTCGTGCTCGAATCCAACGACTCGGAAGTGCACGTGCATCACGCGCGGGGCGACATGGAGGATTCCGCGCTCGACCCCGCCACGGCGGACCCGGCGGACGCGGAATGGCGCAACCCCCACAGCGTCGCGTGGTCGCGCATGATGGACGGCTTCGCGCGCAGGTTGCCGCTGCTGGTCACGCACAACGTGAACCTCGACGAGCATTACGGCGGGCGGAGCTTCTACATCCGCAATCTCAAGGACGAGCGCTGGTATGATCCCGCGCGCTACGACCGGGAAGCGGTCCGCCGGGAGTTGGGCTTCAAGCCGGGCGACCGGGTCATCCTCTTTGGCGGCCTCATTCGCAAGCACAAGGGCGTGTTCACGCTCATCGATCTCGTCAACGATCTGGGCGCGGATCAATACAAGCTGCTCTTTGTCGGTTCGCGCAACAGCCCGGACCTCGAAAAGCTCAAGCGCGAGCACAGCCACCAGGCCATCATCCTCCCGCCGCAAGGCCGTAACGACATGGCCCGCATCAACTACGCCGCCGACCTCGTGGTGCTCTGGCTTGACCCCGAGGTTCCCGCCAGCCGCTACCAGATGCCCTACAAGCTGACCGACGCCCTGGCCATGGAGGTGCCGGTGATTGCCAACGACATATCCGATCTCGGCGCCCTCGGCAGGCAGGGCTACCTGCGGCTCGTGCCGCATGGCGACATGGAGGGACTGAAGCAGGCGGTGCGCGACATTTTCGATCAGCCGGAAGAAACCCGCCGCATGGCGGCGGCGGGCCGCCGTCTCTACCTGCGGCAGTTCAGCTATGGCGCGGCAAAGCGGAATTTCGATCTCATCCACGATGCCGCCACCCGCCAGCCCGGCGTCCTGTCGGAATCGGCCGCCTTCGCGGAGTGGTATGCGCGGGTGCACGCGGCGCTGCCCGCGCCGGAGGCCACCCCATGAAATGGCTGATCAAGAACCCCGCGCCCATCGGTCCCCGTCTCACCACCTGGGGCGACTACCATTTCACGCGGTCCCTCGCGCGCTATCTGGTCGAACTGGGCGAGGAAGTCGACACCGACTTCGATCCCGAGTGGTACAACGACAAGCCCGCCGACGTCGTGCTCGTCCTGCGGGGCAAGCACAGGTATGAAGTGCCGGCGGGCTCCAGCGCGGTCCACGTGATGTGGAATATCAGCCACCCCGAGGACATCGCAATCGACGAGTACAACCGCTACGACCTCGTCTTCATCGCCTCCATGGCGCACACCGCGCGGATTCGCCCGCAGGCCGCCGTGCCCGTGGCCGAGCTGCTGCAATGCACCGACACCGAGGAATGTTTCCCGCCTCCGCAAGAGGAAGAATCGCAACGAACCGGCTATGTCTTTGTCGGGAATTCGCGCGACGCCGAGCGCCCCGGCGTGATTTGGGCGGTCGAGCTGGGCTTCCCGATCCGCATCTGGGGAAACATGTGGAACAAGTTCGTGGACAAGCGATTCGTCGTCGCGAAGAACCTGCCCGGCGAGGAACGCGGCGGCCTCTACCGAAAGTCCAAGGCGACCATCAACGACCACTGGCCCGACATGAAGGAGTACGGTTTCGTCAATGACCGATGCTTCGACGCCATCGCCTGCGGGCTTCCCATCATCTCCGACTACCACGAAGAGCTTGCGCGGCTGTTCCCGGATGAGATCCTTTATTACCGCGACCGCGCCGAGTTCGAGGATTGCCTGCGCGAGATGCTTCTCAACTACCCGGAAATAAAGCGCCGGGTCGATGGCCTGCTCGACCGCGTGCTCCGGGAGTTTTCCTTCAAGGCCCGCGCCCGTACCCTGGTCGACGCCGTCCGCCGCCACAAGGGCCTTGAACCGCTGCCGGAAGGATGAGGGAAAAGCACGTCTCCCGCTCCGCCGGCGAAGTGCTACAATGGCAGGTGTCTCTATAGGGACCCTGGAGCCGTTGCCGCCATGCGCGATGAATTCGTAAAGCTACGCAAACAGTTGCGGAAACTCTGGCCCACGGCCTCGCTGGACGTGCTTCGGAAGGCGTACAGCAAGGCGGACGCGGCGCATCAGGGGCAGAACCGCCTGTCTGGGGAACCCTATATCCTGCACCCGCTTGCGGTGGCGCAGAACCTTGCCTACCTGGGTCTGGACCCGGTGACCTGCGCGGCGGGCCTGCTGCACGATGTGCTGGAAGACACGCCCGTGACCCAGCAGGAATTGAAGGCGGAGTTCGGCGCGGAGATTACCGGGCTTGTCGAGGGCGTCACCAAGATCAGCACGCTGGGCTTTGGCGACAAGGAGTTCTCAGCCGAGGCGAAGCACGCCCAGAACGTGCGCAAGATGCTGGTCGCCACGGCGAAAGACGTGCGGGTGATCCTCATCAAGCTGGCGGACCGCCTGCACAACATGCGGACCATCGATCACCTGCCCGAGGAGAAGCGGCGGCGCATCGCGCGCGAAACGCTCGAGATCTATGCGCCGCTCGCGCACCGTCTCGGTGTCTCGGCATGGAAGTGGGAGCTGGAAGACCACGCCTTCCACACCTTGATGCCCCGTGAATACAAGGAACTCTCGCGCCAGCTGGCCATGCGCCGCCGCGACCGCGAACGCTTCCTCGAACAGACGCAGGTTTTCCTCGAGGAACAACTCCGCAAGCATGAGATCGACGCGCGCGTCATCGGGCGCCCCAAGCATCTCTACAGCATCTACCGCAAGATGATCGAGCACGGCAAGGACTTCGACGAAGTGCTCGACCTCTACGGCATCCGCATCATCACCCACACCTCGGCGGGCTGCTACAACGCCCTCGGCGTTGTGCACAGCCTTTGGACGCCGGTGCCCGGGCGCATGAAGGACTACATCGCGATGCCGAAGCTCAACATGTACCAGGCCATCCACACCACGGTGATGCGCGAAAACGGCAAGCCGATGGAAGTGCAGATCCGCACGGAGGAAATGGACAAGATGGCGCGCGAGGGCATCGCCGCGCACTGGGTCTACAAGGAGGGCAACGCCCGCGACACCAAGCTCGACCAGCAGCTCTCCTGGTTCCGCCAGATGTATGAGTGGCTCAAAGACGCCCACGCCCCGGAGGAACTGGCGGACAGCATGCAGCGCGACTTCACCGTCGCCAACATCTACGTCTTCAGTCCAAAGGGCGAGGTGAAGGAACTGCCCAAGGGCGCCACCCCCCTCGACTATGCCTACATGGTGCACTCGGACATTGGGCACCGCTGCATTGGCGCGCGCGTGAACGGGCGCATGGTGCCGCTGCGGTATCACCTCCAGACCGGCGACGTTTGCGAAATCCTGACGGCGAAGAACCAGCATCCGCACCCGGACTGGATCGACATCGTGGTGACCGGCCGCGCCCGCACGCGGATACGCCAGCGCCTGCGTGAGCTGGGCGAGCTGGACCCGACCGACGACCCGATGGTGCGTCACGCGGAAGCCGCCGCCGCGCCGCCCCGCCCGGCCCCCCGGCCCGCACCGCGCCGCGCGGAATCCCAGGTGGACGAGGCGACACGCCAGAAGCTGGTGCGCGTGGACGGACTGCGCGGGCTCGAGGTGCACTTCGCGAAGTGCTGCCATCCCATGCCGGGCCAGCCCATCGTGGCCTACAGCACGCAGGTGGGGGTGAGCATCCACCGCGCGGACTGCAAGAGCTTCCTGAAATCACAGCCGGACCCCGAGCGCATCCACGCCGCATCGTGGGAAGGCGACGAGGAATACCTGCGCACCCTGCGGGTAATGCTGGGGGCGCGCCCCAACGCCCTCACGGACATTACCGCTGCGATGCGCCCCATCAACGTCGACATCATCGACGCTCACTACGCCCCCGCCAGCAACGGCCTCAGCTGCTTCGAGTTCACCTTCCGTTCCCATGAACACTCGCAGGTGGACCGAATCATTCGGGCGCTGAAAACCGTGTCGGGTGTCACGCGGGTCATACGGGTGACCGAGGAGGCGGCCGCGCTTGCCAAGACCGGTTGACACCGAGACGCCCTTCGAACTGGTGACGGAGTTCAAGCCCTCCGGCGATCAGCCGCAGGCGATCGATGATCTCGTGCGCGGGCTCGATGAAGGCCTGCCAAACCAGGTTCTGCTGGGGGTCACCGGCTCCGGCAAGACCTTCACCATCGCCAACGTCATCGCGCGGACCAACCGCCCCGCGCTCGTTCTCGCGCACAACAAGATTCTCGCTGCGCAGCTCTATGGCGAGTTCAAGGAGCTGTTCCCCCACAACGCGGTCGAATACTTCGTCAGCTATTACGACTACTACCAGCCCGAGGCCTATGTGCCGCGCACCGACACCTACATCGAGAAGGACTCGTCCATCAACGACGAGATCGACAAGATGCGCCACTCCGCCACGCGCTCGCTGCTCAGTCGCCGCGACTGCATCATCGTGGCCAGTGTCTCCTGCATCTACGGCATTGGCTCGCCCGAGGTCTACGGCGCCATGCGGGTCGAGTTTGCCCCCGGCGACACCCTCGACCGCGACACCCTGATTGCCGGGCTGATTGCGATGCAGTACCAGCGCAACGACGTGGACTTCCATCGCGGCACCTTCCGCGTGCGCGGCGACATCGTGGACGTCTTCCCCTCCTACGAGGCGGACCGCGCCGTGCGCATTGAATACTTCGGCGACGAGGTGGAGAGCATCAGCGAGATTGACCCGTTGCGCGGCATGGTGCTGCGCAAGTTGCGCCGGGTGGCCATCTATCCCGGCACGCACTACGCCGCATCGCGCGAGACCATGGAACGCGCCATCGAGGGAATCCAGCATGAACTCGTGGAACGCCTCAACGAACTGCGACGCGACGCCAAGCCAGGCGAGGTCTCGAAGAACGAGCTCTACGCGCAACGACTCGAGCAGCGCACCAATTTCGACATCGAGATGATGAAGGAGCTCGGGTATTGCAGCGGCATCGAGAACTATTCGCGCCACCTTGACGGCCGCATGCCCGGCGAGGCGCCCTACACGCTGATGAATTACTTCCCCGACGACTACCTGATGATCATCGATGAGAGCCACATCTCCGTGCCGCAGGTGGGCGCCATGTACAAGGGCGACCGTTCCCGCAAGGAGAAGCTCATCGAGTACGGATTCCGCCTGCCCTGCGCGCTCGACAACCGCCCCCTGCGCTTCGAGGAGTTCGAGCAGCGCGCCGGCCAGACCATCTATGTCAGCGCCACGCCGGGGCCCTATGAACTCAAGATCAGCGAGGGCCTCGTGGTGGAGCAGGTGGTGCGCCCCACCGGCCTTGTCGATCCAGAGGTGGAGATCCGCCCCGCCGGCAATCAGGTGGACGACCTGCTCGACGAGGTCCGCGCCCGCGCCGCACGCGGGGAGCGGGTGCTCATTACCACCCTCACCAAGCGCATGGCCGAGGACCTGACCGACTACTACCGGGAGCTCGGCGTGCGGGTGCAATACATGCACGCGGACACGGAGACTCTCGAGCGCATCGAGCTGGTGCGGCAACTGCGGCGCGGCGAGTACGACGTGCTGGTGGGCATCAACCTCCTGCGCGAGGGCCTCGACATTCCGGAAGTGTCGCTCGTCGCCATACTCGACGCGGACAAGGAGGGCTTCCTGCGCGGCGAGACCAGCCTCGTGCAAACCTGCGGGCGCGCGGCGCGCAACGTGAATGGCCGCGTCATCATGTACGCCGACAAGATCACCGGCTCCATGCAGCGTGCCATGGGCGAGATGGAGCGCCGCCGCGAAAAGCAGATTGCCTACAACAAGAAGCATGGCATCACCCCGGCTTCCGTGAAGAAGCAGGTGGGTGACGTGCTCCAGTCCATATACGAGCGCGACTATGTGACGGTGCCGCTGGCGGCCGAGGAAAGTGAGACCTACCTCACGCCGAAGAAACTGGCGGAGGCGATTGGCAAACTGAAAAAGAAGATGAAGGACGCCGCCGACAAGATGGATTTCGAGAAGGCCGCAGAGTACCGCGACCGGATCCTTGCGCTGGAGCGGCGGCAAATCGAGGAAGGATTGTAATGACGGAACCCGCAGAAACGCGCCCGGCGCGATTCAACCCCATGCGCCTCCCCGTGGCCCAGGCCTATGCCTTCTGGACCGCCGCCACCGCCGTCGCCGTGGTGTTTTGTTACTACGTGGTGGACCTGCCCCTCGCCCGCGCGGTGCAGCCGCTGCGCGATACTGCCGTGCGCGACATCGCGGAACGCCTCACCCAACTCGGCGACTTCCAGTGGTACGTGGTGCCGGCCTTGCTGGCCGGTCTCATCGCGCTGCCTTTCCGGCGCGACATCATGAATCGCGCGCTCTACCTTACCGTGGCCATGCTTGCCGGTGGCATATCCGTACAGCTATTGAAGCGCCTCTTCGGGCGCGCCCGGCCCTCCCGCCTCTGGTCGGAAGACATCTACGGCTTCTTTCCCTTCAACGGAAGCGGCTCCTACTTCTCCTTTCCCTCGGGACACACCACCGTCTTCTTCTGCGCCTGGATGGCCTTCGGCATGATTTGGCCGCGATGGCGCGCGCTCTTCTTCGTGATCGCCTTTTGCGGCGCCTTTACCCGCGTCCTGGTGGAAATGCACTTCTTCGGCGACCTGCTCGGCGGCGCCCTGCTGGGCACGGCCTGCGCGCACCTCACCGCGCGCGCCTGGCCCCGGCCGGTGGAATGGGCGGCGGCGCGGGATACCGCCGCGACCTGATTGGGATAACGGGGGACGGGGGATACAGCCATGCTGGCCAGACAACGCGGGGACGAATTGCCCCCGCTCATCTATGTGTCGCAGTGGAAACGCTTCGTGCAGTACGAGCTGGTCGCCGCCGCCGTGCTGGCCATTTCCTCCGTGTCCGCGCTCATCATCGCCAACATCCCCACGCTTGCCCCGCATTATCACGCCCTGCGGCTGATGGAGCTGACGCTCGCGGCGGGACCCGTCTCGCTAACCATGCCCCTCCAGCAGTGGATCAACGACCTCCTGATGTGCGTCTTCTTTTTCCTCGCGGGCCTGCAGATCAAGTATGAGTTCAACGCCGGCCACCTGACGAATCCGCGCACCGCGCTCCTGCCCATCGTCGGGGCCTGCGGCGGTATGCTGCTGCCCATTCTCGTTTTCTTCGCGGTGAACCTCAGCACAGGGGAGGCGCTCGACGCGCGCCTGTCCGGCTGGGCCATCCCCATGAGCACCGACATCGCCTTCGCCGCAGGCTGCATGAGCGTCGTGCGCAGCCGCGTGCCCACCGCGCTCTACATTTTTCTGGTCACCTTGGCCGTGGTGGATGACCTCGGTGCCGTCGTCGTCATCGCCGTGTCGAACACCGGCTCCCTCAATGCGCAATGGTTCGCGGTCGGTCTCGTGCTGGCCGGTGTCGCCTGGGTGCTCGGGCGCTATGGCATGCAGAGCGCCATCTTCTTCCTCGCCTTTGGCGCGGTCGTGTGGATTTGCTTCATCCTCTCCGGCGTGCATGCCACCGTGGCGGGCGTGCTCATGGCCTTCACCATCCCCATGAACAGCCAATATCCCGCCCCCGCCTTCAGCGAGCGCATTGGCGAATTGCTTGGCCGCTTCCGCGGGGCCAGCGGCCCCGCCGCGCCCGGGCTCGTCAATCCCGCCCAGCAGACCATCGTGCGTTCCGTCGTGCGCGAATGCTTCTACGTCGAGTCCGCCCTGCAGCGCATCATGTATGGACTCGAGCCCTTCATTGTCCTTGCCGTGCTGCCGGTCTTCGCCTTCTTCAATTCCGGCATCTCGCTCGACTGGGCCAACCTCCCCCGCGACCTCGCCCAGCCCGTCACCATCGGCGTCTTCCTTGGCCTGCTGCTGGGCAAGCAGGGCGGCATCAGCCTGGCGTGCTGGCTTGCCGTCAAGCTCGGCTTCGCCCGCCTGCCCGAGGGCGTCCGCTTCCGCCAACTCTGGGCGCTAAGCTGGATTGGCGGCGTCGGCTTCACCATGGCCCTCTTCCTCAGCGAACTGGCCTACGTGACGGGCGAGACCGCACACCAGCCCCTGCGCATCGAGAGCGCGGTCACGGAAGAACGGGTGGAACACCCGGCCCAGCCCGAGGCCCCCGCCGCACTCCGCGCTTACAACGAACAGGCCAAGGCGGGCGTGTTCCTTGCCAGCGGCGCGTCGGCGGCCATCGGCATCGGGTTGCTGCTTCTGCTCAGTCCCAGCCGCCCGCGCGATGAGGAAAGCAACGGCGGCTGAGTGCGCGCCTCAGGCCCCGGTCGGGCGGCGCCCAATGCGAATGCGGTATTCCAGGTAGAAGCTCGCCAGCAGGTAATACAGCGGATAGAACGCGGACAGCGTGACGAGCCGCTGATCCGGCTGCTCCTGAAAGAGCAGGTATAGGCACAGGCCAAACCACACAAAGCCCAGTGCCCAGGTCGTCCGCCAGAGAAAGGTGTTCCGGCTGGGATACAGGTAGCGCGTCGGGATGAACGTCAGAATCGCCGGTATCACCAGCAGCAGCACCGCCCCCACGTCGCCCGGCTTGATCCACCACATGTACAAGGCCACCACGTTCCAATAGCTCGGGAAGCCGAGAAAGTAGTGATCGTCCGTCTTCATGTCCACCTGGCCATAAGCATACATCGCCGCGAAGGTGGGCACCGCCACCCAGTACACGCTGGGCAACAACTCCATCCACGCCATGATGAAAATCGGCACGAAGATGTACGTGAGCACGTCGACGGCGTTGTCCATATAGGCGCCGCTGAACTTCGGCAGGATCTCCGAGACCTTGTACTTGCGAGCCAGCAGGCCGTCCGTCCCGTCAATAAAGCCCGCCAGCAACAGCAGCAGGAACGAAAGCTGGATGTCTTCCCGCGCGGCGGCAATCAGCGCAAGCATGCCCACCACCGCGCCACTCGCGGTGTAGCAGTGGATCATCCAGCCTATCGTCTTCTTGCGTAACACGGCTCTGCCCGCTCCCCGAGGTTAGGTTACCGTTAGCTTACGGTTGCCGCCGCCCCGTTGCAACGCCGCCTCGCGTCACGGCACCGCGGGCACCGGCTCCGCCGGGGCGACCGTCTCCTCGGGGACGGACGGTGCTTCGCCCTCGCTGGCCTGCGTGCCCTCCGCCGTCTCGCCCTCGGGCTCCACCGGCAGGGGGATGCGCTCGCTCAGGTCCAGCCCGCGCAGAAACTTGTCCGCGTAAATGTATTCCTGGCGTCCCGGTGGAAAGACGCGAATCATCTCGCGGCAGAGCGCGATGATCAGGTCGCTGTCCTCCATCGCCTCGTAACAGCGAAGCAGCTGGGCATAGGTCACGCCGGTCTGCGGGTCCTCGGGATTGTTGTTCCGGTTCAGGTACTCCCGGTACCACTGGGCCGCGCGGGCATAGTCCTGCCGCTGCTGCAAATAAAGATTGGCAAGCGCAATCATCGTGCGCGCGTTCGCCGGGTTGTCGGGGTCGGCCGCCAGTTCCCGCTCATAGCGCTCCATGGCTTCATCGGCGGGGTTCACGCGGGGCGCGCGCTCGGGGGCGCGAAGCGCGCGCGCGGCCTCCGCCTCGTCTTCCTCTCCGCGCGCGCGCATCGCCATCGGTCCGATTCCGGCCGGCAAGGCGCTTTCGGTGCCCGGCGCGCTCGATGCGCCCGGCGAGGGACTACAGGACGAAACAACCAGCAACGCGCAACACACCGCCAAAATCAGCAGCACAAGAATCTCCCTGCATCCCGCCAGACTCCACGGGCCGCGCCAATTTGTTCCAAACCTTCCGCATGTTCAAGCCCGCCGGCCCTTCGGACAGCAAGACCGAAACTTCGCTTTGTCCCCCTTGGAAGGGGGTGGTTTACGGCGGTGTTCCCGCCGCGAACCGGGGGATGTCTCGGCATCGCCCCAACGACTTTCAAAGCACGCCGATGCTAATCCCAGTCCGGGGCTACAACTCGCGCCACGACACTCGCGACATCGACATGATCGGGTAATTGCCAATCATGCCCAGCGGCAGGTTGTCCGCCAGCGTGGGCACCTGGAAAATCGACGGCACGTTCGTGCCCATGTCAAAATAGTTCGCGACGAAGGTGCCCGCCACGTTGGTCTGCTTCGACGTGGCGATCTTCTGCTCCGAGTAAAACGCGCCCATGATCGACACCTGCGCGGTCGAGCCGACCACCATGTCCTTCGTCGCCATGATTCCGATGATGTTCTTCTGCGGGAAGCTGTTGGCGATGTCGTTCTTGTTGCCGTTGTTGCAGGTGAGCAGGCTCACATCAATGCCCACATTGCCATTCACCAGCAGGGCGCCACGCCCGCTGTAGGTGATCGTGCGTTGGTTGCCCTGACCGCTAAACTTCAGGTCGCCGTCCACGGTAACCTGGCCGTTTACCCGCAGCACATCGCTGGTCGAGTCGAAGATGATGTAGTCGTCCGTGGCTGGCGGCAGCGGATTGGGTATCGTCGTCGACTTGATGTTCTTCGTAGCGTTCCAATACAGGTTGCTGCCGTTGGTGGCCAGCGTCATGTTCCCCGTGAATCGGCCATCAGTCTTGTTGTTCGCGTCGGCCAGCAGCACCTGGTTGAAGAAATCCTCGTGCGTGTACCACGTGCCCGTGGCGCTGTTCATTTCCTTGCGTCCATCGTCGTTCCAGCGCCAATCGTCCTTCAGCATCGGCAGCGGCACCTTGTCGCCCAGGTCGTAAAGCTCGTCCCAGCCGTTGTCGCTGAACACGCTCTTGGGGTCGCCCCGGTTGCCATCCGGGATCACGGCCGTCCCCGTCCACCCGTCGTTCACGTAGGTGCCGTCCATGAAGTCCTTCTTGCTGTCCCCCACCACGTTGGCCTGGCCAATCTCGGAATTGCCCGACAGCCCGACCAGCCCGTTCTTCACCCGCAGCTTCGCATCCAGCGTCTCGATGGCCTTGCCGTTCTCGTCAATGGTCGCCAGCGCGGGAATCCGGTCGCGCAGGTTCTGCGGCAAGCCCTCTTAATTGTTGTGGATGAGGCTCGTGCCGCTCAGGTCGAGCGCTTCAAGCGCCGCGATGCCCAGGTCGAGCGAATTGCCCAGCAGGTGCACCGAGCCATGGATGCTCACGTTGCCGTTGATCAGGCCGCCCGCCTGGCCGTTCCCCGCGAAGATGGCGTTGCGCCACACGTTGATGTCCTGCCCGCGCACCACCGCCTCCGCCCGGCGCGTGAAGCCGCCCCGCTGCGCGGCGGCATAGATGGTGTACATGAAGCGCTCGCTGCCGTCGTCCACCGCACCATCGCCATTGTTGTCAAAGCCGTCGGTGAGCCAGTTCTGCGCCACGGCGAAATACTTCACGTCGGGCAGGCTCTCCATGCTGAGCGCCTCGACGTCGTCGCTGTAGAAATCCAGCTCGGGGAAGGCTGTCGATTCCGCCTTCCATTCCTTCACCCCCACCAGTAAGTCGCCCCCATTCTCCGCCTCAAACAAGGCCTGGGCATAGCCCGCCTCCACCCCGAAAAAGGCTTCCTCGTGCTCCACGAACCGTGTGGTCTGGTTGGCCTGGCTGATCAGGCGCGACACCAGCGCGCCCAGAAAGACCAGCGCGATCGTCACGAAGAAGAGCGAAAGCATGAGCGCCATGCCCCGCTCGCCGCGGACATCCCCCGCTTCGCGGCGGGAACGCCGCCGCAAAGCACCCCCTTCAAAGGGGGAGACAGGACAATGCTTGCGCAAGACCCCATGACCGTAAGCGGCTTGTCCGTCGCAGGCAGCCGCAAGACCTGCTCGGCGCACGTGTCCCCCTTTGAAGGGGGTGGCGCGCCCGAGGGTCCCGAGGGCGTGACGGGGGATGTCCCTCCCCGGCTCGGCGGTCTTTGCTGGGGCCTTGCGCATAGGCTAGTTCCTCGGCATCACGATTTGGGTGAAGGTGCTTTGGAAGGTCCGGCCGCGCCGGTCGACCCCTTCCGTGGTCAGCCGCACCTCGAGGCCGTTGCCCCAGGGGCGGAACCAGAATCCCTCCACCGACGTCGTGCTGCCATTGTCATTGACGATCTCCGCCTTCTCCGCGAGGTTCGAGCAGAGCACCGTCACGTCGTCCCCGGCAATCTTCACCGCCTGCTCCGCGCCAAGGCCGTCCTTGTTGGCGTCTTCCTTGTCCGAACGAATGACCACCTCCGGCCCCAGCTCGATGCGCCCGTTCTTGTCCACCGCCGTTCCGTTGCCGTCGATGTCGGTGGCCGGGCGATAGCGCAACACCGAGCCCGGAAGCTGCGCCCAGTTGATCGAAGCGCGCGAGGCCTCGCGCAGCTCGGGCAGCAGCTCGAGCATCGTCTGGCGCGCGGCGTCGTTTGAATTCGCCCGGATGTTCTGCATCTGCGCGCTCTCGCCAAAGCTCAGCGCCATGGTGAAGGTCACCCCCATCACCACGGTGAAGATGGCCACCACGAAGGTGGTTTCAAGCAGCGTGAAGCCCTTATGAGCGCGCATCGTCCGCATCATCGGCTCCTCATCGTCGAGGCGCGGAACTTGTACAGCCGCCCCTCCGCATCTTCCCAATAGAGCGTCACCCGCACCTCGGCCGGGTTGGGCAACTCAGACAGGCTCGTGCCATCCAACGGCAGCGCGTAGGTCTTCGGCTCGTCGCCTTCGCTCGCGGGCGGTGCCACCACCTCCGCCGTCACCCAGTGGTCCACCCCCGGCATCGTAATTTTGGGAGCGGAATACTCCGCCAGGGCCGTCAGGTCCATCGCCTGAATTTCTTCCAGCAGGCTCGACACCGCGGAGACCGCCAGCACACGGTCCTCGTTCACCCGGCCCAGGGTGTAAAGCGTTATCAGCGAGCCATAGACAATGGAGAAGGAGAAGGCCAGCACCCCGACCGCCATCATCACCTCGATGAGGGTCATGCCGCGCTGCCGATCTTTCGATGCCCTAAAGCCCATAAGCGCCTCCAGTCCGGCGCGCACAGCCCACATGTCACCCCTGACGAATTGCGCACACCAACGCTAATCTTAAACCCGAAACCCCGATCTGTCAAGGAAAGTCGAAATTCCAGTGTATGGTGTATACTCCGCATGACTTATGAGAATATCACACTTTGGCTGAACCAAACTTAAAGTGGTATTTCATTTGCGACAATTCCAGACAAGCGCCAATGGCGTGTAATGAAGCGTCAGCAAAGTGGGCAAAAGGATTACATATAAAACGCATGTTCGCTATTGCGAGCATTCCGGGAGGGCGCGGCGCCTGATGCGGACGGATGGAATTGCCGCGTTTTCCAGCGTACACTGGCGGTGTGGCGGCCAATGGGGGAGACTGGCTTCGCATGATTGACTTCGTGCTTCACGCCCCGTTTGTGTATCACCTCGCGCTGGCCATCGCGATGGGCGCGGTGACCCTGCTCATCCCGCGTGGCCGTATGGACTCCCGGATTGAGGCGGTGTTTCTCGGCACGCTCTTCGGCGCGGTCGCCGTGGTGGGCATGCTCAATCCAATTCAAGCATCGCACGGGATCTTCTTCGACGGCCGCTCCGTCCTCGTCTGCCTCTCCGCGCTGTACTTCGGGCCTTGGGCGGGCCTCGTCACCGCGGGCATGGCCGGCGTGTTGCGCGCCTGGATTGGTGGCAACGGCGCCTTGCCCGGCATCGGCGTCGCGCTTGTCGCGCTGCTCATTGGCGTGATCTTCCACCGCCGCCAAAAACCGCCCCATGGGGAGTGGAGCGCGTGGCAGCTGCTCCGCATTGGTGTGCTGGTGCATCTTGGCATGCTGGCCACCCTGTTTCTCGCGCTCTTCAACATGCCGCTGTCCGCGCTCATGGAAGTCCTCCGCGTCGCCACCGTTCCCGTGCTCACGCTCTACCCCGCTGCCATGATCCTGCTGGGCCGCATCTTGACGGTGCAGACGCAGCAGCAGCGGCTGCTGCGCGCCGCGCGGGAGGGCGAAGCGCGGCTGCACAAGGTGATTGAGTCCGCCCCGATCGCAATGCTGCTGCTCGATTCGGGCAGTCGAGTAGTGTATGCCAACCGGCGCTTCGTCACTTCGCTTGGCTATACGCCTGACGACATCCCCACAGTAGAAGCGTGGATGCAGAAGGCCTATCCTGACCCCGACTATCGAGCCAGTGCAACAACCCAATGGCAAGCCGACGTGCAGCGCGCCCGCCGCGGCGATGGCTATCTGCCCCCCAAGGAGTTCATGGTCCGCACCAAGGCCGGGCGCACGCTCGCGGTCGAAATATCCGCCACGGTGATCGGCGAGTTCATCGTGGTGGCTTTCAACGACGTGACCGCCCGGCGGGAGATCGAGCGCGACGCTGAGTTTCGGCGGCGGCTTTGTGCCATGCTCTCGCAGACCAACAAGCTCATCACGCACGGGGCCGACGAGACCGCCTTGTTCGAGGGCATCTGCCGCATCGCCGTGGAGGATGGCGGCTTCAAGTTCGCCTGGTATGGCAGTCCGCGCGAAGACGGCCAGGTCATCCCGCTGGCGCGCTTTGGCGAGGATGGCGGTTACGTCGACGCTTTGAACATTACGATTGATGAAAACGATCCGCGCGGCCAGGGGCCGACTGGGCAAGTGCTGCGCAGCGGCAACTCGGTCGTCACGAACGACTTTCTCGCGGCGGTTTCCACCATGCCTTGGAAAGAAAGCGCGGCGCGGCTGGGCGTGGCCGCATCCGGCGTGTTTGCGGTGCGCCGCCGTGGCGCAGTGGTGGGCGCGCTGAATTTCTATTCCGGTGAGAAGGACTTCTTCACGCCGGAGCGCATTGCCACGCTCGAAGAAATCGCCTCCGACGTGTCCTTCGCACTCGATACGCTTGCCCTTGATGCCGAGCATGCGCAAGCGGTCGCGGCGGTCGAATCACTCTCGGCCCGTCTGGCGCATTATCTCGATACGAGCCCGGTCATCAGCTATGCGCTGGTGATGGATGAGGGCAGGGTGCACACCGAATGGGTGAGCGAGAACATCGAAGCGCTGCTGGGTTACCCGGTGGAAGAAGCCCTCACCGACGGATGGTGGGCCTCAAATCTGCACGCGGCTGATCGTGATGCCGCATTAGATCGGTTATACGACATTTGCGCACTCGGAGAACTCCGGCATGAATACCGCTTCCACCGCAAGGATGGCTCGGTGCTTTGGGTGCTGGACTCGATGCGTCTCGATCAACCAGAAGATGGAACGGCACGCGTGTTCGGCGCGTGGACCGACATCAACCAGCTGAAGGAGAACGAAGAAAGCCTGCGCCTGCAAAGCGCGGCCCTGAACGCCACGGCCAACGGCATCGTGGTCACCGACCTGGCGGGCAACATCGAATGGGTGAACCCGGCCTTCACCACCATCACGGGCTATACGCTCGAAGAAGTGCAGGGCAAGAATCCCAAGGCCGTGCTAAAGTCGGGCCTGCACGACGAGGCCTACTACAAGAACCTCTGGGAGACGATTCTCTCGGGCCAGGTGTGGCGCGGCTTGCTGCGCAATCGCCGCAAGGATGGAACCATCTACACCGAGGAGCAGACCATCACGCCCATCATGAATACGAAAGGCGAGATATCCCGCTTTGTCGGCGTGAAGGTGGACGTGACGGAGCGGGAGCAGGTTGCCAAGGTACTTCGTGATTCGGAAATGCGGCTGCAACGCGCCCTTCAGATTGGACATATCGCGCTCTGGGAATGGGACCTCGCCACTGGAGACATTTACTATTCGCCCTAGTGGGCCACGCACACGGGCGACGCCCGCTTCGGCGCGACGGGTGCCCTCAGCGAATGGTTCGACCGCACGCATCCCGAAGATCTCGTCCTCTTGAAGCGCGGCTTGTTCGAGGCGCGCACATCCGTCGCGCACCCGGTGCACCGCGATTTCCGCCTGCGCCACGACGATGGAGAATACCGCTGGATCCAGATGAACGCCTCGCACGAGTTCGACGAGACCGGCAAGCTTATGCGCATGCTCGGCACCAATGTCGACGTGACAGAGATCAAGCGCCTCGAGGTCGAATTCGAGCAGGCGCAAAAGCTGGAAAGCATTGGGCGGCTGGCGGGCGGCGTGGCGCACGACTTCAACAACCTGCTCAGCGTGATCGGCGGATACACCGAAATGGCCATTGCCATGCTCGAGGAAGGCACCCCGCTCCACAAGGACCTCATGCAGGTAAAGCGCGCGTCCGATCGCGCGGCCGGGCTCACCCGGCAGTTGCTCGCCTTCAGCCGCCGCCAGCTGCTCTCGCCTGAGGTGCTGAATCTGAACACCATCACCCTGGAAGCGGAGAAGATGCTGCGCCGCCTCATCGGCGAAGACATTGATTTGCGGGTCGAGCCGGGCGAAAACCTTGGCCAGGTGATGGCGGACCCGGGCCAGATGGAACAGGTGCTGCTGAATCTCGCGGTCAACGCGCGCGACGCCATGCCCGGCGGCGGGCAACTGACGATATCCACCGCCAACCTCGACCTCGACGCCCCGTCGGACCGGTTGCATTGCCGGGTGCCCCCGGGCCGCTATGTGCGAATGAGCGTGTGCGACAGCGGCTGCGGCATGACGCAGGAAGTGCTGGGGAAGATCTTCGAGCCTTTCTTTACCACGAAGGAGCAGGGCAAGGGCACCGGGCTGGGACTGGCCACGGTGTATGGCATCGTCAAACAGAGCGGCGGCTACATCTCCGCCAATAGCCGCCCCGGCGAGGGCGCCTGTTTCGAGATTTTCCTGCCGCGCATTGACACTTCGGAAGCCGCCCAGGCGCAGGAGGCCTCACCCGAGATTCCGCGCGGCAGCGAATGCATCCTGGTGGTGGAGGACGAGGAGGTGCTTCGCAGCCTCGCGCAACGGCTGCTCGAACCCCTCGGCTACACCGTGCAGTGCGCCTGCTCCGGGGCCGAGGCGATTGATCTCATCGCCCAGGGGAAATGCCGCCCCGACCTGCTGCTGACCGACGTGATCATGCCCGGCATGAGCGGGCCGGACCTCGCCGAGCGCATCACCCTCACCCATCCGGAAATAAAAGTCGTGTACATGTCCGGCTACACCGACGACCAGTTGGACCACCACGGTGTGCTGAAGGAAGGCACGCTGCTCGTGCAAAAGCCCTTCACCGCGCGGCAACTCACCACCAAGGTGCGCGAAGCCCTGGACGGAACCAAGCCCGCCCGTTAAGGGCTGCGGCGCTTCGTCGCCTCAGGGCGCGGGGCGGGGATCGGCGGCGGCTTCGCGCATGGCGCTTTCGAGGGCGTCGTTGCGTGCGCGCAGCTCGGCGTCGTCGGGCATCCGGTGCAGGCTGCGGCCCAGCAGGTGCGTCGCCTCGTCCCACATTTCCCACGCGATATAGCGCTCGGACTGCTGAAGCGCAATCTGCTTCATGTAGTAGCGGCTGTTGAAGTGGGCGGGGTCGATGTCGAGCGAGCGGTCGAAGGCGTCGAAGGCTGCGCTGCCGATGACCGGATCGCCGTAGTACACGATGAGGCCCTCGAAATCGTGCAGTCGGGCACGGTGCCGCCGCTCGATGCGCGCCGCCAGCGCCGGGTCTGTTTCCGGAACCAGCAGCGGCAGCGGGCTCGCCGCGTGTCGTTGCAGCAGCTCCAGCGACTCCTGCACCGTGCGCTCATACACCAGCTTGGGCGCGATGAACTCGGCCCAGGGGCGGTCGTCGCTCATGGGCTCGCCCCCCTCGGCGAAGGCGCGCAGCGCGGCGTCGTCCATGATGAAGCAGGCGTAAAGCTCTTCGAGATCGTGGAAGCCCGCAGCCTCGAGCGCACCGCGCAACTCGGGATTCCCCAGCCGCTTCGCGGCGGCGGCGGGGTCCAGTCGAAGCGGCTCGTTCGACCCGATGAGAAACAGGTCGGCGTTGATGAACCATCCGCAGACGTGCGGGAAGACCTCGACATAGGTGGCCACTAGCGAGCGCACGATGTCGGGGCTGAGGCTGTGCAGCGGCACCCACTGCGACACCATGCCGCCCGGCGCGAGATGCTCGAGGCACTCGGCGTAATACTCGCGCGTGTAGAACGAAGACACCCCGCTGAGCGCGAGGGGCATCGGCTCGAAGGTGATGAAGTCGTACTGCCGCTCGTTGACGAGCAGGAAATTGCGGCCATCGTCCAGGTGAAACTCGATGCCGTCGCGGTGAAGCACGCCGAGGTTGTCGGCCTCGAAGAGCGGCGCGACGGCGAGCACGTCAGGTGATATCTCCACCGCGTCGATGTGGCCAAAGCCACCCAGCGCGAGCGTGCCGCAGGTGACGCCCGAGCCAAAGCACATGAAGAGCACCTCGCCCGCGTCGCGGTCGAAGAGGTGGGGCAGGGCGCCCTGCAGCCGGTTCATGCGCACCCCGCGCTCGATGGACGCGGTCGCTTGCACGCGGTTGATCCAGAGCACGCGGTTGCTGCCGCCGGGCTCGTCGCGCGGCTGGCTCACCACCACCGTCCCTTCCACGCCTTCGCGCACCGCCAGAACCTCGTGGCGCTCGGGCACGTAGCCCACATTCAGGGCGGTATTCACGTCGCCCGGTGCGCGCGCCATGGCGATGCCTCCCCAGACGGCGACGCCCAGCAACACGGCGGCCTGAAGCCGCCGGGGCGCGCCGGACGCAAGCATCAAGAGTGCGCCCATGGCGCAGAGCGCGAGCGCGAGCAATACGATCGACAGGTGTGAACCCAGCAGGGGAAGCAGAAGGAATCCGCCCGCCGCCGAACCCGCCACGCCGCCGAAGGTATTGAAGGCGTAGATGCGGCCCACGTGGCGGCCGAGATGCCGGTAGTGCGCGAGCGCCTTGACGGCGAAGACGAAGGTTGCGCCGAGCAGCAGCGTGGGGGGGAAGAGCACGCGCGCGGCGAGCAGGAACTTGAGGCGGGTCTCGCCTTCCCATCCGCTGCCGCTTGCGGCGACCACGGCCTCGGGCAGGGCGGCGAATCCGGACAGCTGGCCCAGCGCGAGCACCCCGGTGAAGAGCAGCACGCCCGCGAACCACGCGGCGGGACGGCGGGCGCGGTCGGCGATGAAGGCCCCGGCCAGTCCGCCCAGCGCGATGCCGCAGAGCAGCACCACCAGCATGGTCGTGTAGGCGTAGGTGGTGCCGAGGAAGATGATGGAGAGCAGGCGGGTCCAGATCACCTCAAGCGCGAGCGAGCAGAAACCGGAAAGCGTGAAGCCCGCCAGCACCAGGCGCGGCAGCCACGGGCTGGATTCGGGCGAGGGCGGACTTTCCGCTTCCGCCATGTCTTGCGGGGGCGCGGCCGTGCCGAGTGCCATCCATCGCGCCAGGGCGATGGAGAGCACGCCCACCGCTGCGTTCGCGAAGGCTCCCGCCAGTGTGGCGCGGGTGTAGCCCCATTGCTCGATGAGCACGAAACCCGCCAGTGCGCACCCCGCCACCGCGCCAAAGGTGTTCACACTGTAAAGCAGCCCCACCTGCCGCCCGGCCAGGTGGGCCGCATGCGTCACCTGCCGTGACAGCAGCGGCAGGGTCGCGCCCATGAGGAACACGGGCGGGAACAGCAGGCACAGGGCCAGCAAGGCCCGCACCGCGATGCCCGCGCCGCGCGCCCCGGAGACCACTTGCAGCAGCGCCACGGCGACATCTTCGCCCCAGGCCAGCAGCGCCACCAGCGCGGCGGCCCACAGGCCGATGAGTATTTCGAAGAAGCCATACCACGCCAGCGGCGTGCGCACGCGGTCGGCGAGGCGGCCGCCCCAAAGGCTGCCCGCCCCCAGTCCAAGGAAGAAGATAGAAAGCACCACGCTCACGGCGTGGCTGGTGGCGCCAAAGAGCAGCGCAAGCTGCCGGGTCCACACCACCTGGTAAAGCAGGCCACAGGCTCCGGAGACGAAGAAAAACAGCAAGGCGGCGGTGAAAAACAAGGCCAGCCGCGGCGGCACGGCGGAGGGCTTCACTTGAACCACTTGTCCACCGGCTCCACGTGCCGGTAGCCGTCCAGGTAGTCCATCAGTTCCGGCACCGAGGTGGCGGCGAAATAGAGGTTGCGGTGCTGCTCCTGCGTAAAGCGCTCGGAGAAGAGCCGCTCGAAGCATTCGAAGAGCGGATCGTAAAAGCCATTGACATTGAGAAAGCAGACCGGCTTTTCGTGGTAGTGCAGTTGCTTCAGGGTGAGCACCTCGAGGATTTCCTCGAGGGTGCCGAAGCCGCCGGGCAGCGCCACGAAGGCGTCGCCTCGATCCTCCATGATGGCCTTGCGCTCGCGCATCCCGGTGGTGACGATCAGCTCGTCGGCCTCCATGTAGGAGAGGTCGCGCTCGTGGAGCAAATCGGGAATCACACCCACCACCCGGCCGCCCCCCTCATGCACGGCGCGCGCGGTCACGCCCATCAGCCCGATATGTCCCGCGCCGTAGACCAGTGTCCACCCGCGCCCGCCGATCGCCAGCCCCAGCGCCCGCGCCGCGTCCTTATAGCAGTCGTCCAGCGCGTCGCTTGATGAGGCATACACGCAAAGGCGGTGGATGGGGTAGCCGGCTTGCATTGTTGTCCATCCTTGCCGCGGGTCAGGCGCGTTCCAGCACGCACACCGTTTCCACGTGCGCGGTGTTCGGGAACAGATCGAGCGCGGCGAGGCTGCGCACGGTCCACCCCTTTTCACCCAGCACGCGCACATCGCGCGCCAGGGTGGCGGGATCGCAGGAGACATAGACTATCCGGCCGGCCTCGGCGGACGCCAGCGCGGGCGCCAGCGCCTTGGCCCCGGCGCGCGGCGGGTCCAGCAGGATCACGTCCCACGCCTGCTTCTTGATCGCCTTGGCCATGTCGCGCTCGCCACCGGGCTTATAGGCGCCTTTGCGCACCCGGTTGGCCGCGGCGATCACATGCTTATTGTGGTCAAAGCCCAGCACCTCGGTCTTTTCGGAAAGCCCGATGGACAGGTTGCCGTTGCCGCAATACAGATCAAGCGCACTGCCCACCCGTCCCACGGCCTGCTCCACATGCCGGATAAGCATGCGGTTCAGCAGCAGGCTCGATTGCGAGAAGGCGCCGTTGACAATCGGGCGGCCGTCAAAGCGAAACTCCGCGCGGCCCGTGTCCTCGCCGGGATAGTCCGCCCCCGGGAAAGCCTGCTTCAGGCGGCGCATGGGGAAGCTCGTCCACGCCATCACCTCGTCGCCCTCGGGATTGACGGTCAGCGTGCACGAGCCCTTCAGTCGCACTTCGCGCAGCTTCGCCAGCGCGGCGTTCAGGTGGGCGTGGCACAGCGGGCACGACTCGCGGTCCACAATCTCATGCGTTCCGGGCGCGTAATAGCCCAGCTTGTGGCCGTCGCCATGGAAGGTGGCCCGGGTGCGATAGCCCAGGCGCAGCGCGGGGTCTTCCTCCCACGCCGCCTCGCAGGAGACGCCGCCAATGCGGGCGAGGGAATCCTCCACGATGCGCCGCTTCCATGCGGCCTGCGCCGGATAGGCGAAATGCAGCCAGCTGTGCGCGCCCTCCGCGTCGAACTCATCGGCCGCCACGCGGTCGGGCGATGGCTCGATGATTTCCAGGATGCGCGCCCACGCCATGTTCTTCAGTTGCCGCGTAACGCCCACGCGAAGCACATCGCCCGGCACCGCGCCCGGCACAAAGATGGCCATGCCATCGGCCCGGCCAATACCGTGCCCGCCATGCGCGGCGGATTCAATCGTAAGGCGCAGCTCCTGCGCGGTCTTTGCTTCAACGCTCAAGGCTTCGCTCCCGCTTCCATTCATGATATTCACGCACCGAGCGCACGGCGGCCGGGTAGGCCGCGCCGAGCGCCTGCGCGCATTCGCCGCGCGCCAGCAGCAGCAATATTTCCGGCAGCGACATCCGGCCGCCTGGGGGCAGTTCAATCGGGTCTCGCGACTCGAAGGCATAGGCCGCCGCGCTGCCGCCCAGTTCCTGGCACTCAAGGGGTTGCTGATACGCTGCCACCATGCAGCGTCCGGGCCGGTTGATGGCCACCGCGCCGCCCGGGTTATCCCATGGATACTCCGCCACGCTCAGGCGGTCCTCCTCGCAGATGGCCTGAATCAGCGGAATCACTTCCACCCCCAACACGTCGATGCCAACCGGCTGCGACGAAAGATTCGTGATCTCCCCGCCCCGGTAAAGCGCGGCGTGATCATGCAGCGCCATGGTCCACAAGTGCAGTGCGATGCGGCTTCCCGCATAACGGGCGGACACCACCGCGCCAAAGGGATTGTTCTCTTCGCTCCAGTCCGCCGCGCCAAGGTCGAGCATGCCCAGCGGTTCCCCATCGACCACGATGCGTGCCTCGGGACTTTCCGCATGCACCCAGGCCACCTCGCCCGATTTCTGCGTCAGCGCAACCGTGTGTCCCAGCAGGGCGGACCACTCCCGTTCGAGCCAGGCGTTTCCCAGCACCACGCGCACGTGGTCGATGTGGGTGTAGGCGCGTTCCTTCAGGGGCATGGCGTTACTGCAGCCTCCGTGTCAGGTTCTCGGGCGGTCCCATCGACTCCGCGTCGTATGCGGCGCTCACCGTGCTGCTGAGACCGCCGCGCGGGTTGCACTCGATCTCGATCGCCATCCGGCGGGGACGGCAACACACCGCCAGATCCTCCAGCATGCGGTTCACCAGGTGCTCGTACCAGATGCCCACATCGCGGTAGGAGAGCAGGTAATACTTCAGCGAGCGCAACTCGATGCACAGCGTGTCGGGAACATAACGAATGCGCACCACCGCGAAATCGGGCAGTCCGGAGAAGGGGCAAACCGAGGTGAACTCGTCCGTCTCGGTCACGATCTCCATCTCCCGGCCGTGTGGCGTGCCCGCGTACTCATAGGCGAAACATTCCAGGCAGGCGGCGTCGATGGCCTCGGGCCCCTTGAAGGGCAGCACCTTGTCCTCGGCCTTGAATTGTTCGCGGGGATTGATGGGCGTGTTCATGCGTGGCTTCCGTTGCTCCGCCGTGTCGTGATGGTTACAAGCATAGCCCTTGCGGCGGCGTGGGGAAAAGCTTAAAGACAGGGCCGCAGACCCTGTCGCAGGTGTCCCCGTGAAAAAGGGATCAGGCTTTGCCTAGGCCTCGCCCCACAGCGACGCGAATTCCGCCGCGTCGGCGGGTTTGCAAAGCTCGGGGCGCATCAGCCGCTTCACGATGGGATCGGGGATGCGGGAAATCTCGTTCGTGCCGTCAATCCACGTGAGCTGGCGCGTCACCGTGCCCGCCTCGTCCAGCTCGTAATAGGTCCACGCGTAGCCTTTGCCCGGCACAATCTGGGAACTCTTGAAGTAGGGCATGGGGCTTACCGGATCGCGATCATGCGGTCGATGGGCTGGCGGGCGCGGTCGATGATTTCCGCCGAAAGCTTCACCTCGTACTGCTTGCGCTCGAGAGCGGCGAGGGTGTCCTCCAGCGTGATGGTGTTCATGTGCTGGCAGCGCAGGCTGCACGAGCGCACCATCTCCCGGTGCGGGAATTGCGCGGCCAGGTTGTCGCCCATGCTGCATTCGGTGAACAGCGCGAAGCGCGGCGCGTCCGTCTGCTCCACGTAGTCCGCCATCACCTTGGTGCTGCCGGTCACGTCGACCAGGTCCACCACTTCCGGGCTGCACTCCGGGTGGGCGAGGATCACCGCATCCGGGTATTGCTTGCGCACCTGCAGCACATCGGCGGGCTTGAACAATTCATGCACTTCGCAGCGCGCGCTCCAGCCGATCACGGCCGGCTCGTCCATCGGGTGTGCGTCGATAGGCTGCCCGGGCACGATATAACCCGCGCCCACGTCGCGCGCCGTGTTCCGCGCCAGGTATTCATCCGGCAGGAAGATCACCCGGCGGTGGCCCTGTCCGAAGAGATGGCGCAGCACCTTGTCGGCGTTGCCCGAGGTGCAGCAGTAATCCGATTCTGCCTTCACCTCGGCGTATGTGTTCACATAGGTGACGACGGGGGCACCGGGGTAGAGCTCCTTCAGCCGCCGCACATCGGCCACCGTGATGCCCGAGGCCAGCGAGCAACCCGCCTTGTCCGAGGGCACCAGCACCATCTTGCCGGGGTTGAGCACCTTCGCGGTCTCGCCCATGAACCAGACCCCGCAGAAGACGATGATGTCCGCGTCTGTCTCCGCCGATATTGCCGAAAGCTGGAGCGAGTCTCCCGTGAAGTCTGGCACGCTGTGGTACAACGCGGGCTCCATGTAGTTGTGCCCCAGAATCACCGCGTTCATTTCACGCTTGAGCGTGTTTACCCGGTGGGCTATCCCGGCTTTCAGTTCGATTTCGAAATCCGGCACCACGCCAGTCAGCCGGGCGCGCATGTGCGCCAGCGTTTCGTCCAGGGTTACCGGTGTTTCCAACATCGCTTGACTCATCGGCCTCGTTCTCCGGGGTCTGGCGGGTCTGCCGCCCTGCCAGCCAATTGAAGGAGATGCGCCCCACGGCTAACGACCGGTAGGTCGCTGCGGCAATTCCACATAACGGGTTGAGATATCTCCACTTATCATCCTAACACGGCGGCGGGGCAGGCTTCAACGGATCCCCAACGGCCGCTATGCATATTGCCTTACAAACCCGCATGCGCACCGGCGGCATTCCCCCGGGCATTGCTTGCACAAGGCTTCCTGCGGCACCATGCACAGTAAATGCTTGACAAACCAGGAGCATCCCTCACTTGACCTGGCCCGCCGCCATGCTCACGCTGTCGTATTGCAGCCTGATATTCTGGCTCTCCAGCCAGCCGGACCCGCCGGTGGTTTCGGGGCTGTTTCCGCATTTCGACAAGGTGCAGCACGTGATCGCATTCGGCCTGCTCACGGCCCTGGTCGCAACGGGCATGTTGCGCTCCGCGCGGCGTCACCCGCTCGCGCGCTTGTTCTGGGTGCCGTTGCTCTTCACCGTCGGCTTTGGGCTGGTGGACGAAGTGCATCAGCATTTTGTGCCAGGGCGGCATGTGGACCCGCTCGACATCGTGGCAAATTCGGCGGGCGCGCTCCTGGCGCAGGCGGCGCTCCTGCGAGGGCTCTATGGCTACCGGCTCGACCAGCTCTTCCGGCGCGATGCGCTTTAGCGCGGTGCTCATCGTGCGCGATGAGGCGGCCGTGCTCGGGCGCTGCCTCGACTCCCTGCGCAACGTGGTGGATGAGATGGTGGTGGTGGACACCGGCTCGACGGACGAGACCCGCGCCATCGCCGCGGCGCACGGCGCGCGCGTGCACGATTTTCCCTGGCTGGACGATTTCGCCGCAGCACGCAACTTCGCGCTCGCTCAGGCTTCGTTCCCGGTCGCCCTCATCATCGACGCGGACGAGTACCTCGTCACACCCGTGCCCGAAGCGCGGGAGCGCCTTCAGGCCTTTGCAGCCTGTGCGTCCGTCCATGCCCTCGGCCTCGTCGCGATTGTCAACGAGCGCCCCGTGGAATCGCTCGAGCAGGAGGTGACCGACCAGACGGCCCGGCTTTTCTTCCGAGAGTCCTGGCGCTACGAGGGCGCCGTGCATGAGCAACTGGTTGCGCGCGAGACGGGGGCGGCGCCCGTGGCGGTCGAGACCGGACTGCGCCTGCGCCACACGGGCTACGCCCTCGGCCGCGATGCCGCCGCCGCCAAGGCCCACCGCAACATCGCCCTTTTGCGCAAGGAACTGGCGCGCCACCCGGATGACGAATATTTCCAGTATCAGCTGGCCAAGGCGTGGCAGAGCCTGGGCCGCCACAAGGCCGCCGCCGTGGCCTATCAGCGCGCGCTGCGCTGCATCGACTTCTCGCAGCCTGAGCCCGTAGGGCGGCTGGGCGCCGTGGGGCGACCCGTGTTGACCGGCCTGCTCTGTGGCGCGGCCTATGCCCAGGTCGAGTCCGGCGCCTGCGAGGCCGCCGCCGCCCTCCTCGAACAGCACCGTGAACTTGGCCACGCGGGCACACACCGCGCCGACTTCCACCATGCGCGGGGCTATGCCTGGCTGCAATGCGGCGACCTCGCGCGGGCCGAGTCCGCCTACCGCGACTCCTTCGGCCTCCCCGAAGACGTGGCTGGCACCGGCAGCTTCGCCTCGTGGTATCACCTCGGCCTCATCGACGAAGCCCGCAACCAGCCGCGCGAGGCCCTGGCCAAGTACCACGAAGCCCTGCGCCTGCACCCCGCCTATCTCCCCGCGCGCGACCGCATCCACGCGCTGGAGGCCAGGGGCTGACAACGAATTCGCTCAGATCACCACGCTTGCCTTGGCGGGCCAATCTGTTCCAGAATCGCGGGATGCACCATGCCACCGTTCCAACCTGGGGTCGTGCCGCGCGCGCATGGGTCTTGGTGGCCTGCGCGGGCCTCGCGGTCCCGCCCGCCTTCGCGGGGGAGGGCGTTTCCTTCCAGCGCGACGTGCGCCCGATTCTGAGCGACAACTGTTTCCAGTGCCATGGCCCCGACCCCGAAAGCCGCAAGGCGGGCCTGCGGCTCGACACCTTCGCGGACGCCACGGCGGCGCGGGAGGGGGGAGCGGCCATCGTCCCCGGCGATCCCACCCAGGGCAGCCTCATGGCGCGCATCCTGTCCACCGACGCCGACGACGTGATGCCGCCGCCCGCGAGCGGCAAGCAGCTCAATCCCGAACAGATCGAGACCCTGCGCGCGTGGATTGCCCAGGGCGCGGAGTGGTCGGAGCACTGGGCCTTCACGACTCCGGAGCGTCCTCCCGTGCCCGAGGCCAGCCAGCCGGAGTGGACCCGCAACGCGATCGATCATTTCGTGCTGGAACGCCTCCATCGCGAGGGGTTGACGCCCTCGCCCGAGGCCGACCCGCTCACCCTGCTGCGCCGACTTTCGCTCGACCTGACGGGCCTGCCTCCCACGGAAGCGGAAATCAGCGCGTTCCTCGCTGAAGACCCCGAGTCCGCCTACGCCGCGGCCGTTGAGAGGCTGCTCGCTTCGCCGCACTACGGCGAACGCTGGGCGCGCGATTGGCTCGATGCCGCCCAATACGCCGATTCCGACGGCTTCGAGAAGGACAAGCCCCGCTTCGTGTGGTTCTGGCGCGACTGGGTCATCCGCGCCTTCAACGACAACATGCCCTACGACCAGTTCATCCGCGAGCAGATCGCGGGCGACCTGATGCCCAACGCCACCCAGGATCAGATTGTTGCCACGGGTTTCCTGCGCAACAGCATGATCAACGAAGAGGGTGGAATCGACCCAGAGCAGTTCCGCATGGAGGCACTGTTCAACCGCCTCGATGTGGTGGGCCGCGCCATGCTCGGGCTTACGGTGAATTGCGCGCAGTGCCACACCCACAAGTACGATCCCCTCACGCACGCTGAATACTTCCAGATGCTGGCCTACATCAACAGCGCCCACGAGGCCGCGCCCACGGTGTACACCTCTGCCGAGCGGAACCAGCGCGACGCAACGCTGGCGCGCGTGGCCGAGGTGGAGCGGGCCATCAAGGAGGCGACTCCCGACTGGGACTCCCGCATGCGCATCTGGGAGGAGGAGGTGCGCGCACAGCCTAAGCCCGACTGGCGTCCGCTCGATCTCTCCTTCGACGACACCTCCGCCGGCGGCCAGAAGTGTGTGCCCATGGGCGACGGTTCCTACCTCGCCTCCGGCTATGCGCCCACGCGGCACCACCCCAAGATGACCGCCCCCAGCCCCTTGTCCCGCGTCACTGCCCTGCGGGTCGAGTTGCTCACCGATCCGAACCTGCCCCGCAACGGCCCCGGCCGCTCCATCTACGGTTCCGGCGCGCTCTCCGAGATTGAGTTGCGCCTTGCCCCGGCGGACCGCCCCGTCGAAGAGTTTGACCAATGGCAGCGCGCCGAGTTCGGCAGCGCCATCGCCGACGTGAATGTGCCGCGCCGCCCGCTCGATGCCGCCTATCCGGACAAAGGCAATCGCAAGGCCTTCCTCGGTCCCGTCAGGATGGCCATCGATGGCGACGGCGAAACGGCATGGACCACCGACAACGGCCCCGAG